>CAZYQM010000009.1:18265-20894 GCA_964649965.1 uncultured Gemmatimonas sp.
GTGCGGTCGAGGGAGTCATCGTGCAGCACCACGAGCCGGCCATCGCGCGTCATCTGCAGGTCCTGCTCGATCCAATCGGCACCCTGCGCGAGCGCGAGGTCCCAGGCGGCGAAGGTGTGCTCCGGCGCCTCGGCCGAGGCCCCGCGATGCGCGATGACCTGCACGTCGGCGGCGCTGCAGCCGAAGGCGATCGCCGGGATGATCGCGAGGAGGGCGGCGAGACGGATGCGGGACGATGTCGCGGGGCGCATACGCGCAGATTCGCGATTCGGGCCCGCTTCGCGCAATCTTTCCCTGTCACGACCCTGTCCCGGACTCCAATGCGACCGTTCCCTGCCCTGCTGATCGCCTGCGTCGTCGCGGCGACGCCGCTTTCCGCTCAAGGCCCGACGGCGATGCCGCGCAACGCGACCTCGGCGTACATCGCCTTCCCCAACGCCGTGCAGCACGAGGCGGAAGTCTCGCTGACCTTCCGTGATGTGCCGGCCGGCCCGTTGGAGGTGCGGATGGCGCGCAGCTCGCCGGGTCGCTACGCGGCCCACGACTTCGCGAAGAACGTCTATGCCGTGCGCGCGACGGACGCCGACGGCCGCCCGCTCGAGGTCGAGCGCGTCCGCCCGAATGTCTGGCGCGTGAACGGCCACCGCGGCACCGTGCGATTCTCCTACACGCTCTTCGCCGACCGCGCCGACGGCACCTACGCCGGCGTGGACCAGACGCGGGCGCACCTCAACATCCCGGCGACGTTCGCCTACGCGCCGGCGCTGGCCGACCGCCCGATCTACGCCACATTCAACGCGCCCGACAGCCTGTGGCGCGTCGCCACGCAGCTCGAGCCGACGTCCGACCCGCACACCTTCCGCGCGCCGCACCTCCAGTACTTTATGGATTCGCCGACGCACCTCGGGCGCCTCGACGTCCGTGAGTGGCAGGTCGGTCCGCCGAGCGCGCGCCAGACGGTCCGCCTCGCGCTCAACCACCTCGGCAACCGCGACGAGGCCACGCAGTTCACCGAGCTCACCAAGCGCGTCGTGAACGAGATGGCCGCCGTCTACGGCGAGTTCCCGCGCTTCGACTTCGGCACCTACACCTTCATCGCCTGCTATCGCCCCAACTGCGCGGGCGACGGGATGGAACACCGCAATTCGACGTCGCTGACGTCCTCCGCCTCGCTCGCCCAGGCGAGCCAAGGCCTGCTCGGCACGGTCTCGCACGAGTTCTTCCACGCGTGGAACGTCGAGCGCATCCGCCCGGCCGCGCTCGAGCCCTTCGACTTCTCCGACGCGAATATGAGCGGCGAGCTCTGGTTCGCCGAGGGCTTCACGAGCTACTACGGGCCGCTGGTGATCCACCGCGCGGGCATCACGAACACGGCGCAGTACGCGCGCCAGATTTCCAACGCGGTGAATACGCTCACCAACCATCCGGGCCGCAACTTCACGGGCCCCGTCGGGATGAGCCAGCAGGCGCCCTTCGTGGACGCCGCCACGAGCATCGACCCCAACAACCGCGCCAATACCTTCATCTCGTACTACACGTACGGCGAGGGCCTCGGCCTCGCGCTGGACCTCACGCTGCGCACGCGCGGCCACACGCTCGACGAGCTGATGCAGCTGATGTGGCGCCGCTTCGGCCCGCAGACACCGAACCTCGCGCCGGCACGCGGCTACGGCGTCGCTGACGTGGAGGCGGCGCTCGGCGAGCTCACCGGCGACAACGTCTTCGCCCGCGAGTTCTTTGCGCGCTTCATCTACGGCAGCGAGCTGCCCGATTACCGCACGCTGCTCGGGCACGCCGGATTCCTCGTGCGCGCTGCCGCGGCGCGCGAAGCCTGGATGGGCGACACCCGCCTCTCCGCGCTCGACGGCGAGGTCGTCGTCGCCGGTCCCACCACGATCGGCACGCCGATGTACCAGGTCGGCCTCTCGGCCGGGGATCGCATCCTCACGCTCGACAGCGCGGCAGTCGCGACCACCGCTGACGTCGCGCGCATCCTCGCCGCGAAGCCGGCGGGTTCGACAATCCACGTGACCTGGATGGCCCGCGACGGCGAGCGCTCGGGGAGGATGACACTGCGCGCGAACCCGCGCCTGGAGATCGTGCCGTACGAGGATGCCGGCCGCACTCCGACCGCTGAACAACTGGAGTTCCGCCGCAGCTGGTTGGGCAGCCGCCAGCGCTAGCGGAGTCGCCAGGGACTGATGTCCACGGGTGGTCGCTCGCCTAGTGCGAGCGCGGCGAGCGCCTCCCCGACGGCGACGGAGAACTTGAAGCCGAAGCCGTTGCAGGCGGAAGCAACAATCACCTGCGGCGCGTCCGGCAGCCGATCGATGAGGAATTGCCCGTCCGGCGTGCGCGTGTAGAAGCAGGTGCTGCTCTCGACGCGCGCGCCTGCGTGCAGCGGGAGATACTTGCGGAGCAGCGCTTCCGCGCCGGCGATGTCGTCAGTGCGGACCTCGCGGTCGAGCGAATCCAGCGGCCCCACGCGACCCGAGCCGTGCCCGGCGACCTTGATGCGACCGCCCGCAGTCGGGAACACGGCCGTCGCGTGGTTCTCGCCGTCGCTGAGCAGCCGGCCGGGCGCGGGTGGCAGCGCCACTGCGCCGTCGGGCCGCAGCGCCAGACCCCA
>CAZYQM010000009.1:20904-26798 GCA_964649965.1 uncultured Gemmatimonas sp.
CCCCGGCCTCCGGCTCGGCGAACCAATGCTGCGTGACGCGCTCGACAGGAAGTTCAGGCAGCGCCGAACCCAGCAACGCGGATGTCCAGCCGCCGGTGCAGACGACCGCCGCATCCACCCGCAGCGTGCCCTCGGCCGTCGCGATCGTAACGCCGTCGCCGCTCGGCTCGATGCCCTGCACCGTCGTGTCGAAGCGCAGCATCGCGCCGGCGGACTCGGCGACGCGCAGCTGATCTTCCACGATGCGTTCGAGCGCAAGCACGCCGGCGCCGGGATCCCAGAAGCCGACCATTCCCGGCGGCACCGCGAGCCACGGCCATCGCTTCCGCAGCTCGGCCGGATCGTAGACCGCGTGCGGCACCGCGCCATCCAGCGCCGAGCGCAGCGATCCGGCGACGTGATACTCGTGCGGATGTCCGACGAAGAGCCCGCCGCAGGGCGCGAAGTACTCGCGACCCGTCGTCTGCGCGAAGTCTGCCCAGAGCCGCTGCGCGCGTACGACCAGCGGCAGGTACGCCGCGCCTTCCCAGGCCGTCGCGCGCGTGATGCGCGACTCGCCGTGCGTGGAACCGACGCGATGCGGCGGACGCCAGCGGTCGAATCCGACGACCGTGGCGCCCGCCCGCGCGAGGTGCAGGGCCGTCGCACTGCCGACGGCGCCCAATCCGATGACGGCGATGCTGGGGCGGCTCACGCCGCCCAAGCTACCGATAGCGGAACTTGTACGTCAGGCCCGCCTCATACGCCGGTCCTTGGTACGTGCGCTCGCCGCCGAAATCCTCGAGGAAGCGCGTCCACTGATAGCGGGCGCCGATGTTCAACGCCAGCGATTCGCTGAACCACCACTCGGCGCCGACACCGCCCTGCAGCGAGAAGCCGGGCACGATGCCCACGCCTGACGCGCCAGTGCTCCCGCCCAGCACGCCGCCGCCTTCCGTCTCGCGGTCGTCGATGCCGAGCGTGAAGCCCGCGCCGCCGAGCACCCAAGGCTCGAACCGCGCGCCGGCATCGGTCATCGGGTAGAAGCGGATCGCCGTCGTCTGCGCGACCACCCAGCTCTGCACCGTCTCGCCGGACGTACCGCCGAGTCCGCCGGTGGCAGGCGTGGTCTGCTCGCGGCGCCAGACGCCGATGCCGTTCTCCAGCGCCAGGCGCGCATCGAGTCCCTTGCGCATAAACCCGTAGAACATCGGCAGCGTCGAAACCTCCACGCCGCTCGGCGGCTCGATGCCGCGGAGCTCCCAGGGACCGACCGTGATGCCCGCCGCCTTGCGGGCCAGGCGCGCCCTCGATTCGGCTTCGCTTTCGGCGCTGCGCGTCGAGTCCTGGGCACGCAGCGACACCGGCGCGACCGCAAGGACCAACGTGAGCGTGAGGATGCTCTTGATGTACATTTTCTGCTCCGACCTTTGGTTGGGGGGACCGTGTAGGAGACTCTTTCTCGTACCTCTGCTGTCACGGCGCGGTTCCGTTCGTGACATCGCTCGGCCCCGGCTTGTGATTGCCCTCACCTTGGAACGCTTCGCTATGTCACGCATCGGCCTCCTCGCGACCGCGCTTGCGCTCGTCGCCGCCCCGCTCGCTTCACAATCGTCGGCGTCCGCGCCGGCGGATCTCGTCGTGCTCAACGGCCGCATCTACACCGCGGACGGCGCGCGTCCGATCGTGCAGGCGATGGCCATCCGCGGCGGCCGCGTCGTCTTCACCGGCGACGCCGCCGGCGCACGCGCGCTGGTCGGCGCGCGCACGCGCACGGTGGACCTCGGCGGGCGCACCGTCATTCCGGGAATGACCGACGCGCACGCGCACGTCGTCGGCCTCGGCGACAAGCTGCAGGCCGTGGACCTCGTCGAGACCAAGTCGTACGACGAAGTCATCGCCCGCGTCGTCGAGCGCGCGCGCGAGACGCCGAAGGGCCAGTGGATCCTCGGCCGCGGCTGGGACCAGAACGACTGGGGCAACACCGCCTGGCCGACGCACGATGCGCTGTCGCGCGCCGTCCCCGACCATCCGGTGATGCTCACGCGCGTGGACGGGCACGCCGTGCTCGTGAATGCCGCGGCGATGCGCGCGGCGAACCTCACGCGCACCTCGCAGAGCCCGGCCGGCGGCGAGATCATCAAGGACGCGCAGGGCAATCCGTCGGGCGTGCTCGTGGACAACGCCGAGAACCTCGTGGCGCGCTCGGTGCCGAATCCGTCGCGCGCGCAGGTGAAGGAGATGATCACCGATGCCATCGCCGAGATGCATCGCTGGGGCCTCACCGGCGTGCACGACGCCGGCGCGTCGGGCCAGACACTGGAGCTGTACGAGGAACTCGGGCGCGAAGGCAAGCTGAACATCCGCCTCTACGCGATGATTTCGGACCATCAGCCGACGATCGAAGCCTGGTTCCGTCGCGGACCGTTGGTCGGCGGCTATGACGGCACGCTGTGGGTGCGCAGCATCAAGCTGTACCAGGACGGTGCGCTCGGCTCGCGCGGCGCGGCGCTGCTCGAACCCTACAGCGACGCCGCGACCAGCGGCCTGCTCGTCTCGCCCGCCGCGCACATCAAGGACGTCGCGAGCCGCGCGCTGGCCGCCGGCTTCCAGGTGAACACGCACGCCATCGGCGACCGCGGCAACCGCCTCGTGCTCGACTCCTACGAGGCCGCGCTCAAGGAGCGTCCCACCGCCGACCATCGCTTCCGCGTCGAGCACGCCCAGATCCTGCACGCCGACGACATCCCGCGCTTCGCGCAGCTCGGCGTCATTCCCTCAATGCAGGCCTCGCACCAGACCAGCGATATGTACTGGGCCGGCAACCGCCTTGGCGAAGGCCGCCTGCGCGGCGCGTATGCATGGCGCTCGCTGCTCAACACCAACGTCGTGATTCCGAACGGCTCGGACTTCCCGGTCGAGTACGTGAACCCGCTGATCTCGTTCAATGCCTCCGTCGCGCGGCAGGACGCCAACGGCTGGCCGGCGGGCGGCTGGTATCCCGAGCAGCGGATGACGCGCGAGGAAGCGCTGCTGTCGATGTCGCTGTGGGCGGCGTACGCGGGCTTCCAGGAAGCCGAGCTCGGCTCGCTGACGCCGGGCAAGCGCGCCGACTTCGTGGTGCTCGACCGCGACATTATGCGCGTGCCGACCTCCGACATCCTTGGCACGCAGGTGTTGTCCACGTGGGTGGGCGGCAAGGCCGTGTACGAGAAGCGCTGACCGATGCCCTATCGCAACCTGTTCATCATCCGCATCGCGCTGATGACCGGCGTGTTTATGTTCGCCGGCATCGCGTACTTCGGCCCGCGGTTCGGGATGATGTCCGCCGTGGACTTCGGGACGATGAACGAGGGGCTGCGCTATCTGTCGTGGGCCTTCCTCGCGCTGGCGGTCGCCGGTGCACTGCTGCTCCGCACGAAGCTCGAGGGCGCGCCGCCGGACCGCGTCTCGCAGGTGCTCATCATCGGCTGGGCGCTCGGTGAGGCGGCGGCGCTGATGGGCATCGTGACGTTTATGGCGGGCGGCGGTCTTGGGCCGCTCGCCCTCGGGTTGATGGGTTTCGTCTGCACGCTGGTGCTGCTCCCGATCCCGAGGCCGCGTCGCTGATGCGCGTCGTCTCGCTGCTGCCGAGCGCGACGGAGATCGTCGCCACGCTCGGCGGGATGGAATCGGTGGTCGGCGTGACGCATTGCTGCGACTTCCCGGCGGAGGTGGAGTCGCGCGTGCGCGTGACGCGCACGGCGATCGACGCCGAGGCTGCGCCGGACGTGGTGAACGCGCAGGTGCGCGAGATCACGACCAGTGGCGCGCCGCTGTACTCGTTGGAGGAGGACCGCATCCGCGCGCTGCAGCCGGATCTCATCCTCACGCAGGCCCTCTGCGAGGTCTGCGCGGTGATGGAGACCGACGTGCGCGCCGTGGCGGCGCGGCTCGAGCCGCCGCCGCAGGTGCTGACGCTCTCCGCCACCTCGCTCGACGGCGTGCTCGACGACATCGTCGCGGTGGGGAATGCGATGGGTCGCGCCGAGGACGCGGAGCGCTTCGTCGCCGATGCGCGGACGCGGATGCGCGCGGTGCACGAGACGCTCAAGGCCGCGAAGGCGCCGCGCCCGCGCGTTGCCGTCATCGAGTGGGGCGATCCGATCTACGCGGCCGGTCACTGGGTGCCCGAGATGGTGAAGCGCGCCGGCGGCATCGACGTGCTTGCGACGCCGGGCGAGCACTCCGTGGTGAAGACGCTCGACCAGGTGCGCGCCGCCGACCCCGAGATTGTCCTCATCGCGCCCTGCGGCTACGACCTGCCGCGCGCCGTCGCGGAGG
Organism: uncultured Gemmatimonas sp.; assembly: GCA_964649965.1. GTDB lineage: Bacteria > Gemmatimonadota > Gemmatimonadetes > Gemmatimonadales > Gemmatimonadaceae > Pseudogemmatithrix. Next base: position 25,207 of record CAZYQM010000009.1, read on the forward strand.
CGGAACGCCTGCTCGCCCTCGAGGATTTGGCCTTTGCCCGCGGACGACAGGTGTTCGCCCTCGACGCCAACGCCTTCGCCTCGCGGCCGGGCCCTCGCCTCATCGATGGCATCGAGGTGATGGCGCGCCTGTTCAACCCGCAGCTGTTCTCGCCACTCGATCCCGCCTTCGCGCGTGCCGTCTGAGGACCCCACGATGCTCAAGCCTCCCGCCGTCGCCTTCCTCAAGCAGCTCCTCGACACCCCCGGCCCTTCGGGCTACGAGTCCGCGGCCGCCAAGGTCTGGCGCGACGAGGCCAAGACCTTCGCCGACGAGGTCCACGCCGACGTCCACGGCAACTCGATGGCCGTCGTCAACGCGAAGGGCGGCCCGACGATTATGCTGGCCGGTCACATTGACGAGATCGGCGTCATCGTCACCTACATAGACGACGACGGTTTCGTGTACATCGCGCCGATCGGCGGCTGGGATCCGCAGGTACTGGTCGCGCAGCGCATCCGCTTCCAGGGCCGCGACGGCGAGGTGATGGGCGCCGTTGGCAAGAAGCCGATCCACCTGATGAAGCCCGAGGAGCGCGAGAAGGCGTCGAAGATGACCGACCTCTGGGTGGACATCGGCGCGACGACGCGCGCGCAGGCCGAGGCGGTGTTGAGCATCGGCGACGCCGGCGTGATCGACTCGCGCACGCTGGACTTCCCCAACGACCGCATCGTCTCGCGTTCCATTGACGACCGCATCGGCGCCTTCGTCGTCCTCGAGGCGCTGCGCCGCTACGCCGCGGCGCCCGGCGAGGCGCGCGTCGTCGCCGTCGCCACCACGCAGGAAGAGATCGCCTATCGCGGCGGCGGCGCGTTGGTCGGTGCGCAGCGCGTGAACCCGGCGATGGCCATCGTCGTGGACGTCACCTTCGCCACCGACCACCCGGGCGTCGAGAAGAAGGAGCTCGGTCATTCGCCCTTGGGGTCGGGCCCGGTGCTCACGCGCGGATCGGTGATCTCGCCCGTGGCCTTCCGTATCCTGCGCGACACCGCCGAGTCGGCGCGCATCCCGTTCACGCTGCACGCCGCCGGCCGCGAGACCAGCACCGACGCCGATGCCATCCATCTCGCGCGCGAAGGTGTGGCGACGGCGCTGCTCTCCGTGCCGAACCGCTATATGCACTCGCCCAACGAGATGGTTTCGCTGGTGGACCTCGATCACGCGGCGGCGTTGATCGCCGCGGCCTGCCGCGCGGTCACGAAGGACACGGACTTCACGGCGCGCTGACCGCGCGCCCGGACCGGCGTCTCAGGCGTCGGCCGGCGCGCGCAGGGCCGTCGTTCCGCGGCGCGCCGCCTGCGCGACCAACCGCATCGCCCCCTCGCGCAACTCGCGATCGCGGTCGTCGCGCAACACCTGCACCGCCGCCATCGCCTGCGGCGTGCGGATCTGCGCGAGCGCCGCGCAGGCCTGCAGGCGATACGCCACCGCGCGCCGCCGCGGATGCTGCGTCTCGCCGTTGGCGGCGCGGATCAACACCTGCACGGCCTCCGCGCCACCGATGCTCCCCAGCGCGGCGATCGCCGAATAGAGCACCTCGCGGTCGTCCTCGC
>CAZYQM010000010.1:0-10266 GCA_964649965.1 uncultured Gemmatimonas sp.
GGCGTGGGGAGTGGCGACCGGCGTTGTCATCCTGGCGGCGGCTTCGCTCGCCGCGCACCTGGGCCTCATCGACTACGCCCCGCTCATCGGCGGACCGATGATCGTGGACGGCCGGCTGGCCACCGCGACCACCGTGGACTTCTACCAGCGCTGGGTGAACCCCGCGGCCAGCGATACGCAGTCGCTGAAGGTGGGCCGGCTCTCGACGATGTTCTGGGGGCTGTTCGCCTGCGTCGTCGCGACGCAGGCGGCGACGCTCGGCTCGCTGATCGAAGTGGTGAACCGCTTCGGTTCGTTCTTCTATGGATCGATCCTCGGCGTGTTTCTACTGGCGATGATCCCGCGGGCGCGGGGCGTTGGCGCCTTCGTCGGCCTCATCGCCGGGATGTCGGCGGTCGCGGCGGTTGCGTTCGGCGCGCCGCAGGTCAGTTTCCTCTGGCATAACGTCATCGGGGCCGGCACCGTGGTGGTGGTCGGCCTGCTCCTGAGCCTGCGACCGGCGCGCTGAGCGCGCCGGCGTCATCCGGAGGTCGCGTGCGGCTGCTCGTCTGCGTCCTGTCATTGTTGCTGGCCGTCGCTCCCGTCGGGGCGCAGGACGCCGCGGCCGTCGTGCCAGGCCGCGCCGCCGCACTCGACAGCGCCGCGCAGTCCGCGCCGCTCGTCGTTCGCGGCGACACCGCGCTGTTCGTTCCCACGCGCTTCGGGGCGTTCACGGCGGCGCAGCGCGCGGAAGCCATCGGGACGCGCCTACGCGGCCTCACGCGCGTGCGGCTCGATTCGCTCGGCGTCGTCGTCGGCGAGCGCGGCACGGACATCACCGCCGGCGACGTGATCCTGATGACCGTCACCGACGATGACGCGGCCGCCGTCGGTGTGCCTCGCGACGTGCTGGCGACGCAGTTCCGCGATGCGCTCTGGGCGCAGGTCAGCAAGGTGTCGTTCATCGAGACGGCGCGCACGATCGCCGCGGTCGTCGCCTTCACGCTGGTCGCCACGCTCGTGCTCATCGTGCTGCTGCGCCTCATCCGCAACGGCATCACCCGCGCCGAGGCGGCGCTGGAAGCGCGCAAGGGTGGCGGCCTGCCGTCGCTGCGCATCAAGACGCTGGAGATCCTCACCGCCGAGCAGGTGGCGCAGGGCCTCGCCGCAGTGCTGCGCTTCGTGCGCATCGCGGTCGTCCTCCTGCTGCTGTACTTCTACCTGCCGCTGGTCCTCGGCTTCTTCCCGTGGACCGAACCCTACGCCGACCGCTTGCTCGGCTACGTGCTCGACCCGCTGGGTCGCGTGGGCTGGGGCATCCTCGAGTACCTGCCGAACATCGCGTTCATCGCGGTGATCATAGTCATCACGCGCTATGCGCTCGTCGTCGTGAAGGCGGTCTTCACGGCCGTCGAACGCGGCACGCTGACCTTCGGCGGATTCGAGCCGGAATGGGCCGAGCCGACCTACAAGATCGCGCGCTTCCTCGTCATCGCGTTCGTCCTCGTCGTCATCTTCCCGTACCTGCCGGGCGCGCAGTCGGAGGCCTTCAAGGGCGTCTCGCTGTTCCTCGGCCTGCTCGTCTCGCTCGGCTCGTCGTCGGCCATCTCCAACGTCATCGCCGGCGTGGTGCTCACGTACACGCGGGCCTTCAGCGTCGGTGACCGCGTGCGCATCGGGGAGTCCACCGGCGACGTCATCGCCAAGACGCTGCTCGTCACTCGCGTGCGCACGATCAAGAACGTGGACGTGACGATCCCCAACGCGATGGTGCTCAGCGCCCACGTGCTGAACTTCACGGCGATGGCCCGCAGCGAAGGCCTGATGGTGCACACCAGCGTGACCATCGGCTATGACGTCCCCTGGCGCAGGGTGCACGAGCTGCTGCTCGGTGCCGTCGCGAAGGTGCCGGCGCTCCTCAGCGAGCCCAAGCCCTTCGTCCTGCAGACGGCGCTCGGGGATTTCTCCGTGGCGTACGAAGTGAATGCCCTGACGCGCGAGTCGCACGAGTTGGCGACCATCTATTCGGCATTGCACGCGGCGATCCAGGACGCGTTCAACGCGGCCGGCGTGGAGATTATGTCGCCGCAGTACCACGCGCTGCGCGACGGCAACACGGTGACCACGCCGGAGGAACACCGGCCGGCCGGCTACGTGGCACCGGCGTTCCGCGTGCAGCGCGGCGAAGGCTAGCCGCGGTCGCGTGGCGCGAGCGGCGGTCGTCGCCGTGCGCTGGATGCCGATGCAGCCGCGGCCGCATACGCCGCGCATAGCCTGCATACGTTTGCGAATCCCTTCCGGGGCACCGCCCGCCGAGTAGCATCCGGCATATGACACAGGTGCGCATCATCGGCGTCCCGATGGACCTGGGCGCCTCACGCCGCGGCGTGGATATGGGTCCCTCCGCCGTCCGCTATACGGACCTGCGCGAGCGCTTGGTGAAGCTCGGCCACGACGTGGACGACGCAGGCAACGTGCACGTGCCGATGCGCGAGGACGCCGCGCGCGGTGCCCAGCGCGGCGCGCGTTACCTCGGCGCCATCACCGACGTCTGCACCGCCGTCGCGACACAGACGCGCGAGGCGCTCGCCGCGGGGCGCTTGCCGGTTGTGCTCGGCGGCGATCACGCGCTCGCTGCCGGATCGATCGCCGGCGCGGCCGCCCATCTCCAAGCGAAGGGCCAGCGGCTCGGGACCCTGTGGATTGACGCGCACGGCGACCTCAACACGCCCGCCACGTCCAAGAGCGGCAACGTGCACGGGATGCCGCTCGCCGCGCTGCTGGGCTTCGGCGACAAGGCGATGGCCGAGATCGGCGGCGCCACGCCGTCCCTGCGGGCCAGCGATGTCGCCTTGGTCGGCCTGCGCGACCTCGACACCGCCGAGCGTGCGCACATCAGGAAGTGGAAGCTCTCCGCCTTCACGATGCGCGCTCTCGACGAACGCGGCGTGCGCAGCGTGCTCGAGGAGGCCATCGCCGTCGCGGCCAAGGACACGGCCGGACTGTGGCTCTCCTTTGATATGGACGTCATCGACCCCGAGGAAGCGCCGGGCGTCGGCACGGCCGTGCCGGGTGGGATGACCTATCGCGAAGCGCATCTCGCGATGGAGATGCTCGCCGACACGGGCAAGCTCGTGGGCCTCGACGTGGTCGAGGTGAACCCCGTGCTCGACGAACGCAACCGCACGGCCGAGATCGCCTGCGAGCTCATCTGCTCGGCGCTCGGCAAGCGCATCCTCTGAGACGACGATGACCATCCGCTATACGCCGCCCGATTTCACGAAGGCGCCGCTGGCCGAAGCGCCCGCCGCACGGACCGCGCGCGTCGAGCGCGACGGCGTGCTGCCCGAGGGCTTCTTCGCCACGACCAACCTGCCCACGTACGTGAAGAACGCCGACGGGAGTTGGGTGTTGCCCCGCGAGCCGCGGATGGACGGCGTGCTCGTGCGTGGTGAAGGCAACGCGTGGTGGGTGCGCGAGGGGCGTCGCGTGAAGGCCGGCGACGAAGTGGTCGTCGGCCTCGCCGAGGATGGTCGCGAGGGCGTGTTCGTGCACGCACGCGGCTTCAGCGGCGAGGCGGGCGCCGAGGGCGAGTTCCACTTTATGAGCAGTGCCGTCAGCCGCGAGAAGCCGATTGACTACACGCAGATCGCGCGGATGCTCGTCGAGGAGAAGCGGCGCGGCGGCTACGTGCTCTGGGTGACGGGTCCGGCGCTCGTGCATTCGCGGGCGCGCGACAACCTCGTGTGGTTCATCCGCAACGGCTACGTGCAGGCGCTGCTCGCCGGCAACGCCGTCGCCGTGCACGACATCGAGGCGGCGACGGTCGGCACGACCTTGGGGATGACCAGCGAGGGCGAGCCGACGGCGGGCGGCCACTCGGCGCATATGCGGGCCATCAACGCCGTGCGCCGGGCGGGGAGCATCGCCGCGGCGGTGGAGCAGGGCATCATCACGGACGGCATTGTGCACGCCTGCGTCGTCGAAGGCGTGCCGTTCGTGCTCGGCGGATCCGTCCGCGACGACGGTCCGCTGCCGGACGTGTATACCGACGCCGTGCAGGCCCAGGACGCGACGCGCGCCCACGCCATCAAGGCGACGATGGCGGTGATGATCGCCACCGCGCTGCATTCGATCGCCGTCGGCAATATGCTGCCCGCGTACTACGAGGATCCGCAGCGCGGGATGCAGGAACTGCCGACGATCTGCGTGGATGCCAGCGAGTTCCTCGTCAGCAAGCTCAAGGACCGCGGCACGCACCAGGCGATCGGCGTCGTCACCAACGCGCAGGACTTTATGAGCATCCTGCGGGCGGCGGTCGAGAAGGCGGTGCAGGAACCGGACGCGGCGCCCTGAGCGCCGCGTCCGGTCCGCGCGTCTAGAGCGCCACCTGCGCCGCCGACCACTCGGCGGCGTTCGTGCTGCGGAACTTGCGCGCCGTGTTCACGACCAGCTCGTCGCCCTCCCGGCGGATCTCGTAGCGGTCCAGGCCGCGCTCGGCCTTGCCCTGGATGCGCGCGCCGTCCGGTTCGAAGGTGCTCTCGTGCTTGGGGCAGAAGAAGCGATTGTTGTTCGCCTGCCAGCGCACGTTCTCGCCGCGGTGCGGGCATTCGAGCACGAAGGCCATCAGCGCGCCGTTGAAGCGCGCGATGATCACGTCGTTGCGGCGGTCGATGGTCGCGCCGTCGGCCGCAGGAACCGGGAAGCGCAGTTCGTCGCCGTCGCGCGCGCCCGTGGCGAAGGCGCGTTCGAGAGCGGCGAGACGCTCCGGCGTGGCGCCAAGCGCGGTGAGCGCGCCGACGGCCATCAGGCCGACGCGCAGGAAGTCCCGGCGGTCCTGCAGCGCGCAAGAGTCATCGGTGGCTTCACACGGATCGTGCAGCGGATCGAGCGACATCACGGGCCCCGCGGTGAGAGGTGGTGGGTCATCCGTGTAATACCATCAAACAGCCGCAGTGTTCGCTGTCGGGCGTTCGCCGACGTCGGCGCGCGCGGCTAGACTTCACGCGTGTCCAAGCCCGCTGGCCGCGCCGCCCTCGCCTTCATCTTCGTCTCGATCGTCCTCGACATCGTCGCGTTCGGGATCGTCATCCCGGTCCTGCCCAAGCTGGTCGAGTCCTTCGTCAACTACGACTCGGCCAGGGCGGCCGAGTGGGTGGGGCTCTTCGGGACCGTCTGGGCCCTGATGCAGTTCATCTGCGCGCCCGTGCTGGGCGCGCTCTCCGACCGCTACGGCCGTCGGCCCGTGCTGTTGCTGTCCATCGCCGGCCTCGGGCTCGACTACGTGTTTATGGCCCTCGCGCCGACGCTGGGCTGGCTGTTCGTCGGGCGCATCCTCTCGGGAATGACCGCGTCCGGCTTTGCCACGGCGTCGGCCTACATCGCCGACGTGACGGAGCCGGAGAACCGCGCCGCCGCCTTCGGCCTCGTCGGGGCGGCGTGGGGGTTCGGCTTCATCGTCGGGCCGGCGCTCGGTGGCGTGCTCGGCGCCAGCGATCCGCGGCTGCCGTTCTGGGTCGCCGGTGGGCTCGCGCTGGTGAATGCGATGTACGGCTTCTTCATCCTCCCGGAGTCGCTGCCACCCGAGAAGCGCGCGGCGTTCAGCTGGGCGCGCGCCAACCCGCTCGGCTCGCTGCACTTCCTGCGTGCCCATCGCGAGCTGTTGCCGCTGGCCAGCGTGAGTTTCCTGTACAACCTCGGCCACACGGTGTATCCGAGCGTCTTCGTGCTCTGGGCAGGCTATGTGCTGGACTGGGGCGCGAAGGAGGTCGGCTTCGCGCTGGCCGTGGTCGGCATCGCGAACGTGGTCGTGCAGGGCGGCGTGGTGCGACCGCTGGTGCGACGCCTCGGTGCGCGGAAGGCGTTGGCGATCGGCGCGACCGCCGGCACGCTGGGCTTCGCGCTCTACGGCCTCACCGAGGCGGCGTGGATGTTCTGGATCGCGATCTTCGTCTACGCACCGGCCGGCGTGTTCAATCCGTCGTTGATGGGCGTGATGTCCAAGCGCGTCGGGGCCAGCGGGCAGGGCCGCCTGCAGGGTGCGACGAGTTCGTTGATGGGCATCGCCGGGATGGCCGGTCCGGCGCTGTTCACGCTGAGCTACGCGGCGATGATCCGTCCGGAGGGGCGCTGGCACCTGCCCGGTCTGCCGTTCTTCATCGCGTCGGCACTGTTCGCGGCCGCGGGCCTCGTCGCGATGCGGGCGACGCGCAGCGAGCAGGCCTAGCGTTCGCGCCGCCGCTTCGCCAAGCTGAAGGGGTCGGTCGCGGTAACTTCCCCAGTCCGGAGCAGGCGATGGCGTTCACGCCGGAAGCGCAGGCCATCTGGGACAAGGTCCCCGAGGAGACGCGGGCCAAGTTGCTCGACAGCGGTTTCTGCACGCGCTGCCTCGCGACGCGACATTTCGAGCTCACCGAAGCCGAGGTCCGCGGCAAGGAACTCGCGCTGATCGGCAAGTGTGGAACCTGCGGGGCGCGCGTCGTGCGCCTCGTGCAACTCAACTGATCCGATGCGTCTGCTGCCTTTCGTCACGCTCATCGCCGTCGCCACCGTCGCCGAAGCCCAGGGCACTGCCCGCTGGCAGGAGATCGGCAAGACGTCCAGCGGCAACACCGTCTACGTGGACACGCGCAGCGTGAAGGACTCGCTGGGGATGAAGGTCGCCGTGGTGCGGACGGTGTACACGGAAGCCGTGAGCACGCCGCAGGGCCCGATCACCGGGTCGCGGGCGCGCGCGATGTTCGACTGCGCCAACCAGAAGGTCGCCGTGCTGGAGAGCATCATCTTCCACGACGAGCGCGCGAACCGCGTGTATCGGCGCAGCGCGCCGCGGCAGCCGGGCTTCGGGCCGGCGCTGCAGAGCACGTTCGCGCACGTGGCGATGCAGCATCTCTGCGCCGCGCCGCGCTGAACGCGACGCGGCCCCGCACTCACTCCTCGGGGCGCTTGAGCGCGGGATGCCTGTAGGCGAATAGCAGCGCGAGGAGTCCGAACTGGATCATCGTGCCCGGGGCGAGCGTCGGCGCGTCGCCCTTCACGACGGACATCCAGAAGTCGGAACCGCTGGTGGGCTCGCTGTACTCCTCGGCGTCCTCGCGCGCGTGCTCGAGGTTCTCCTCGCCGTGGAAGTACACGCCCATCGCGCCGGAGAGCACCATCATCAGCGCGACGACCTGCAGGGCGCGCACGCTCCTCGCGCCGTTGCCGATCCAGTGGGCGATCACCGCCACGATCATCGCCGCGCAGAGCAGCAGCGGCGGGAGCTGGGTGAGCTCGCCGTAGTGCTCGAGCAGGACCAGTTCGCCGATGAGGCCCACGCAACCGAACACGAGCACCGCCAGCACGCCGCGGCGGATGAGGGGCAGGACGTCAGCGGTCGTCATCGCAACTCCGGGGTCGAGGCGTTCGTCAGGACAGCCCTACCCATTGAACGTACACTGCCGGCGGCCCACTTTCACAATGCCACTTCCGAGGAGCGCCCGATGAGCCGACCGTCACGTGTCGATGACAGCGCAATCGCAGCCAAGCTGCGCGACCTGCCGGGCTGGACCCGCAGCGGCGAGTCCATCACCCGCACGTTCACCTTTGCGGGTTTCCCCGACGCGGTGGAGTTCGTGCAGCGACTGGTCGCGCCGGCGGAATCGTTGAACCACCATCCCGACGTGGACCTGCGCTACAATCGCGTACTCGTCACGCTCTCCACGCACGACCAAGGCGGTCTTACGGAGCTGGACTTCAGGCTCGCCGCCCTCGTGGACGGCGCCGTGGGCGCACGCTAGCGTCGGCGCCTCAGGGCGTCGCTTGCCCGGCGAGCGGGAAGGGCCGGCCGGCGGCATCGAGGCGGCGCAGCTGCGCCTGGCCATTGAGGGAGCGCACGCGCACCGGCGTGACACCGGCGCCGAGCGTGCCGGTGATCGTCTTCGAGATCCGCTCCGAGCCGCCGGCGAGCCCCGCGAAGTCGCTCATCGCGCTGCCGTTCGTGACGCGGACGTCTACCGTCGCGGAGACGTTCTCGGGCAGGTAGGCGAAGGCGCTGCCGTTCACCGTCTCCGCCTGCACCGAATCCGCACCGCTGAGCGTCGTCATCCGGATGTCCACGTCGCCGTTCACGGTCTTGGCCTGCACCGGACCGACGCTGGTCACGATCGTGAGCTTGCCGTTGACGCCGCGGGCCTTCACTGGCGCGCTCGACGCGGAGAGGATGCTGCCGTCGATCATCACGAGGTCGAGCCGAACGCCGGCGGGCACCTGTGCGCGGAAGTACACGTTGGCCTGCGACGAGCCGCCCATCCCGAGGCGCACGCGGCCGCGGCCGATGGAGAACCCGCTGCCGTCGCTGTTCACCTCATAGTCGTCCGGCGTGCACCGGCTCTCGCCGACCAGCGCACACACGATGATGCCGCCGGCCATCGTGTCGCTGCGGAATGCGATGTCCCGCGGCAGAGTCGAGTCACCGCGCCAGCGTAGGTCGGCCGTGATGCGCAAGGTGTCGTCGCTCGCCGGCTCGATCGTCAGCGAGCCGGCCATATTCCGCAGCGCCAGCGTCTGGCCGGCGGCCATCGGCGCGGCGTACGAGAACACGCCTTCGCGCGTGCGCTCGGGGCCGAGATCCACGTTCCTCTCGCAGGCCGCGAGCGAAACCAACGCGATAGCAAGCACGGTGCGGAACGACATCGGCGGCTCCGGATGGGAGGATTCTCCCAATCTACGGAGCCGCCGAGTGGTCGGTTTCCTTCTGCCGTCGCGGCGCGCCGCCGCGGGTCAGCTCACTGCTTGCGCAGCCGGATGCCGCCGTTGACCGTGCGCGCCCGCAGCTCCGGGCCGCCGTCGCCGAGCTTGGCCTCGATGCGGCGCGGGTTGATCTCGCCCGTGAACGTGATGGGGAAGTCGCTGGTGACGCGGCCGTTGGTCGTGCGCAGGCTGACGTCGGCGTTCGCATCGGCCGGCAACTCGATCTCGATGCTGCCGTTCACCGTCTGGTAGTCGAGGCCGTCCGACGCGATCTGGCCGCGCGCCCGGATCGATCCGTTCACCGTGCGGGCGCGCACGGGGCCGCCGCTCGACGCCGCCTCGACGTTGCCGTTCACCGTGTTGGCCTCCACGTGGCCACGCATCTCGTCCACCTCGACGCTGCCGTTCACCGTGTTCGCATCCACGTTCGCGTACGCCGGCACCCGGATCACGAAGTGCACCGAGACGTCGTTGCTGCTGTTCCAGCGGCGCTCGCCGCCGTCAATGCCGCCTTCCTCACAGCTGTCGCCGCGCCGCCACATCGCGCAGATCACGACGTTGCCGTTGGAGAGCTGCCGCGCTTCGATGCGCACGTCCTCCGGATCGCCGCGCCGCCAGCGCTTCTCGGCCTCGACCTCGACGCGGTCGCCGCTGCCGGCCTCGAAGCGCACGCTGCCGTTGACGTTGTGCGCGATCACCGTTCGGCCTTCCGCCAGCGTGCCGTTCCAGGTCCAGCTCATCGAGTCCTGCGCCGCCAACGGGGCTGCGGCAAGCACCAGCGGCAGCAAGGCCGCGGTCGTGAAGCGTCGGATCGTCTGCATCGTCGTTACTCCCGGTCGCCCGTCGCGGCAGCGCGACGGATGGTGATGTTGCCGCTGAATGCCCCGGCCGTGACGCGCGCGCCACCGCCGCCGAGCGTGAACTCCATCCGGCGCCGCCGGCCCGTGGCCTCCCCGGGCTGCAGCGTCAGGGGGAAATCGCTGGTGATGCGCCCGCTGAACGTCTCGAGCTCCAGCGTCGCCCCCACGTTCGCCGGCAGCGTCAGCGTGATACCGCCGGAGTGCGTCTCCATCCTGTACGAACCGTTCGCGTCGAGGTTTCCCGAGTAGGCAATCGTCCCGCTGACGGTCTCCGCGCGCAGGCCGCTCAAGCGGCTGCGCAGGATCTGGATCGTGCCGCTCACCGTCTCGGCCGAGACGTCGCCGACCACGTCCGCGAGCTCGATGTCGGTGCTCACGCCTTCGACGCTGATGCGGCCCTGGACGTCGCGCAGGTCGAGCGTGCCGCTCACCGTCTCGACGTCGAGGCGCTCGCGCGACCCGCGCACATCCACGCGGCCGCTCACCGACTTGGCCACGACCTCGGCCTGGGTGCCGCGCACCTCCACGAGTCCGCTCACCGTGGTGGCGGTCACCCGCGTGCCGATCGGCACCTGCACTTCAATGAAAGCCGAACCCTGGCGGTTGTTCACCGAGCGCGTGCGCAGGCCGATGCGCATCGTCGTCGCCGAGAGCTCGAGGCGGCCGCGTTCGATGGACGCCGAGATGCGCACGTCGC
>CAZYQM010000010.1:10276-12047 GCA_964649965.1 uncultured Gemmatimonas sp.
CGGAGCCAGCCGTGGCAACGGATGTTCGTGCTGACGTCGCGGCGGTCGCTGGCGCTCACGCGGATCTCGCCGGAGACGTTGCCGAGGTCCACCTGGCCGCCGCGCGACAGCGCGAGCGTGGTGTCAATGCGTGCGGCGCGATCCTGTGCGGCAAGGGCCACCGGGAGGGCGCCGAGCAACAGCAGGGCGCGGAGCGGAGGAGCGTAGGTCATCGTCAGATTCCGGCGGGGAGCTCTGCGGCCCCGCGGAGAAGGGTGAGTTTGCTGGTATAGGCGCGCGTGAACTGCTGCGCGAGGAACCGCGAGGCGGGATCGGCCGCGAGCGCGTCGCGCGCCTCGGCGATGGCCGCGTCAATCACGGACAGGTTGCGCTCGAGCACGGCGACGGTCGTCGGGTCGAGCTCGTCGCGCCGTTCGCTGAGGATGGTCTGCAGCGCCGCGATCTCGCGGTCCATCTGGGTGACGCTGGCCGAAAAGGACGCGAGGTGCACGGCGGCGGCGTCGGGATCGACGGCGCCTGCCGGGGTGCCCTCGGTCACGGGCACGGCGGTTGCCGGCATCGTGGCCGGGCTGCGCGAGGCGAGCTGCCAGGTGACGGCGGAGCTCACGGCGACGAGCAACGAGGCCGCAACCGCGAGGCGCACCGACTGCCGTCGGTGGAAGGGCAGGGCGCGCGGCGTCGTCGCGGTGCGCGCCTCGATGCCGCTCCAGAGGTCGCGCGACGGCGACAGCAGCGGCAACTGTGCCGCCTCGGCGCCAATCGCCTCGAGTTCCGCCCAGAGCGCCCGGCACTCCGCGCACTCCGCGCGGTGCGTGGCGTCTTCGACGTCGTGGAGTTCGGTGTGGTCAGTCATCGGGTCAACATCCTCCTCAGCAACATTCGGGCACGGTGCAGCTGCGCCTTGCAGCCGCCGGCGGTCACGCCGAGCATCGTGCCGATCTCTTCGTGCGTGTAGCCTTCGACATCGTGGAGCACGAACACCTTCCGGGCACCGGCCGGGAGCGCGGCGATCGCCGCCTCGAGGTCCAGGGAGAGCCCCGGGACCGGGAGCGGACGCACATCGGCGCTGCTGATGGCGTCCATATCCTCGATTCCGTCGTCGTGCTTGCTGCGGCGGCGCCCCTCGGCCTCACGGTCATTGAGCACCACGTTCACGGCCAGCCGGTGCAGCCAGGTGGAGAATGCGGATTGCCCGCGGAACGTCCCCAGCTTGTCCCAGCATCGCACGAACACGTCCTGCGTGAGCTCCTCCGCCTTCGCCCGGTCGCCCACCATCCGGCAGCAGATCGAGAAGACGCGATCCACGTGCGTCCGGTAGATCCGCTCGAAGGCGCGGCGGTCGCCCTTGGCGGCGAGCGCGACGTCGTCGGCGGGGCCGGACGGTCGGGTGTGGTTGGTGGGGATGCTCAGGGGAATGGTCATTCGGCGCCGTGTTCGTACGCCGGATTGGATGGCTGGGGGAGCCGGAGGGTTTGAACGGGGTTCGGTCGGCTGGCAGGCCGGGGGCGGCTGAGGGATATTGTCCCTGACACCCTGCCCCCGCGCTAGCCGTACGGAGGGCAGCCCCCATTGGAGTCTCTCGTGAAGCTTGTCATCCAGCAGGCCGCCCAGGTGCCGCCCGTGCCGCCGATCCCCCCGCTGCCAACCGGTCCAGTAGGCGGGCAGGCGGGAACGGGGCAGCCGGCGTCAATCGTCCAGGTCAGCCCGGACATCCCGCCGGAGGTGGTGCCGATCGTCGGCATCGTGTTCGGCATCGGCTGGTCGCTGCTGC
>CAZYQM010000010.1:12057-25874 GCA_964649965.1 uncultured Gemmatimonas sp.
GTTCGGCAGCCTGGCGCTGATGGTAATCGTGACGCCCATCGTGCGCGGCATTATGCGGATGATCGAGCGGTGGCAGGACAAGTCGCTGGTGCACGGGCCGGCGGTGGCGCAGCAGCTTTCGCAGTTGCAGCAGAGCATCGATACGCTGGCCATCGAGGTGGAGCGGATCAGCGAGGCGCAGCGCTTCCAGGCGAAGGTGCTGGCGGAACGGGAGCGTCCGGCGATCGGGGGCGGAGGAGCAACAGGGCGCTGAGGCGCCCCGATGCCGCGCGCGTTGATTCACGCGCGGTTGTCGCGAGGCGTTCGATGGCCGCGATGGCGGCCTCAGGTGTTCCCTCACGCAGGGCCCGCGCCAGCTCGCGCTCCGCGGCGATGCCGCGCAGGCGATGCAGGGTCTGCTTCACGGCGTCGAGTCGCCGCCCCGCCGCCGGTCGTGACGCGATCGGCTGATCGCTGAGCCAGGCGTCCACGCGGCGCATCAGCTGTCGCAGGATGGCGGGGTCGATTCCATCCCCAGCCGCCATCGCGGTTCGCGCCCGCTCGCGTCGCTGCCAGCGCTGCAGCAGCGAACGCACCGTTCGCAGCGCGGGTGCAGCGACTGATGCAGCCGCTCCTGCGCCGCGTACGCAGGTCGTGATGAGTTCCGCACGCGTGCCGACCGTCCAGCGTCCCTCGCGGCAGATGCCGGCGATGATCCGCGCGGACGCTCGGATGCCCGCGACGCTGCGGCGCTCCTCGTCGCAGTCATCAAGCAGCGCGACGAATCCCGCGTGCGTCGCCCAGGCTGCGGCGACGCGAGGTCCGGAAGCGGACGGCGTCACAAAGGGGGTCGCCGCATCGGCGCTCTGCACGGCATCGTCTGGCGGCAACCAAGCGGCAAGCGCCGCGCGTAGCGTCGCCTGCGCGTCCGATGCCGCGAGCGCAGACGTGCGTGCGCGCCGCTTGCGTCGAAGGCGCTGCCGCAGCACGAGCAGGCGTTCCGCAGCGTCGGGCAGCGCGAACTGCGTGACGTGCACCTCGGCCCGTTGGCCGTCGCGCGCGATGCGACCGAGTCGCTGCTCGAGCCGCGCCGGCGTCCACGCGACGTCGCCGTGAATGAGCGTCGCGCAGCCTTGCAGTTCCACGCCCTCGGCGAGAATGTCCGTTGCGAGGAGCAAACGGATGTCGCGGATGTCGTCGGCGCGGAAGGGCGCCGCATCCGGACCGAGACGCCGCAGCACCTCGTCACGGCTCCAGCGCCCCGCTGCGGCGTGCACGCGTGCGCCGACGATGGCGACGGTCCCGGGCAGGTCGCGCAGCGCGGAATGGAGTGCGCGCACGGTCTCGGCGTGATGGGCCAGCAGCACGATGCGACGCGGGGACTCGCGCGCGACAAGCGCACGGATCGCGTCGGCACGCGCGGCGATGTCCGTGGCCACGCGCGCGTGCACGCTGCGCTGCAACGCACGCACGGCGGTGAGGTGCGTCTGGAGCGTAGCCGCGGCGTCGCGCGGCAAGGTGCGTGCCGCGTCGTGTGCGGCGTCGTTCGCCGAACCAAGCCACGCGAAGTCGAACGCCAGTTGCGTCGCGTCCGTCCCCACGATCCAGTCGCGCAGCGCATCGTGGGTTGGCCAGCGCCCGTTCCGCAGCGCGTCCGCGAGCACCGCACCGCGCTGCACTCGCCGTCGCAGCGCGGCATCGAGCGCGGCGAGGCTCGACGCCCACGCGAACGCGAGCGTGATGCGCACCAAGGCCGTGGCCGCCGCGCCGTCCACGGTCGGAAACGGAGGCGGCAGCTCCCGCAATGCATTCGCCACGTCGGGAATGTCCGCCGCCGTCGGCAGCGGATGGAGTTCCACGACCTGCGTCCGCTGCGTCTCGCTCGCCCGACGGATGACGACGCGCTCGAGTACGCTCGGCGACGGCACGCGGCGGCCGAGGAACAACGCCAGGAGGGCATCCCGCTCGCTTCGGCGATTCACCACCGGCGTCGCCGTGAGCAGCAGCAGCTGCCGCCCGCTCACCAGCGACGCCAGGACGCGATACCGCGCACTCGCCGCATTCCTGAAGTGATGCGCCTCATCCACGATGACGAGCGCGGCAGGCTCCGGCGCCCGTCCGCGGCTCAGCGATTCCTGCGTCGCGATGCGGACCGCCACCTGCGCGCGCGCGGCGGCGCGCTGCCACTGCTCGCGCACGGCGGCCGGCACGATCACCAACACGTCGTCGTAGCCCGCCGCCGTCGCCAGCGCGAGCACCGTCTTGCCGCTGCCCGCGGCGTCGGCGACAAGGGCGCCGCCGTACTGCTGCAGCGCCGCACGGATCTCACGCAGGCTGCGACGTTGCGCTGCGCGCAGCACGAAGCGCCCGACCTCCCGCTGTCCACTCGGCGCCAGCAGCGCCGACGCGATGCGGGCGCGCACCGCGTCGAAGGCCGTCAGAGTTGATGCCACGACAACAGCGCCGCTACGGCGCCGTGCTCGATGGCGTAGGCCTCCAACACGCGCTCGGTGAGCGTCCACACGTCAGGGATGATGCCCTCGGCGGCCTCGCGCCCCAGCGGCGCGAGCAATCGCACGGCGCGTGCCCAGTCGCGGGGGAGCGGAAAGCGCGCGCAGGTCCAGCCGAGGAAGCGGCGATAGCCACCGCGAGCCGGCTCGGCGAGCGCGGCGAGCCAGGCCGTGCCCACCGACGAGTTGAGCAACACCGCCAGGGTGTGCGCGTCGTCATCGGTTGGCGCGCGCACCACGTAGCAGGTGTTGAGCGGCACGGTGGCATCGCCGCGCGGCAGGACCAGCGCGCGCGGGCTACGGCCGATGTCTCCCCAGACGACGCGCGCACGGTCGGCGCGCGCCGCTTCCGTGCGGAACAGCGCCCACCAAGGCCCGCCGCGCCCGTCACTGCGTTGTTCGAGTTGGCGGCGCCAGCGCGAGAGCCGACGATGGGCCTGCGCAGGGAGTTCGCGCAGCGGCGTGCCCCGCGCATCGTGCGTCCACAGGATGGCCGCGTCGCGGGCGCGCTCCGTCGGACGCCACGGCGCCAAGTGCTCGCCGCGTAGCAGCGGGCGGACGAGGTGCGGCTCGACGTCATCCTCCGCGACGGCACGGCGATCCAAGAGGAAGGCTTCGTTGCAGCCGCACTTCACGCCGAGCTGCGGACGCGCGAGCGGCGAGCGGGCCAGCGGCACTCCGGCGGCGCTCAGGGCATCGAAGGCATCGCGCACGTCGGGCGGCAGCAGCAGCCAGGGCGCGCCGGGTGTGTCATCAAGCGCGAGACGCTCACGATGCATCGTCCACGGCAGGGGCAGCTCGCCGCGATGCGCGACGGCGCGCAGCAGTGGCGGTGCGCTCACCGGCGGCTGGCGGCGCGCGACGATCGCGGATGGATAGACGACGGCATCGAAGCCCGCGGCGCTGTCCTGCCATTCCTCGAGCAACAGCGGTGGCGCTTGCGCGGCGAGGAACGCCCGCAGGCCGCCGCCGGCGAGCGAACCCCAGAGCTTGGCCGGCAGCAGCAGCGCGATCGTTCCGTCGCGCTGCGTGAGTCGCACGACACGTTCGGTGAACAGCGCGGCGAGGTCCACCTGCGATGCGAATCCCTTGCCGGCGGCGGCCTCGGCGGCGCCGGCATCCCAGGCCGCGCTGCGGAACACCGTGAAGCGCTCGCGCAACGACGCACGCTGTTCGGCGGCGATGCCGTGCGTACGCACCCACGGCGGGTTGCCGATGGTCAGCGTGAAGCCGCCGGCCGCGGCGATCTCCGGAAAGTGCGTGGTGAAGCTGAAGGGCAGGGCGGCGCCGGCGCGGAGGGCGTCCACTGCGCGCCGCGAACGGCGGATGGCCGTTCGGAGTGCATCGAGCTGCGCGCGCGTCGCGCGGTCCACACCGCGGCGCGCCTGGAACAGATCCGGGGCGCGGACGGCGAGCAACAGTTCCCGGCGCAGTGCCTGCAATCGCTCGCCTCGTGCGCGCTCAGCCGAGATCGCGCGCTCGCGCTCGGCGCGCTGCAGGACGGTGCCGAGTGCGCGCTTCCGCTTGCCGACGGCGCGCGTGTAGCGCAGCCGCGCGGTGGCGAGACCATCGGGCGATGGCGTCCAGACGTCGTCGAAGCCGGCACCCGCCAGCGCATCGCCCTCGCGGATGTTGCGGTCGAGGTTGGGCAGCGGCGGCAGTCGCATCGGGTCCGGCTCCTGCTCCTCGACGACGACGGAGAGCCAGAGTCTGAGTTGGCAGAGCCACACCGCGGTCGGATCCACGTCCACGCCGAAGATGCTGCGCGTGAGCACGTCGCGGCGCCGCGCGCCGAGCGAAAGCGTATCGCCGGCGCGCTGGTGCAGGGACGAGAGCTCTTCGAGCGCGTACACGAGGAAGGCGCCCGAACCGCAGGCGGGGTCGAGCACGGTGCAGCCGTCGAGCGCGGTGCGCAGGCGCTGCTGCGCCTTGCGCGTGATGCGCTCGCCGTCCCACAGCTTCCAGAGCGTCTCGTCCGGGACGCCGCGTGCGCCGAGTGTCGCGGCGAGTCCTTCGCGCGTGAGCTGCGTGATGAGCGCGGGCGGGGTGTAGAAGGCCCCGCGCGTCCGTCGCGTGCCTTCGTGCATCAGCGACTCGAAGGCGCGCCCGAGCATCTCGGGGTCCACCGCCGCTTCGCTCCAGGTCTCGCGTGACTCGCGCGCGGTGAGCCGGTAGCGCGTGAGCAGGCCACCGATGAGTCCGTCGAGCGCCGCGTCCGTGATGCGCAGGTCGGCGTGCCGGCGTTCGAGCGGGCTGCGCGTGAAGAGCCCGCCGTTGAGGAAGGGCACGTGGCCGAATGCCTGTGCCGCGGCGGCGCGTTTGCGCGAGGGCGTGTTCAGGGTGCCGAACCACAGTGGCTCGAGAAATCTGCGATGCGCCGAGCTGCCGCCGCGTGCGCGCTCGGCGAAGTGCCGTCGCAGGAACTCGCGATCGCCGTCGAGCCAGCCGCGCGCCTCGAGGAAGGCCACGAAGAGCAGGCGCGACGCGTGCAGCAGGGCGATGGTGCGGCGAGTCTCGGTGTCGGCGCGGCCCTCGGCCGTGCGCGCCATCTCCGTGACGTGGCGTTCGAGTTCCATATAGAAGCGGCGCGTGAGTGCCGTGCGGCCCAGAGTCTCGCGCCAGCGCAGGTGCACGAGGAGGTCGGCGCCGTCGCGGCAGCCGACGAGCGCGGCCAGCGTCTCGACGTCACTCTCGCGCGGTGACGATGGATCGATCGTGACCAGCGGCACTGTGGCCCGCGCGTCCGGCGGCGCCGCGGCGATGACGACCTGCGAAGCCGCCTCGACCTGCACCAGCACGAGCCAACAGCGCTCGGGCGCGTCGCGGACGATGGCGCGGCAGATGGCCGTCGTGCGCGCCGCCGCGTCATCGCAGCGTGGGAGTTGCACGAGCAGGGCGCGCAGCGTGTCCGCGCGCGGTGCGACCCACACGCGGGTGACGTCGTCACCGAGGGCCAGGCGTCGCAGGGTGGATCTGTCGAGGCGGATGGGGCTGTCGAAGCCCAGCAAATGGCCTAGGCCGTGGAGGCCGCGCGGCTCAGTGAGCGCGGCGAGGGCGGTTGCGGCGTCTCGGGTGGTGATCACGCCCGCAGGGTGGGGCAAGCCGAGGGGGAGGCTCGCATCAAATTCTTGCGTGTCGGTGGTCCGTCTCGCATCGTAGCGGCACGGAGGAACTCCCAATGAAGCGACTCGCTGTGACCCTCGTCTTCGCCGCCGCCTGCAGCAGCGGCGGTGCCTCACCGACCACGACGCCGGCCACGTCCACCGGGGCTGTGGTCCAATCGTCGGATCAGGATTGGGAGCCGTGCAGCGTGCCGGTGCCGGAGAACACGGGGCAATGGAAGCAGGTCCAGATCACGAATGCCAGCTTCTGTGTGCCGGTGACGTGGCAGGTGTCGGCCTCGCAGGCTCGCGCGACGGGCAACCGCGTGCGTTGGGATGCCGCGGCGCAGCGTGTGCAGGTCGTCGTCGTCGGAGGGCCGCAAGGGATGTCGTCCACGTCCATCGCGAATGGCGGCAGCACCAGCAGGGGCGGCACGACGATGGCCCGCCGCATCACGGAGAACGCGATGATCGGCGGTCAGATGGCCAACGTCTGGTACGAAGAAGGCACTGGGCGCGTCGCCACGGGAATCGCCTTCACGGACGTGCGTCCGTACTTCGCGATGACGGGCGAGGCTTCCGGAAAGGCGAACGTGGAACTGCAGCTGGCGATCTATCGCACGATCCGGCTCGTGCGGTGAATCAGCGTCGCGCGAGCCGCGAGACGATCGGCGTGAGCTCGTCGAAGCTCGCGATGAATGCGTCCGGCGCCGTCGGCTCCAACTGCTCGCGCGTATACGGCCCCCACAGCGCCGCCACGGTGTAGACGCCGGCCGCGCGTCCGGCGTGCATATCGTGCGTGCTGTCCCCGACGAACATCGCGCGCTCGCGCGGCATCGCCAGCCGATCGAGCGCGTGCCACACCGGCTCGGGCTCGGGCTTGTGCCTCTCCGTGTGATCGATGCCCACCACCGCGGTGAAGCACTCCTCGATGCGCGCGAACTTGAGCGCCCGCCGCGCGCCGACCTCGAGCTTGCTCGTCACCACCGCCAGCGGATGGCCGGCGGCGTGGAGTGACCGCACGGTGTCCACCATTCCCGGATACAGCTTGATCATCGCGTCGTGATGCGTGAGCTGGTGCTCGCGGTAGCGCGCGCGCAGCAGCTCCACGTCCGCCGGCCCGTCGGCCCAGCGCGCGAGCATTGCATCCAGCGGCGTGCCGATCAACGTCAGCCACTCCGGCACGCTCGGGCGCCGCTCGCGGCCCTCGAACGCATACTCCATACTCGCGACGAGCAGCTCGATGGAATCCACCAAGGTGCCATCGAGGTCGAACAACACCGCCACACGTCCTGCACTCACGTCGCCCTCCGCGACACATATCCACGACCCTTCCATTCCACCTTGCTGCCCCGCCACGCGGCCTCGGCGCAGATCCCGCTGAACGTCAGCGCCGCCAGCGGGTAGCTCAGCGCCCACAGCGGGTTCAGCCGCGCGAATCCGTACACCGCGGCGTAGAACGCCACGGTCGTCGGCGCGGTGATCGCCCCGAAGACCAGCGCGCCGCCGTTGCTGCCGCCCTCGAAGCCGACCAGCCCGAGCGCGAGGCAGAGCAACGGCAGCACCGGGACCAAGGCCGGCAGCGGGAAGACCCACGGAAAGACCATCGCCGCGATCCGGTTCAACGGCATCGTGTCCCGCCCCGCGGCGTAGACGTTCTTGCCCCAGCCGCGGCGGATCTCGCCGAACGACGTGTACATCCGCGTCCGCAGTTCGTCGCGCGCGAGCAGCATATGCGCGTGCATCCCACGCTCCGTCACTATCTGCGCAAGACGGAGGTCTTCTGCGACGTGGTCCTTGACTGCATCGTGCCCGCCGATGCGTTCGTAGCTGCGCCGCGACAGCAGGATGAACTGGCCGTTGGCGATCTTGTCGATCGGCCTCGTCGAGCGGCTCATCGCCTCGAGTCCACCGTAGCGCGAGAGCAGGATGCTGAACACGAAAGGCTGGATCACCTTCTCCCAGAACGTGACGGCCTCCTGGTGTCCCGCCACGGTGAACAGGTCGGCACCGCGGGCGCGCATCGCGCCGACGCTGCGCGAGAGCAGCGTGGGTGCGTGGCGCGTGTCGGCGTCGGTGAAGCAGAGCAGGTCACCCGTCGCGGCGCGGGCGCCGCTGTGGCAGGCCCACTGCTTGCCGAACCAGCCGGCGGGAAGCTCCGGTGCCTGGACGAGGCGCAAGCGTGGATCGCGCGCGGCGATCTCGCGCACGATGTCGCCGGTACCGTCGCTGGAGTGGTCGTCCACGACGATCACTTCCAGCCGCGGGTAGTCGCTGGCGAGCACGCTGCGCACGCAATCGCCGATGTTGCGGGCCTCGTTGCGGGCGGGGATCACCACCGACAGCGGCGGCGCGTCGCCGCGCGACACGGGTTGGTAGGCGGCCAGCTTCTTGCTGTCGAGAAATCGCACGACGACGGTGACGAGGAGTGCCACCCAGAGCAACGCGAACGTCGCCGCGAGCCAGTGTTGCAGGATCACGTCCGCCGCTCCCTGTGCACGCGGCTCACGCGCCGGCGGTCGCGCCCTGCGCGGCGCGCTCCCCGCGCGCGAGGATCGTCGCGGCGGCCATATGCCCGGTCACGTTGGTCGTCGTGCGGAACATATCGGGAATCGTGTCCACGCCGAGCAGGATGCCGATGCCTTCGATGGGAATGCCGGCGGCCATCAGCACGGGGATCATCACGAGGATGCTGCCGCCCGGCACGCCGGGCACGGAGAACGACGTGATCACGCTGGTCACGGCGATCGTCGCCAGCTGCGCCGTGCCGAGGTCCACGCCGTAGAGCTTGGCGATGAACAGCACGCCGACGGTCTGGCCGATGCCCGCGCCGCAGCGGAACATCGACGCCGCCAGCGGGATGAAGAAGCTGCCGATCGTCGGCGGGAGCTTGAGCGTGTCGCGCACGCTCTCGAGCATCGCCGGCAGCGCGGCCAGCGACGAACGCGAGCTGAATGCGATGCCCTGCGCCGGCAGCGACGCGACGGCGAACTGCCGCAGCGACACCTTGCCGAGGATCACGGCCGCGGGGTAGAGCAGCACGATGTTGAACGCGATGCAGATGCCGCTGACGACGCCGATGTACACCACGAGCGCGCCCGCCGCGGCGAGGCCGAGCTTGGCGGCCAGCGGCACGGCCAGCGCGAACACGCCGATGGGCGCCAGCGCGAGGATCGCGCGCACGAGGATCAGCGAGGCGTCCTGGATGCCTTCGAACACCTTCAGCACCGCCGCGCGTCGCTCGTCGCCCACGCGCGTGAGCGCCGCGGCGAACACCACGCTGAACAGGATCAGCGGCAGCATCGCGCCGTCGGCGGCGGCCTTGATGGGATTCACCGGCACGAGCCCGACGACCCACTCGCCGAGCGTCGGCACGCTGGCGTTGCCGGCCAGCTCGCTCGACGCCGTCGCGCGCATCGCGTCCACGGTCGCGGCGTCGAAGGAGAACGCGCCGAGCAACCACGAACCCATCACCACGCCGACGGCGCTCGCGGCGACCAGCACCACCACGAAGGTCACCAGCGAACGCGCGCCCAATCGTCCGACGGCTCGCGGATCCGGCGCCGAGCCCACGCCGACGATCAACGTCGCCGTGACCAGCGGGATCACCGTCATCCGGATGGCGTTGATGAACAGCGTGCCCACCGGCCCGAGCGCATTGAGCACGGTCGTGGCGAAGGCGGACTCGGAACCGGACAGCCCGAGCCCGAGGCCGAGGCCGGCGAGCAGGGCGAGCAGGACCTGGAGGGTGAGCGGCATCCCGTAAAGATACGCCTGACCGCGGGCCCAGCGGTCCAGTAGATTCCGCGGATGGCCTACAAGTCCGCTACCGACCTGATCAACGAGGCGAAGACGCGCATCCGTGAAGTCACGGCGTCCGACGTCCTCAAGACGCTGGGCCAGCCCGGCGCCCCCGTCCTGCTCGATTGCCGCGAACCGAACGAGACGAACCTCGGCCGCATCCCCGGCGCGATCGTCATTCCGCGCGGCACGATGGAGAGCAAGATCGAGCCGCTCATCCCGCGCGACGCCAACCTGGTGATCTACTGCGCGGGTGGCAATCGCTCGGCCCTCGCCGCCGACACGCTGCAGCAGATGGGCTACAGCAACGTCGCGTCAATGGCTGGCGGCTGGTCGGCGTGGATCTCGGCGAACGGGCCCGTCGAGGGCTGAGATGAACGGCGCGCCCGGCCGCGCTGGCCGAGCGCGACGAACCGTTCAAGGAAGCGGCCGTCGCGCTCGTGCTGCGTCCGGCGGCCGACGACCTCGAGCTCCTGCTGATGCGCCGCGCCGCGCGCGAGGGCGACCCGTGGAGCGGGCAGATCGGACTGCCGGGCGGACGCTTCGACGTCAGCGACGCCTCGCTCGAGCACACCGCGCTGCGCGAGACCTTCGAGGAAGTCGGCATTGACCTGCGCCGCGACGGCGCCGTACTCGGCCAGCTCGACGAACTCCGGCCGCGCACGCCGGTGCTGCCGCCGATCATCGTGCGGCCGTTCGTCTGCGCGCTGCACGGCGAGGCGCGCATCGTCACCAATCACGAGGTGGCCGAACTGCGCTGGGTGCGGCTCGGCCTGCTGTTCCATCCCGAGACGCGCGTGCGCACCAGCGTGCGCGTACGCGACATCCAGATGAAGGTGGATGCGTATCAGCTTGGCGACTTCACCGTGTGGGGGATGACCGAGCGCATCCTCGCGACCTTCGAGGAGATCTGGCGATGACGGAGACGAGTCCCTCGTACGATGCCGCTGCGCCGACTGCGCGATCCGGATGGGTGGCGCTGGCCATCACGCTCGCGGCGACGGCGGTGGCGATGCTCGTGGATCGGACGGTATTCGAGCTGTTCAACGCGCCGCGGGTGTACGACAAGGACTTCGGTCGCCTGCTCCGCGTGATGGGCTTTATGGGCACGTGGTTGGTGCTCTCGTGGGCGGTGTCGCTGCAGCACGACGGCGCGGAACCCGCGAAGGGCATCGCCGTGCGGCGCGCGTGGATGCTCTTCTGGAGTCCGCTGCTCGCCGGCGCGCTGGCCGAAGTGCTGAAGATCCTCGTGCGCCGCGAACGCCCGGCGATCCACGACGGCGCGTATGGCTTCCGGCCGTGGGACGAGCGCACGTGGAGCGGGGCAGGGCTCGCGTTCCCGAGTTCGCACGCGGCGG
The DNA here is from genome assembly GCA_964649965.1 of uncultured Gemmatimonas sp. Lineage (GTDB taxonomy): Bacteria > Gemmatimonadota > Gemmatimonadetes > Gemmatimonadales > Gemmatimonadaceae > Pseudogemmatithrix. Next base: position 22,807 of record CAZYQM010000010.1, read on the forward strand.
TGGCTTTCGGCGGCGCGTTTATGTTGGCGCGGTTGTTCCCGCGGTCGAAGTGGGTGGGCATCGCGCTGGCCGTCGGTTGCGGCGGGACGCGCGTCGTGGCGCGGGCGCACTTCGTGAGCGACGTGGTGTTCGCCGCGGGCATCGGTTGGCTGGTGAGCTGGTTCCTGTGGCGCGGCTGGGCGCCGCGTGAGGGCTGACCGCGCTCAGGGCGCGAGCTGCGGTTCGCCCAAGGGAATGACCGCCGGGACGGGCACTTCCTGTCGCACGATGGTGCGCAGGAGCCGGTAGCGATACGAGGAGGCGTCGGCTGGCGGGTTCTTCACGGTCAGGCGTTCGACGAGTAAGCGCTGACGCAGTCCGAACTCGAATTCGAACCCTTCGATCTCGCCGTAGAACGCTGTCGGTGTCTCTTGCCCCTCCCACTGCACCGAGAGGCACAGCTCGGGTTGACCGAGGATGCCGGTGCAGGGGACCCGCGCTTCCATCACCGTGACTTCCAACTCGGCGCGCGCCGAGAACGGCTCGAAGCAGGCCGCGGCTGCGAGGAGGCTCGTCGCGAGGAGCAGGTGGACCGTCCGTGGCTTCCGCATACCGATGCCTACCTCGCCGGGCGGGGTCCCGTCACCGCCGTTCGCTCAGCCGTAGGTGACGCCAGGATAGATCAGGTTGATCGCGATGCGGAACACCGGTCCGAACACCGGCGGAAACAGCTGCCAGGCCGCGAAGATCCCGATGAAGCCGAGGATCGGCGAACCCCACACGAACATCTGGTAGCGCGTCGTCATCCGGCGCGTCATCAGCAGCGTGATCGCCGCGCTGCCGTCGAGCGGCGGGAAGGGCAGCAGGTTGAACACGAAGAGCAGCAGGTTGAGCGAGAAGCCGATGCTCAGGAAGTGGCCGAGCGTGCTCCAGAGCGCGCCGGCGTCGGTGGCCGTGAGCTGGCCGAAGTTCACGCTTTCCGGTGGGTAGAAGGTGCCGGATGCGGCGAGCGCGCGCATCGCGCCGAAGCAGAGCAGCACGAGCAGCAGGTTCGCCGCCGGGCCGGCCAGCGCCATCAACGCCGCGCGCCGCGGATAGCGCAGCGCCCAGCGCGGGTCGTAGGGCGCGCTCGCGTAGCCCATCGGCCAGCCCATCGTCACGGACGTGAGCAGCGGGAGGATGATCATCCCGAAGGGTTCGCGGCGGATGTGCGGCAGCGGGTCGAGCGAGACCTGTCCACCGTGGTACGCCGTCGGATCGCCGCCGCGCAGCGCGGCCCAGGCGTGCGCGGCCTCGTGCAGCGTCGTCGAGAACAGGAAGACGGCGAAGAACGCCAGGCCCGTCGCAATGTCTGGGCTCACGCGGCACTCAGGTCGCGGGTGATCGTGCGGTGCATCGTGCGGCTCACTTGGAGTCGCGGAGTCGGATGAGTCCTTCCTGCGCCGAGCTCGCGACGAGCTGGCCGTCGCGCGTGAACACCTGGCCGCGCACGAAGCCGCGCGCGCCGAAGGCCGTCGGCGAATCGTTCACGTAGAGCAGCCACTCGTCGGCGCGGAACGGCCGGTGCAGCCAGAGCGTGTGGTCCAGCGACGCGATGATGAGGCGCGGGTCGCGCCAGCTCACGCCGTGCGGTTGCAGCGACGTGGGCAGGAATCCGTAGTCGCTCGCGTAGGCCAGCGTGGCCTGGTGCAGGATCTGCGCGTCGGCGATGCGTTCGCGCAGCTTGAACCAGATGAGGCGCTTGGCGCCGGCGGCGTCGGTGCGCTCGCGCTCGAACAGCTTGCGCGGATGCACGCGCCGGAACTCGAGCGGGCGGTCCTGCGTGACGATCGCGCGCAGCGGCTCGGGGTACTTGTCGGCGCTGGCGCGGATGCCGACGAGTTCGTCCTCGAGCTCCTCCGGCGGCGGCACCTCGGGCATCGGCACCTGGTGGTCGAGGCCGGGCTCGCTGATGTGGAAGGACGCCGAGAGGTGGAAGATCGCCTCGCCGTGCTGGATGGCCGTCACGCGCCGCGAGGTGAACGAGCGCCCGTCGCGCGGGCGGTCCACGAAGTACACGATCGGCGCACGCGTGTCGCCCTCGCGCAGCAAGTAGCCGTGCACCGAGTGCGCCTCGCGCCCGTCCTCGACCGTCTTCTTGGCCGCCGCCAACGCCTGCGCGAACACCTGGCCGCCGAACACGCGGCCGGTGCCGATGTCGCGGTTCTCGCCGCGGTAGATGTTGTGCTCGATCGGTTCGAGCTCGAGCAGGCGGATCAGGTCTTGGACGACGGACATAGGCGCGGATGGGGTCTGCAGGAATCTATCCGCAAGCGCCGTCGCGCGGTCCCGTGACGCTAGCGGAGGCGCTCCCACGCCTCGCGCAATGCGACATCGTGCGTGACCAGTGCCGCCCCGCTGAGTCTTGCGGACGCCAAGAGGTGGACGTCCACCCAGCCGAGGCCCTTGCCGTGGAGTCGATGCCGTTCGACGACCTGCAGCGCTTCCTCGTGCGTGGCTTCGGTGGCGAGCGGGAGCCGTACCAGCTCGTCTAGGAACTCGGTGCGTCGCCGCAACGACCCACAGACGAGCTCGCCGATCACGAATGGATGCGTCAGCACGACGCCGTCCTCGAGCGCGCGAACGAGCCGGTCGTCGCGCTGCCGCAGATGCCCGATCCAGACGGACGTATCGACCAGCAACACGTCAGCGCGCCCGGGGCTTGGCTGTCGTGGAACGGCGCCTCGGCGGAGCCGCCGCGTCGGGGTCGGAGCCGCCGAGCTGCGCAAGCCGGCGCGCGCTCTCTCGCGCGATCAGCGCCTCGAGACCGGCGTGCACCACGGCCGTCTTCTCCTTCAGGCCGCTGAGCCGCATCGCCTGCGCCAGCAGTTCGTCGTTGATGATCATCGTGGTACGCATATGTATCAATATGCATTCGTGATGCATCACCGCAATGGCGCGGTCGGCATCGCGACCGCGCGCCGCCGACCAGCCCCGCTCAGAAGTCCGTCGTCACCCGCAGCACCACCGCGCGCCCCGGCCCGTCCGCGAACTCCTTGTACCGGCTCATAAAGCTCCGGTAGCGCGTGTCGAACACGTTGCGCACCGCG
>CAZYQM010000011.1:0-12546 GCA_964649965.1 uncultured Gemmatimonas sp.
GCGGCTCAGCCGCTTCGACGGCGAGCTCGACGGCTTGGGTACCGAGGTCATCGCACTGGTGGCCCGCGAGGGCCGCCTCTAAGATGCGCCGTCGCGGGCGCGGGGAACGCACGCCGCTGCAGGCGGAGATCAACGTCGTCTCGCTGATCGACGTGATGATGCTGCTGATGATCATCTTTATGATCACGGCGCCGATGATGCAGGGCGGGGTGGACGTGGAGCTGCCGCGCGCCGCGGCGCGCCCGCTCAACTCCGACCGTGCGCTCGTCGTGAGCGTGACGCGCGACGGCCGCATCTTCGCCGACGACGTGCAGCTCTCGCTGAGCGAGTTCCGCGGCACGTTCCGCACGCTGGCCGAGCAGTCGGGGCGCAGCGGCGTGTACCTGCGCGCCGACCAGGGCGTGCCGTACGGGCGCGTCGTCGAGGTGCTGGCGATTATGCGCGGCGCCGGCGTGGGCAACATCGGCCTCGTCGCGGAGCCGGAGGACGTGCAGCGGTGAGTGCGGCGCGCAGGCCCGGCGACGGGATCGGCGCGATGCTCGTGGTCTCCGCACTCCTGCACGTGGCGGTGATCGCGCCCTTCGTCGTGTATAAGGCGGCGCCCGAGGCGGCGCTGCCGCCGATGTACAAGGTGGACCTCGTGGGCGCGCCGCCGGGCGAGCGCCAGATGGGCGTCGTACGCGAAACGCCGCCGGTGGCCGAGCCGACGGCGAAGGCCCCGCCGAAGGCGGCGACCAACGAACCCGTGAAGACGGCGCCGATCAACGCGCCGACGCGGCGCAAGGAACCCACGCGCGCCACCGAGAACATCTCCACCAAGTCCACCGAGCGCGTGGACGCCAGCAAGGCGCCCACCGCCGCAAGCGGCGAGACGGGCAACACCGGCACGGACGTAGCGACGGTGCGCACGGAAGGCATCGAATTCCCGTTCCCGGGGTACTTACAGAACATCGTGCGGCAGGTGGCCCTGAACTTCCGTCCGCGGAACCCGGGGGCGCTGAAGGCCGAGGTGTTCTTCTTCATCCGGCGCGACGGTTCGGTGACCGGATTCCGATTCATCACGAGCAGCGGGAACTTCGCGTTCGACCTCGAGGCGCAGGGTGCCGTCGAGGCCGCCGCGGCGCGCTTCGGACCGCTACCCGCCGACTTTTCCGACGACATCCTCCCCGTGACATTCTCCTTCGATCCGGCGCGGCTGCGATGATGCGCGGCATTCGTTTCGCTTCTGCACTCGCCGCCACGCTGCTGCTGCCGTTCGCGCTCGCCGCACAGGACCAAGGCGTGCGCATCGGCCTGACCTACACCGCGGGCACGCGGCCAGGTGTCTACATCCTCCCGATGCGCGGCCCCCTCGGAGACTCCGTTCGCGCCATCATCGCCCGCGACCTCGACTACGGCGACCGCGTCAGCGTCATCGCGCCGGACTCCGGCGCCCCGACGGGCGGCACGCTCAACTATCCGCTCTACGCGCGCCTCGGCGCCGCGGCAATCATCCGGCTCGAACAGCCGATGGGCGGCGTGATCTCCGCCGAGATCCACGAGGTCGGCGCCTCGCGGGTGCTGCGCAAGCTGGAGCCGCAGATCCTGGCCGAGCCGTTCTCCGCCGAGTGGCGGATGGCCCTGCATCGCCTGAGCGACGAGATCGAGGAGATCATCACCGGCGTGCGCGGCATCGCGGCCACGCGCATCCTGTTCAATCGCGGCGGCACGCTCTGGGAAGTGGACAGCGACGGCGCGTATGCGCACGCGCTGCCGGGCATCGGCGAGGCGATCAGCCCCGACTGGCACCCGAACCGCCGGACGATCGCCTACACGCAGTGGGCGGACGACGGCAGCCACGTCGTCGTGCGGGACCTCGTGAGCGGCCAGGCGCGGCGCATCTCCTTCGCGCTCGGCACCAACATCACGCCGACGTTCTCGCCGGACGGCAAGGACCTCGTGTTCGCGTACGGCAGCGACGCGACGGACCTGTGGAAGGTGCGGCTGGAGGGCGGGGAAGGGCCGGTGCGCATCACCGTCGGGCGCGGATCGGAGAACGCGCAGCCGAGCTACTCGCCGGACGGTCGCCGCATCGCGTTCACCACTGGGCGGCTCGGGCGTCCGGAGATATATATTATGGACGCCGATGGAGCGAACCCGCAGTGGCTCACGACGACGGGGTTCGGCGACCAATCATACCGCGCGGATCCCGCGTGGTCGCCGGACGGTCGCAGCGTGGCGTTCCAGACGCAGATCGAAGGGCGGTTCCAGGTCGCGACGATCAACCTGCGCGACCGCAGCGTGAAGCAGCATACGCTCGAGGGCGTCAACGAGCAGCCGTCGTGGGCACCGGACGGACGGCATCTCGTGATGACCTCGAATCGCGGGGGCTCACGGCAGTTGTGGGTCCTCGATACGGAGTCGGGTCGGATGCGCCAATTGACGAGCGGTGCGGCGGCTCGGATGGGCGCGTGGTCGCCCCGGTTCGATGGGACGCCCTGAGGCCTTGGGTCGTCTGCAGGAGAGTGGCACCGTAGGTCCGCTGAAGTGTATCTGAATGAGCTTCCCCACCAGCACACCCTTCACGAGGTAACTATGAACAAGCGCCTTCCGATGCTCGCGACGCTGGCCGTGGCCGCGGTCGTGATGTCTGCCTGCCCGTCGCAGCAGCCGCAGGTCGATCCGACCCCGGTCGGGAACCAGGATTCCATTGACGCCGCGAACCGCGCGCGCGAGGAAGCCGAGCGCGCCCGCCGCGAGGCCGAGGCCCGCGCCGCCGCCGAGCGCGAAGCGGCCGCCCGCGCCGCCCGTGAGGCCGAGGCCCGCGCCGCCGCCGAGCGTGCCGCCGCGCTGAACGCCGCCCGCGCCGCGTTCGCCACGATGATCTACTTCGACTACGACCGTTCGGAGCTCAAGCCGGAAGCCCGCGCGACGCTCGACGCCAAGCTGCCGCTGCTGCGCGCCAACGCGAACGTCCGCATCCGCATCGCCGGCCACACCGACGAGCGCGGCTCGGACGAGTACAACATCGCCCTCGGCCAGCGCCGTGCGGCCTCCGCCAAGGCCTATCTCGTGGCCAACGGCATCGCCGCCGATCGCATTGACGTCGTGTCCTTCGGCGAAGATCGCCCGGCCGCGATGGGCTCGGACGAGTCCGCCTGGTCGCAGAACCGCCGCGATGAGTTCGAGATCATCGTCGGTGGGGAGACCCTCCGCCTCCCGTGATCGGGACGCGGACCTTCCGTCTCGCGCTCGCGCCGGTCGTCATCCTGACGACCGGCGCGTGCTTCGCGACCCGTAACGACCTGCGCATCGTCCACGCGGACGTGCAGGCGATGCGGGCCGAGCGCGTGGCCGCCGATTCGGCGGTGCAGGAAATGATCAGCGAAGTCAGTCGCGACCTCGCCCGCGTCGCCGACGCGTTGGCGACGCTCGCCGACAGCAGCAAGGCACACGGGGCCAGCCTCTACCGGCTGCGCAACGACGTGCGGGAGGACCTGCAATCCATCGGCCAGCAGCTCATTATGATCCAGGAGCTGACGGGCCAGAGCCAGCGGCGCATCCAGGAACTGCGCGCCGAGATGGAGCAGCGCGCCGCCGAGCTCAGCGCCCCGGTGCCGAGTGATTCCGGCGCCGCGCCGGCGCAGACCACGCCGCCCGCGCCCGGCCCGGCCCAGCTCTACCAGATGGGCCAGGACCAGCTGCGTCGCGGCAGCGTGAGCGCCGCCCGCGCGGTATTCACCCAGCTGCTCGACCGCTACCCGGATTCGGATCTCGCGCCACCGGCGCTGTACGGCGTGGCCGAGACCTGGGCGGACGAGGGCAACGGCCGCTCCGCCGATTCCGTCTATGCGTTGGTCGTCGAACGCTATCCGCAGTCGGAGCAGGCCCCCAACGCGCTGTACAAGCGCGCCAGCGCGGCGCGCGCCACGGGCCAGACGCAGCAGGCGATGGCGCTCTACCGCCAGATCGTCGCGCAGTACCCGCGTTCCGACGCGGCGCTGCTCGCGCAGGAATACCTGCGCGAGCGTCCTTGAACGAGGGCCCGCGCGGGCCCACGGACCCCCGATGAGCACGAAGTCCCCCGCGGGGGAGATGCCTTTCCTCGACCACCTCGAAGAGCTGCGGATGCGGCTCTTCTGGAGCGTCGGCGCGCTCGGCGTCGCCACGATGGCTGCCTTCGCGCTGGTCTGGAACTATCCCGTCGTCGAGGTCATCTCGACGCCGATCCAGCCGTACCTGCCGGACGGCAAGCTGATCTTCACGCATCCCGCGGACCCGATCGCCATCGTCCTCAAGGTGGCCTTCGGCCTCGGCCTGGCCGCGGCGTCGCCGGTGATCGTGTACCAGCGCTGGGCCTTCCTCTCGCCCGCGCTGCACCCGCACGAGAAGCGCGTGGTGATGCCCGTGATCGGCGGCGCCTTCGCGCTGTTCCTCACCGGTGCCTTCCTCGCGGTGCGCTTCGCGATGCCGGCGATGTTCGACGTGCTCTACAGCTTCCAGAGCGCCTCGCTGACGCCGATGATCTCGGCGCGCGAGTACGTGGGCTTCGCGGTGACGATGTGCCTCGCCTTCGGCGGGGCCTTCCAGCTGCCCATCGTGATCCTCGCGCTGACGATGCTCGGGCTGGTGACGCCATCGTCGCTCAGCAAGTTCCGCAAGCACGCGGCCGTGCTGAGCTTCGTGGTGGCGTCCATCATCACGCCCGGCGACCTGATCATTATGACGCTGTGGCTGGGCGTGCCGCTCTACGGCCTCTATGAGGTCAGCATCGTGCTCAGCTGGTTCGTGCACCGGGCGAAGCAGCGGCGCGCGCGCGCCGAGGAGCAGTCGATCGGCAAGGCGAGCGCCTGATGCGCGGGCCGTGGCGTCGGTTCGCCGCGGCCTTCCGGGCCGTCTTCGCGACGGCCCTGGTGCTGGTGCCCGCCCAGTCTTTCGCGCAGCAGGGCACGCCGCCCGTCGGCCGCGGGGACGGCGGGCGCCGCATCGAGCGCCCCGCCGGCGCCGACACCCTGCGCCGCGCGCCGGGCGACACCACGCGCGCCGGCCGCGACTCCACGCAGCAGGGGCAGCGCGACCTCATCAAGTGGATCCCCAACGACTCGACGATGGACGCCCTGCTCAAGCGCGGCGGCTATCGCGCCACGCGCTACCAGGCGGACACCGTCGGCTTCGACGCCCGCACGCGCACGATGACGCTGGGCACCCGCGACACGAGCAAGGCCGCCGTCGAGCGCGAAGGCACCGTGCTCGTCTCGCGGAAGCTCGTGTACAACGACTCCACGCACGTCGTCTCGGCGCAGGGCGACACGATCGTGCTGCGCGATCCGGCCCGCGGCGAGGACATCATCGGCATCGGCGAGATGACCTACGACGTCGAGCGGAAGGTTGGGCGCACGCAGGACGTCTCGACGGTCGCCAGCTCGGGCGCCGATTGGCGCGTCGAGGCGCACCGCGCGACCTTCGCCTCGGACTCGACGACGGATCGCAACACCTTCTGGGGCCGCGACGGCATCATCACGAGCTGCCTCGACTCGGTGCCGCACTTCCACTTCGAGGCGCGCGAGTTGAAGCGCGTGTCCAACTCGGTGCTCGTCGCGCGGCCGGCCATCCTGTATGTGCAGGGCGTGCCGGTGGCCTGGCTGCCGTTCATCTTCCAGGACATCCGCACGGGCCGCCGCTCGGGCATCCTCACGCCGCGGCTCGGCGTCGCCGAGGTCGTGCGCAACTCGCCGACGTATCGCCGCACCATCGAGGACCTCGGCTACTACTTCGCGATCAGCGATTATATGGACGCCACCGTCTCGATGGATTGGCGGTCGGGTGCGCGCGCCACCGACGTGGATCCCGGCTGGACCAACCTCGAGGCGATGTTCAACTACCGCTGGCTCGACCGCTTCCTGAGCGGCGGCATCGGCGTGTCGCAGCGGCGGCTCACCACCGGCACGCGCAACCTCGCGGTGAGCTGGTCGCACCAGCAGGAGTTCTCGACGAAGACGCGGTTCACGACGAACCTCAACTACGTCTCGAACACGACGGTGCAGCGGCAGACGTCGCTGAATCCCAACACCGTGCTGGCGACGATCGCCTCGCAGGCCAACCTCGTGCGCCAGCAGGGGCCGTTCACGATCAACCTCGGCGGCACGCAGCGGCAGTACCCGGGACGCGAGCAGGTGGACCGCAGCTTCCCGTCGCTCAACGTCTCGTCGCGACCGCTGACGGCCGGTGACTGGTTCGTCGTCACGCCCTCGCTGCAGTACTCCGGCAACGCGCAGCTCGACATCGACGCCGCGGGTGACTTCGCCTGGCGCTACCGGCAGACGCCGTCGGGCCTCGACTCCACGCGGCTGCGCCGCGATTCGCGCACGCGGAACCTCAGCTTCGGCCTGCCGTTCAAGCTGTTCGACTTCCAGGTGCAGGCAGACCTGCGCGCCAACGAGGTCGCCAACGACTTTCCGGAGATCAAGCGGGTCCCCGACCCGAACAACCCGGGACAGTTCTTCGAGCGCGTGTACGCCCGCACGTACCTGACGACGGTGGACTACAACCTGAACGCCGGGTTGCCGCAGTTCTTCAAGGGCACGTGGAACCTCGCGCCGACGATGGCGCTGACGAACGTGGATCCGGCGGGCTCCTTCGTGCGCTCCGAGCGCACCAATGGCGCCTGGGTCACGCAAGCCAAGCGCCTGCGATACGGCGTGGGCGTGACGCCGACGTTCTTCGCGTTGTTCCGCGGCGCGGGGCCGGTGCAGCGCTTCCGCCACGCGGTCACGCCGACGCTGTCCTGGGGCTACTCGCCGCGCGCGAACGTGAACCCGGAGTTCCTGGCGGCGCTCGGCAAGTCGCCGCAGGGCTACCTCGGCGGTCTCGCGCAGAACCAGATCTCGCTCTCCTTGGCGACGAACCTCGAGGCGAAGCTGCGCCCGACGGATGACGCGCCGCCGCGCTCCGGCGCGCCGACCGCCGGCGACACCGCGGCAACCGCGGGCGCTGCGGAGACTGCGGCGCCCGGCGCCGCCGCGCCTGCGGGCCAGGGCGGCGATCCCGACGAAGGTCGCAAGGTGCGCGTGGCGTCCATCCAGTTCACGCCGCTGGTCTATGACTTCGAACTCGCGCGCGCGACGGGGCGCACGGGCTTCGCCACGGAGCGCTTCGGCTACACGTTCCGCTCCGACCTCCTGCCGGGCTTCGACCTCGGCGTGGACTACTCGCTGTTCCTCGGATCGTTGCTGAGCGACACGGCGGAGTTCAAGCCGTACCGCGAGTCGGTGCGCTTCGGCTTCCAGCTCACGGACCAGTCGGCGATCGTGCGGCTGTTCTCGCGGTTGCTGGGCGGCAACGCGTCGCTGGCCAGCGCCGCGCCGGCGGCCGACGACGCGGCGCCGCGGGATCCCGTGGCCGGCGGCTTGGTCTCCAGCGGCGATCCGCGGCAGCAGGGAATGGGCGCGGTCACCGGGTCGCGCTCGCGCAGCCCGATCCAGGAGATCACGAGCCGTGGCTTCCGCGCCAACTTCTCCGTGAGCCAGCAACGCACGCGGCCCGCGCGCGGCGGCCGCGTGATCGAGTTCGACCCAGCGCGCGAGTGCGCCGGCTTCGCCAACCTGCCCATCTACGACTTCTGCGTGCTGCAGGCGGAACGCAACCGTCCCACCGATCCGACGACCAACCCCGGCACGGCCGGCGGCAGCGTCACCAACTACCCGCCGCGCACGAACGTCTCGCTGCAGACGCAGTTCAACCTCACGCCCAAGTGGTCGGCGTCGTGGAGCACGAGCTACGACGTGGAGCGAAAGGACTTCGCGGCGCAGACGGTGACGCTGCAGCGCGACCTGCACGATTGGCGGGCGGTCTTCGGCTTCAACCGTATCCCCAACGGCGCCTTTTCGTTTACGTTCTTCATCTCGCTCAAGGCGCAGCCCGAGCTGCGCTTGCCGTACGAGTCGCGTTCGTACCGCGCGCCGGCCTCGGGGCCGGTACGCTGACGGCGCAGGCTGACGTCGCTGGCTGGACGTCAGGGCGCCAGTGTCGGTCCGCCACGTTCGTGTGGCGGAGGCATCCCACCTGACCTCACCCCCCGATGACTCTCTCGATTGACGGTCGGTCGCTCACGATCGCCGACGTCGCCAATGTAGCCGACCGCCACGTGCCGGTGGCCCTCGCCGTCGAGGCCCGCACGCGGATGCTGGCCAGCCGCGCCATCGTCGAAGACCTCGCCGCGCGCGGCGAGGCCGTGTACGGCGTGACCACCGGCTTCGGCAAGCTCAGCGACTTCGCGATTCCCGCCGAGCAACTGGCGCAGCTGCAGTTGAACTTGGTTCGCTCACACGCCGCCGGCGTGGGTCCGCGGCTCGACGAGCGCTACGTGCGCGCGATGATGCTGCTGCGCGCGAATTGCCTCGCGAAGGGCTTCAGCGGCGCGCGGCCCGAGCTGGTGGAACTGCTCTGCGCGATGCTCAATGCTCGGCTCTGGCCCGACGTGCCGGAGCAGGGCAGCGTCGGGGCCAGCGGTGACCTCGCGCCGCTCGCCCACCTCGCGCTCGCGTTGGTGGGCGAAGGGATGCTCAATCACCCCGGTGGCCGCGGTGAGGCGAAGGCGGTGCTCGCCGCGCAGGGGCTCGCGCCGATCGCCCTCGGCCCCAAGGAGGGCCTCGCGCTGATCAACGGCACGCAGGCCCACAGCGCGATCGCCGCGCTGGCCGTGGTCGAGGCGCGGCGGCTCTGGGAAGCCGCGCACGCTGCCGGCGCGATGACGCTCGAAGCCCTGCTCGGCACGCCGACGGCCTTCGACGCCCGCATCCACGACGTGCGCGGCCAGCGCGGGCAGCAGGAGAGCGCCAAGCGATTCCTCACGCTCGTCGAGGGCAGCGAGATCCGCGAGTCGCACCGCGCCGGCGATCCGCGCGTGCAGGATGCCTACGCGCTGCGTTGTATGCCGCAGGTGCACGGGCCGGTGCTGCAGGCGATCGAGTTCGCCGAGAGCTTGATCGCACCGGAGCTGAACGCCGCCACCGACAACCCGCTGGTCTTCGACGATGGCACGATGCTCAGCGGCGGCAACTTCCACGGCCAGGCGGCCGCGATGGCGCTCGACGTGCTGGCCATTGCCGTCACCAACCTCGCCGTGATGAGTGAGCGACGCACCGACCGGCTCACGCATCCCGATCTCAACGAAGGGCTGCCGCCCTTCCTCACGCCGACGGCTGGCGTGAGCTCGGGCTTTATGATGGCGCAGGTGACGGCGGCGGCGCTGACCAGCGAGTGCAAGGTGCTCGCGCATCCGGCGAGCGTGGACACGATCCCCACCGACGGCAGCAAGGAGGACGTGGTGCCGATGGCGATGGGGGCGGCGCTCAAGCTGCGGCGCGTCTTGCACAACGTACGGCACGTGATCGCGGTCGAGCTGATGTGTGCGGCGCAGGGGCTGGAGTTCCGGCGGCCGTTGCGGTCCGGCGCGGGCGTGGAGCGTGCCTACGACGCGGTGCGTGTGCGCGTGCCGGCGCTGCGCGAGGATCGCGTGGTGGGGCCGGACATCGAGTCGCTTGCCGTCGGTGTGGCGCTTGGCGAGTTCGCTTGATGCTTCGGTGCGCGTCGGTCGGCCGCGAACCCGTCCGCCGCGACCCTGCCTCTCGCGCTGCGCGCTGAGGGGGGTCGCTTTGGACGGGTTCGCGACCTCCCTCTCGGGCTAGACTTCCCTTCGGCAGGTCGCCGCAGTTGCCGTTCTCTTTCAGCTTTCAGCTTACAGCTCTCAGCTGCTGTTCCTACTCTCGTTGAGCCTCAAGAAATGCCAGAGACAATTCGCGCTCCCCGCGGTTCCACCCTCTCCTGCAAGAACTGGCAGAGCGAAGCCGCCCTCCGGATGCTGATGAACAACCTCGACCCCGAGGTCGCTGAGCGGCCGGAGGACCTAGTCGTGTATGGTGGAACCGGCAAGGCGGCGCGTGACTGGCCGTCGTTCCACGCGATCGTGAAGGCGCTGCGTGCGCTCGAGGCCGACGAGACGCTGCTGGTGCAAAGCGGCAAACCGGTCGCGGTGTTCCGCACGCATACGACGGCGCCGCGCGTGCTCATCGCGAACAGCAACCTCGTCGGCCGCTTCGCGACGTGGGAGCACTTCCGCGAACTGGAGCGGAAGGGCCTGATGATGTACGGCCAGATGACGGCGGGGTCGTGGATCTACATCGGCTCGCAAGGCATCGTGCAGGGCACCTACGAAACCTTCGGCGCCGTGGCGCGCAAGCACTTCGGCGGCACGCTGGCCGGGCGCTTCGTGCTCACCGCCGGACTCGGCGGGATGGGCGGCGCGCAGCCGCTGGCGGCGACGATGAACGACGCGGCGATCCTCGGCGTCGAGGTGGATCCCACGCGCATCCAGAAGCGGCTGGATACGGGCTACTGCGACAGGATGACCGCCGAGCTCGACGAGGCGATGCGCTGGATCCGCGAAGCGCAGGCGAGCAAGAAGGGCCTGAGCGTCGGGCTCGTCGGCAACGCCGCCGAGGTGCTGCCGCTGATGGTCGAGCGCGGCATCATCCCGGACGTGGTCACCGACCAGACCAGTGCGCACGATATGCTCAACGGCTACGTGCCGCACGGCCTGACGCTGGCCGAGGCGGCGGCGCTGCGCGCGAAGGACCCGCAGGAGTACGTGAAGCGCTCGACGGCCAGCGCCGTCGCGCACGTGCGGGCGATGCGTGCGATGCAGGACAAGGGCGCGGTGGCGTTCGATTACGGCAACAACATCCGCACGGTCGCGCTCGACGCGGGGCTCAGCGATGCGTTCCGCATCCCGGGCTTCGTGCCGGAGTACATCCGCCCGCTGTTCTGCGAGGGCAAGGGGCCGTTCCGCTGGGCGGCGCTCTCCGGCGATCCCAAGGACATCGCGCGCACGGACGAACTGGTGCTCGAGATGTTCCCCCACGACGAGCACCTGAAGCGCTGGATCACGATGGCGCGCGAGCGCATCCACTTCCAGGGCCTGCCGGCGCGCATCTGCTGGCTGGGGCAGGGAGACCGCGCCAAGTTCGGCGTCGCGCTCAACGACCTCGTCGCCAAGGGCGAGCTCAGCGCACCGATCGCCATCGGCCGCGACCATCTCGACACGGGCTCCGTGGCGAGCCCCTTCCGCGAGACGGAAGCGATGAAGGACGACACCGATGCCGTGGCGGACTGGGCGATCCTCAACGCGATGCTCAACGTGGCCAGCGGCGCGAGCTGGGTGAGCTTCCACCACGGCGGCGGCGTGGGCATCGGCAACTCGCTGCACGCGGGGCAGGTGATCGTCGCCGACGGTACGCCCGAGATGCGCGTCCGCCTCGAGCGCGTGCTCACCAACGACCCCGGCATCGGCGTCGCGCGGCACGCGGATGCCGGCTACGACATCGCCATCGCCACCGCCAAGCGTACGGGTCTCAAGATCCCGATGCTTGGCTGATCGACCACGTGCTCTCGACACGCTTCAAGCCCTGGGACCTGATCCCCTTCAGCTACAAGTACGCCAAGCTCCGCTGGCAGAAGCGCCCCGTCCTCGTGCACTTCGAGGTCACGATGCGCTGCAACGCCAAGTGCAGCTTCTGCGACTACTGGAAGACGCCCGCCGACCGCAAGGCCCACGAGCTCAAGAGCTTCGTGGACGCCGCGAAGCACTTCGACCCGATGCTGGTCACCTGGACGGGCGGCGAGCCGCTGCTGCGCAGCGACCTCGAAGATCTCGTCGCCGCGGTGGACCGTGCCGTGCGCACCAAGTACACGACGCTCATCACGCACGGCGCGATGCTCGGCGTCGAGCGCGCCCGCGCGCTCTGGAATGCCGGCGTCTCGCAGTTCAACATCTCGCTCGACTATCCTGACGCGCGCCACGACGCCGCGCGCGGCATTCCCGGCCTCACGCAGAAGATCCTCGGCGTCGCCGAACGCATCCGCGCCGAGGGGATGACGGTGCGCTTCAACACCGTCATCAAGGACGACAACCTCGACGACATCCTGCCGCTGGTGCAGGCCGCCGAGCGGCTGCGCGTGGGGATGAACCTCTCGGTGTACACGGATTCCAAGAACGGCAACCGCGCGCACCTGCTCGGCCCCGATCACTTCGCGCGCGTGGATGCGCTCGTGCAGGAGCTGCTCGCCTTCAAGCGTCGGCGCCGCGGCACGATCTCCAATTCGGATCACTACATCGCCAACATCCCGCGCTACCTGAAGGGCGAGATGACGGAGCCCTGCCTCAGCGGGCAGGACACGATCCATATTGACCCCTACGGACACGTCCGCCGCTGCCCGGACTTCCCCGCCGACGGCCACTGGAGCACGTATGAGGGCTACGCGCCCATCAAGTGCGACCTGTGCTACTATGCCTGCCGCGGCGAAGCCCAGGCGCCGCTCAAGCTGAACCGCTTCGCGGATCTCGTGGCGTCTCCCTGAGCGAACCTCTCCCTCTCCTCGTGCCCTCTCTCTTCCTCAACGCCTCCGAAATCGTCACGTGCGAAGGCCCGGCACGCGCCCGCCGCGCGCCGGAGATGCGCGATGCGGCGGTTCGCGCCGAGCACGGCATCGCGGTCGGAGACGACGGCCGCA
>CAZYQM010000011.1:12556-17388 GCA_964649965.1 uncultured Gemmatimonas sp.
GCGCTGGGCGAACCCGACGCTGCGGCCTTGCATGCGGCGCTGCGCGCGCAGTTCCCGCGCGCGGCCGAGGTGGACTGCGCGCGCGGCGTGCTCACGCCGGGCTTCGTGGACTCGCACACGCACGCCATATTCGGCCGCGCCCGCCACGCGGAGCAGGAACTGCGCGCGGCCGGCGTCGGCTATATGGAGATCGCCAAGCGGGGCGGGGGCATCCACTCCTCCGTGCGCGACCTGCGCGAACGCAGCGAGAACGAACTCGTCGCCCTCGCCGCCGAGCGTCTCGCGCGCCTCGCCGCGCACGGCAGCACCACGATTGAGATCAAGTCTGGTTACGGCCTCTCGCTCGAGAGCGAACTGCGCACGCTGCGTGTCATCCGCCGCCTCGCGCAGGACCTGCCGATCCGCCTCGTCCCGACCTTCCTCGGCGCGCACGAAGTGCCGCTCGAGTACCGCGAGGCGCCGCGCACGCGTGAGGACTACATCGCGCTGCTGGTGGACGAGATGATCCCCGCCGTCGCGCGCGAGAACCTGGCCCGCTTCTGCGACATATTCTGCGAGCCTGGCGTCTACAGCGCCGACGAGGCCCGCCGCATCCTCGGCGCCGCCCGCGCCCAGGGGATGGCCATCAAGCTCCACGCCGACGAACTCGCACACGCCGGGGCCGCCGAACTCGCCGCCGAGATCGGCGCCACGTCGGCGGATCATCTCGCGGCGGTGTCCGAGCTCGGCATCAAGGCGCTGGCCGCCTCCGGCACGGTGGCGACGCTGCTGCCGGGCACGATGCTCTTCTTGGGCCGCGACAAGCAGGCGCCGGCCCGCGCGATGCTCGACGCCGGCTGCGCCATCGCCCTGGCCTCGGACTTCAATCCGGGGACCAGCCCCACGGTCAATTTCCCGCTGATCCTCACCCTCGGCGTGAGCCAACTGCGGCTGAGTGTGGCCGAGGCCTTCGTGGCGGCGACGGTGAACGGGGCCGCCGCGCTCGGGCTGGCGGGCGAGGTGGGGCAGCTGGCCCCCGGATTCGCCGCGGACCTAGCCCTCTTCGACGTCCGGGACCATCGGGAAATCCCGTATTGGTACGGCGACCATCGCTGCGTGGCGACCTGGGTCGAAGGACGGCCGGCGCACAGGGGCTGAACAGGTCCCAAACGCTTGTCACACCGAGGGTTCGGCGGGTAGCTTTCACCTTCTATGGCCGACATCGTCAAGCTCAAGAAAAAGGCGTCGGACCTCGAGGCCAAGAAGCAGATGGACAAGGCCCTCGAGGTGTACGTCGAGATTGTCGATGCCTACGAGGCCGGCGACGAGGATCAGCCCGACATCCCGCTGTACAACCGCGTCGGCGATATGCTCCAGAAGGCCGGGCGCGTGCCCGACGCCGTCTCGGTGTGGGAGAAGGCCGTCGATCGCTACACTGAGGGCGGTTTCTACAACCCCGCGATCGCCCTCTGCAACAAGATCCTGCGCACCTCGCCCGGCCGCACGGTCGTCTACTACAAGCTCGGCAAGATCCACGCCGAGAAGGGCTTCAAGGGCGACGCGCGCCAGAACTTCCTCGAGTATGCGAGCCGTCAGCAGAAGGCGGGCAATCTCGACGAAGCGTTCCGTGCGCTGAAGGAATTCGCTGACCTCGTCCCCGGCCAGCACGACGTGCGCATCACGCTGGCGGACCAGCTGATGAAGGCCGAGCGCAAGGACGAAGCCGTCGAGCAGCTGCAGCTTGGCTATTCGCAGGCCACGGCGGATGGCGATGATGACGCCGCCAACCGCATCGCCGCGAAATTGAAGGAGATTGACCCGAGCATCGAGCCGGAGGCGAAGGACACGGGCTCGTCGGGTGGTGGTGGTGGCCTGGTGTTCCTCGACGTAGGCGATGACACGCCGTCGCGCCGTCCATCGGGGAAGCTGACGGCGGCGGACGTGAAGCGTGCGTCGAAGGCGGTCGCCGGGCTCGAACTGCTCGAGCCGGTCGCTGCGCCCGAGCCGCCGGCGAAACCCGCGCGGAAATCCGCCGCCACACCCGCGCCGGGCGCGCCGCCGGCTCCCGAGGAGCCGGAACCGGCTGCGGCGAGCAGCGACCTCGTCATCGAGACCACCGACCTCGGCGCCGACGCGCCGCCGCCGCCGCGCGGCTCCGTCGTGGGACTCGAGGCCACGAACCTCGCGGACGAAATGCCGGTCGAGGCCGACGTCGAGACCGAGGCCGAGCTTGAGGTTGACGCCGCGGTCGAAACCGAGCTCGCTGACGAACTCGACGTCGAGGTTGCGGACGCGTCGCCAGTAGCCGACTTGCCGCTGATGGAGGTGGATGACGCGCCGGCGACGCCGGCGGCCGACATCCCGTTGCTCGACATCGAGCCCACAGTCGCCGAGCCCACAGTCGCCGAGCCCGCCGCCGACCTCCCGCTGATCGAACCCGAGCCGTCAATCTCGCTCGAGCCGACGTCGCTGGAGGTGTCGCTGGATGCCGCGTCCACCGATGACCTCGACCTGATTGACGCGGACGCCGATACCGGTCTGCAGATCGAGCACAGCGCGCCCGTTGACCTCCCCACGTTCGATACGCCGGCCGCCCCGACCGCGGACCTTCCGCTGATGGACGTCGGCGGCGACGACCTCGAACTCGTCGAGCCGGACACGGTCCCGACGTCGGTCGCCGAGGAGGCGTCGGTCGTCGAGGAAACGCCGGTCGTCGAGGAAACGCCGGTCGTCGAGGAAACGCCGATCGTCGAGTTGGCGTCTGCCGAGCTGCGCGAGATCCTCGTGCCGGCCACGCCGGTCGTGTCCGTGGATGCGCTGCGCGCGGCCGTCGCGGCCGCGCCGGAGGATTGGAGCGCACGCCGCACGTTGGCCGAGGCCCTGCTCGAACACGGCGATCGCGATGAGGCGATGGCCGAGCTCGAGGCCGCGATGGCCGGCTTCGAGTCGGTCGGCGACCTCGATAGCGCCGGTTCGGTCGCCGACGAAGTCGTGCGCCTCGAGCCGACCTCCATCCGATCGCACAAGAAGCGCGTCGAGTACGCCTTCCGCTCGAACAACCGCGCCAAGCTCGCGACGGCGTACCTCGAGCTCGCTGACGCGCTCCTGGCCGACGGGCAGGCGCAGCAGGCGCGTACGGTGTACCAGCGGGTGCTCGACATCACGCCCGACGACCTGCGCGCGCAGGCGGCGATCGAGAGCATTCCCGCCGAGGAGGCGCCGCCGCCGCCGCCCCCGCGTCGCAGCGCGGTCGCGCCGGCCAAGCCGGCCAAGCCGGCAAAGCCGGTCAAGCCGGCCCCGGTCGCTGCCGCCAAGGACGACGGTGACGACGACTACGTGTCGCTCGGCGACTGGCTGCGTGAGGACGACGAGCCCAAGTCCACGCGGATGGTGGTCGAGGAGCAGGAACCGACGGGCGACGAGCAGGCCGACTTCTCCGATATGCTCCGCAAGTTCAAGGAGGGCGTCGCGGAGAACGTGGACGAAGAGGACCACGAGGCGCACTACGACCTCGGCGTCGCGTACAAGGAGATGGGGCTCGTGGACGAGGCCATCGCCGAGTTCCAGAAGGCGTTGCGCGGCACCAAGGAGCGCGTGCGCACCTTCGAGGCCCTCGGCAACTGCTTCGTCGAGAAGGGCCAGTTGCCGGTGGCCGCGACGATCCTCCAGCGCGCGGTGGTCGAACCCGGCGTGCGCGACGAGGCCCTCGTCGGCGTGCTGTACCTGCTGGGCGCCATCGCCGAGGAACAGCAACAGTTCCCCGACGCCAAGCGTTACTACGAACGTGTCTTCGCCGTGGACATCCAGTTCCGGGACATCGGCGACCGTCTGCATACCGTGGAGCAGCAACTGTCGTGACCCTCGAGGCCCGACTCCAGATGCCCGTGGCCGCGGCGCTGCGGGAGATCCAGGCCCCCATCCGGGACCGCCTTGAGCGCGTGCCGGACGAGATGTGGCGCATCATCCAGGCGGATGTCGCGATCATCGAGGCGGCCAATGCGCACCTGAAGGGGATGCGCGGCAAGCTCTTCCGCCCGACGCTGCTGCTACTCGCGTCGAGCATCGAGGGCAAGCCCGAAGACCGTGCGCTGCCCCTCGCCGCCGTGGCCGAGCTCGTGCACCTCACGAGCGTCGTGCACGACGATTCCGTGGACCATTCGGTGCTGCGCCGCGGCCAGCCGACCATCAACGCGGTGTTCTCGCACCAGGTCGCCGTGCTGATGGGCGACTTCCTCTTCGCCAAGGCCGTCGGCGAACTCGTGCGCCTCGGCGACCTCGAGCCGCTGCGCGTGTTCACGCAGGCGTCGAGCGAGATGACCGTGGGCGAGCTGCGGCAGTTGGCGAGCTTCGACGCGCTTGCCTTCAGCGAGGCCGACTACCACAAGCTCATCCGCGCCAAGACGGCGTCGCTGGTCGGCGCGGCCTGCGAGATGGGTGCGCTCGCCGGCGCGCCGCGCTTCCGCACGCAGATGCGCACCTTCGGCGAGAGCATCGGGATGGCCTTCCAGGTCGCCGACGACCTGCTCGACTACACGGAGCAGGAGGCGGTCACCGGCAAGCCCAGCGGCAACGACCTCAAGGAGCACAAGGTCACGCTGCCGCTGATCCACGCGCTGGGCCGGATGTCGAAGGCGCAGCGGCAGGTGGTGGACACGCTGTTCGCCGATCCGACGCCGAGTGACGCGGGCATCGCCGAGGTCGTCGGCATCGTGACGGAGTGCGGCGGGCTCGATTACGCCCGCGCGGAAGGCGAGCGCTTCGCCGCCGCCGCCGAGGGCGCAGTCAAGGACCGTCCGGGGAGTGACGTGAAGCAGGCGTTGGCCGATGCGCGTGCCTACGTGATGGACCGGCGC
>CAZYQM010000011.1:17398-25364 GCA_964649965.1 uncultured Gemmatimonas sp.
GTCCTCGCCGCTTATCTCATCGCGCGTTCGCTGTTCTAGGAGGCACCAATGTTCGGACTCGGACCTACCGAGCTTATGATCGGGCTCGTGATCGTGCTGCTGCTGTTCGGCGCGAAGCGAATCCCCGAGATCGCCGGTTCCTTCGGCAAGGGCATCAAGGAATTCAAGAAGAAT
Organism: uncultured Gemmatimonas sp.; assembly: GCA_964649965.1. Taxonomy (GTDB): domain Bacteria; phylum Gemmatimonadota; class Gemmatimonadetes; order Gemmatimonadales; family Gemmatimonadaceae; genus Pseudogemmatithrix. Next base: position 17,573 of record CAZYQM010000011.1, read on the forward strand.
ATGAATGAAGTGCAGGCCGAGATCGCCAAGCCGGCCGAGCGCGAATCGTTGCCGCCGGCTGAGGAGCGGGTCTCGCGGCAGGAGAGCGAGCAGAAGGAGCCGAAGCGGCTTCTTTAACCGCAGATGTGAGATGTAAGGTGTAAGATGTAAGTGGGAAAAAAAACCGCGGGGGAGAGTGATGCTCTCCCCCGCGGTTTTTTCATTCTCTCACATCTTACATCTCACATCTTACATCTGCAGTTATTCAATGACCTGCCGCCGCAGCGTGGCGTTCACCTCACGCCGCAGGTCCTTCACATCGGCATTCCGGCGCAGCTCCTCGAGATACGTGCGGATCCGCGCCTCTCGCGCCGCCGGCACCTCGCGGGCGCGGAGGATCTCCTTGATCAGGTCGAAGTCCTCGCGCTCGGCGGTGCTGCGCATATTGGCGCGAAGCACGAAGATCGCGTCGAAGGTGCGGGCGAGCACCGGCGTGTTCATCGGGGCGCCGAAGGCGGCGCCGACGGCTTCGTTGTTGAAGCCGAGGCCGGGGACGAACGTGCGGCGGTTGAACGCGGCGGGGGTCTGGAGTTCGAGCCCCGCCTTGGTGGCGGCGGCCTCGAGCGTCGTCGCGCGGGCGTCGGCCAGGAAGGCCTCGGCCTGCGGCACCAGCGACTCCACGGCCTTGCGCTCCTTCAGGGCCTGCACGATGTCGTCCTGCACGCGCTCGAAGGGCTGCATTCCGCCTTCGCTGAGCGAGTCGAGGCGGACGAGGTAGTAGCCGTCCTCGTCGTCGAGCAGGTCGCTGATTTCGCCGACGCGCACGCCGGAGAAGGCGAAGCCGCTGACGCCGCGTACGCCGCGGCCCTGGTAGGCGGCCGTCTGGCCCTCGACCACCGGCACCTGCGTGACGAGCAGCGAGAGCTCGGTCGCCGCCGCGTCGAACTTGGTCGGGTCGTCGCTGGCCGCGGCCAGCGAGGCGAGGCGGTCGGCCTGGCGGTCGGTCGCCGTGGCGGCCGAGTCACCCTGCTGCACGCGCAGCAGGATGTGGCGCAGCGCCAGCGTGTCGCCCTTGCGCTCGGTCACCTGGATCAGGTGCCAACCGAAGTCCGTGCGCACCGGCTCGGAGATCTGGTTCACGCGCAGCGCGTAGGCCGCGTCCTCGAAGGGCGCGACAAAGCGGCCGCGCGGGCCGCGACCAAGGTCGCCACCCTGGGTGCCGGAGAGCGTGTCCGCCGACTCGCGGCGCGCGACGTCTTCGAAGCTGCTCGTGCCGCTCTGGATCTCCTGGCGGAGCTCGCGGAGCTTGGCCACCGTGGCGGCCGTGTCCGCCGCCGTCGGCGTGCGGCTGAGGCTCACCACCGAGACCACCGCGCGGCCGGGACGCTCCCAGCGGTCGCGATACTGGTCATAGTAGCGGCGGGCGTCGGCCGTGCTGACCTCCGCGGCCTCCACCTGCGTCGGCGTCGGACGGAAGGCGACGAAGCTCACCTCCACCGAGTCGCGCTCATCCTTGTAGGCCTGGAACAGGGCTTCGTCGCTCAGCCAGGTCTCGGCCGCCACCTCGTCGAACTTGGGCGGGTCGTCGCTGGCCGCGGCCAGCGAGGCGAGGAAGCGCTGGTACTTCTCCGGGTCGAACTGCCCGTCCGTCTGCAGCTCCGGCGCCGAGTAGAACTGGGGCGGGGGCGAGAGCCGGGCCGCCTGGACGATCTCCTCATCCGTGACGCGGATGCCACGGCGGTCGTACTCCTGCTGGAGGAGGATCTCCTGCACGAGCTGGTCGAACGCGGCTTGCTCGGCGAGCAGGCGTTCGTCCTGCGTCACGGGGCGACCGGACTGTTGCTCCTGCTGTTGGACCAGCTGGCGCGTCAGGTTCTCCCACGCGAGGTAGGGAATCTCCCGGCCGTTGACTTCGCCCACGACGGTATTCGGGGTCACCCCCGTCATCCCGATGAGGCCGGACATATCGGCCAACAGGAAGCCGCCGACGAACGCGACGAACAGGAAGATCCAGATGAACTTGGCAGCGCCCCGCATCTGTTGCAGCACGGCGGAGAATCCTTACAAAAACGGATGGATGGAAACCGGCGATGCTGACGCGGCACGAGGCCCTCGGGCCCGGCGCGCTGAGGCAATCGCAGGGGGGAACACCAGAACCTCGTAACCTACCCGCCGAACTGACCTAAAATCAAGCCAGACGTACACTTCTGATTGACCACGTCCCTCGTGCGATGGTATGTTGCGCACGAGGCCTAGGCCCGCTACTCCCACCGACTCTCATCCCCCTCGGATGGCCGACAACTCCCGGATCGAGGACCTGCGCAAGCGCTACCACGAGAACCCTCGCCGGTTCTTTGCGCCGTTGGCCAACGAGTACCGCAAGTCGGGACTCCTCGATCGCGCCCTTCTCCTCTGCCAGAAGCACGTCCCTGAGCAGCCGGAGAATATGAATGGCCTCGTCGTCTTCGGGCAGACGCTCTTCGAGCTCGGTCAGCACGACGCCGCCCGCGAGCCCTTCGAGTCCGCGCTTCGGCTCGACCCCGAGAACCTCATCGCCCTCCGCCACCTCGGCGACATCGCCCGTCTCCTCGGCGACGTCCCCACGGCCAAGGGCTGGTACGAGAAGGTCCTCGAACTCGACCGCCGCAACGACGAGGTCCTCGATCTGCTCGCGCAGCTCGGCGCCGCCGACGAAGCGCCGGAGTCGCCGTCCGCCCGCACCTCCGCGTCGGGGCTGATCTCCGTCGCGCCGTCGGTCAGCGTCAGCGGCGCGGAAGACATCGGGATGATCGACGTCGGCGACGCGCCTGCCACGCCACCGATCTCCACGCCCAAGACGCCGGCAGGCAAGGGTGGAACGGTCGTCATCGACGCCCAGGCCCTCGCCGACCGCGATCGCCGCGAGGCGGAGGGTGGCGCCGTCACGCAGCCCGTGCCGGCGATGCGTGCTCCCGCGGCGGAGACACCGGTCGCAGAGATGCCCGCCGCCGCTCCCGTCTCCGAGGCCGCTCCGGTCGCCGAGGCGCCGCCGGCGCCGCGTCCGAGCAAGCGCGCCTCGCTGCTCGACATCGATTTCGATTTCTCGGAGATGCCCGAGGCCGAGGAGACGAAGCCCGTGCCGCAGGCCCCGGTGCTTGGCGCCGAGGCGGCGGAGTACGGCTTCGCCGCGATGGACCTCGTGGACCGGGCGGCAGACGCGCTGATTGTCGAGACGACCGGCGACGTCGCACCGCTCGGCCTCGAGCCGACGGTCGCCGATGCCGGTCCATCGCTCATCGAGCCGTCTGCGGACGACGCCTCTGCCCTTGGGCTCGAGCCGACGATCGCCGAGCCGATGTCCGCGCCCGCGCCAGAAGCGCCGGCGGCGGATCTCGAACTCGCCGAGTTCAGCGCCGAGGTCTCGCCGCTCGCCGGTCTCGAAGCGTCGGAGTTCACCTCGGAGCAGGTCGCGCCGATGGCCGAGCTCGAGCCGGACTCCGTCTCGATGAGCCTGCCCTCGGTCGCACCGCTGGAGGGCCTCGACCGTCCGGACGCGACCGCTGACGACGTCGCGCCGCTGGAGGGCCTGGCCGATCTTCCGCTGCTCGAGGAGCCCAGTGCCGCGCCGCCGGTGGCCGACGCCGACGCCGACACTGACGCTGAAGCGCCGAGTGCACGTCCGCGGCCGCGGATGACAAAGGCGGACTTGGCCTCGCTGCCCTTGCTGGCCGACTTCGGGCTCGACGACGAGCCCGTTGCTGAGCCCGTCGCGGAGCAAGCGTCCGCGCCCGCCGCGCCGCGCGCCTCGAAGGCCACGCCCGCGTTCGTCACCGAGACGATGGCGGCGCTGTACGTGCAGCAGGGACTGCTCGCCGAGGCCATCGACGTGTATCGCCAGCTGCTGGTCGCGTCACCGACCGACGAGGGGCTCAAGGCCAAGCTCGCCGAGCTCGAGCGGATGCACGCGCAGGAGCAGATTCCCGACGCGCCGGCCGCGCCGGTCGCCGAGGAGATGCCGGAGTTCGATGCGCCGACGGACAGCGCAGAGCCCGAGCCCGCGCCGGCCAACGCGGCGATGGCCGACGTCTCGTTCGGCGAGATCGCGCTCAAGGGGCAGGGCACGGCGACGCCGATCGTCACGCCAGCCGTTTCGGCCGGCCCGTCGGCACGCGAGTTCTTCGGCGGCTTCGCCCGCCGCGCCGCGGTCGTGACCGCCATCGCCGCTTCGGTCGCGACGGAACAGGTCGTGGCTCAGGCCGCGTCCGAGCCGGCGGCGCCTGCGCAGGCTGCGTCCGTACCGGACATTGACGCCGACACGGAGCCGCCGACCGTCGCCAGCGTGTCCGCCAGTCCTTGGCCGCTCGACGATCTGTTCGGCGCCGCCAGCGACGTACGCGACCTGCACGCCGCCGAGACGCTGGCCGGCGTGGGCACCTTCGAAGGCCCAGACGGCGGCACCGGACTCGGCGACCTCGCCATCGAGTCCAGCGCCCCCAAGCGGCAGGTGCCGCGTGCCTCCGAGACGCTCAAGTTCGACCAGTTCTTCCAGAAGCCCGGCACCGCCGCGCCGTCTGCGCCGGCATCCGAGACTGCCGAGCCTGGTGACGACGACCTCGATCAGTTCCAGGACTGGCTCAAGGGACTCAAGCCGTGAGAGTCGCGGTCTTCAACGGGCCGAACCTGAACCTGCTCGGCATCCGCGAACCGGAGATCTACGGGACGACCACGCTGGCCGAGATCGAGGCGCGCCTCGAGGAAGTCGGCGCGGAGCTCGGCGTCACGCTGCTGTTCTCGCAGTTCAATGACGAAGGCCGGATGCTCGACGCCATCCACAACTGCCGTGGCGTGGTGGATGCCTGCCTCGTGAACGCGGGCGCGTGGACGCACACGTCGCTCGCCCTGCGCGATGCCTTCACCGGCGTTCAGCTGCCGTATGTGGAAGTGCACCTGAGCAACATCTACGCCCGCGAACCCGAGCGGCGGCACAGCTGGCTCGCGCCGGGGGCGATTGCGATCGTCGCTGGGTTTGGGGCGGATGGGTATGAGCTCGCCTTGCGAGGACTTGTGCGGGCGCTTGAGGAGAAGGAGGATGAGAGGAGCGAGGAGCGAGGGGAAGGAATCGAGGCCTAAGGGTGCGGTTGGAAGTCTGAGGCGGCAGGACCCTCGCTCCTGATCACTCCCAGCTCCCTCTCGCACCTCCTTCCTTCCCCTCGCTCCTCGCTCCTCCACATCCTCGTGTCCTCGCTTTTCTCCCCACCAGCTCCGCTCGCAGCCCGCCTGCGCCCCCGCAGCCTCGACGAAGTCGCCGGCCAGCAGCACCTGCTCGGCCCGCAGATGCCGCTGCGCGTGGCCATCGAGCGCGGGGACACCGGCTCCATCCTGCTCTGGGGCCCGCCGGGTACCGGCAAGACCACGATCGCGCGCCTCGTCGCCCGCCACGTGCAGGCGGAGTTCGTGCCCTTCAGCGCCGTCACCGACGGCGTGCCGCGCCTGCGCGAGATTGTCGCCGAGGCCGAGAAGCGCCGCGCGCTCGGGATGCGCACCGTGCTCTTCGTGGACGAGATCCATCGCTTCAACCGCGCCCAGCAGGACGCGCTGCTGCCGCACGTCGAGAGCGGCCTGCTCACGCTCATCGGCGCGACGACGGAGAATCCGAGCTTCGAGCTGAATGGCGCGCTGCTCTCGCGCCTGCGCGTGTTCGTCCTGCAGGCGCTCGACACTGACGCGCTCGGCAGCCTCGTGGACCGCGCCCTCACGGACCGCGAGCGCGGGCTCGGCGAGCGCGGGCTCACGATCACGCCCGAAGCCCGGCAACTGCTCGTCACCGAGTCCGACGGAGACGCGCGTCGCGCGCTCACCGTACTCGAGGCCTGCACCGTCCTCGCCGCCGCGGCGGACACGACGGAGCTCACGCCGGCCCTCGTGGCGCAGGCCCTGCAGACACGGCTGCCCAGCTACGACAAGTCCGGCGAGCAGCACTTCAACCTCATCAGCGCCTACCACAAGAGCCTGCGTGGCAGCGATCCGCAGGCCGCGCTGTACTGGCTCGCGCGGATGATCGAGGGCGGGGAGGACCCGCTCTACGTCGCGCGGCGCACGGTTCGCTTCGCCGCCGAGGACATCGGCCTGGCCGATCCGCGCGCGCTGCAACTCGCCATCGCCGCGCGCGATGCCTATCACTTCCTCGGCTCCCCCGAGGGCGAACTCGCCCTGGCCGAGGCGGCGGTCTATTGCGCCACGGCGCCGAAGAGCAATCGTGTGTACGTGGCCTGGAAGGCCGCCCTCGACGCCGCGCGCCAGTCACCCGCCGCGCCGGTGCCGCTGCACATCCGCAACGCCCCCACCGGCTTGATGAAGGACCTCGGCTACGGGGCGGGGTACCAGTACGCGCACGACGCCCCGGACGGATATGTGCCGCAGGACTATCTTCCGGATGAGCTGCGGACGCGCGTCTTCTACGAGCCGAGCGACTTCGGCGCCGAGAAGGACATCGCCAAACGGCTCGCGTGGTGGCAGCAGTTGCGTGAACGCGTCTCTGGAGCGTCCTGAACAGGGTGAAGCAGTTTCTTCGGTCTTCCGCCTTTCGTCATCGGTCTATGCGCAAATACCTCGTCTTCCCGCTGATTCTCGCGCTTTCCGGCTGCGCCACCATCGCGCGCCAAGCCTTCCAGAGCCCCGTCGTCGAGGTGCGTGACGTGAAGGTCCGCAACCTCGGCCTGCAGTCGGCGACGCTCGACGTGCATCTCGACATCCAGAACCCCAACGAGTACCGGCTCGACGCCGAGAAGATCAGCTACATCTTCTTCGTGGATTCCACGCAGGTCGTCAGCGGCGAAGTCACGCAGCGGCTCACGCTCGAGGAGAAGGGCACGATTCCGCTCACCGTGCCCGTGACCTTCGACTTCCAGGCCGTGCAGACCGCGATGCGCTACTACCTCGCGCACGGGGCGCTGGACTATCGTGTGGAAGGGATGTTCACCCTCGTCACGCCGCTCGGACGGCTCACGCGCCCGTACTCGGGCCGCGGGCGCGTCGAAGGAATGCCGTGAGCCGCGAGCTCATCGACCTCGCGCCGCCGCAGGAGCGCGCCATCCTCGTCGGCGCGCCCGTGAAGCGCAGCAACGCGCGCCATCACGTGCAGGAACACCTCGAGGAGCTCGCGCGGCTCACCGACACCGCCGGTGCCAGCGTCGTCGGAACGCTCACGCAGCAGCTCGACCGGCCCGATCCCTCCACCTACATCGGGCGCGGCAAGGTCGAGGAGCTCAAGACGCTCATCACCGAGAAGGAAGCCACGCTCATCATCTTCGACGATGAGCTCTCGCCCGCCCAGGGCAAGAACCTCGAGGGCGAACTCGGCAAGCGCGTCATCGACCGCGCCGAGCTCATCCTCGACATCTTCGCAGTGCGCGCGCGCTCGGCCGAGGCGCGGATGCAGGTCGAACTCGCCCAGCTCGAGTACTCGCTGCCGCGCCTCGTGCGGATGTGGACCCACCTCGAGAAGTTCCGCGGCGGCATCGGCGTGCGCGGTCCCGGCGAAACGCAGCTCGAGACCGACCGCCGCCTCGTCGGCCATCGCATCCGCCTGCTCAAGGAGCGCTTGACTGACGTCGCCAAGGCCCGCGAGGTGCAGCGCGGCAGCCGCGAAGGCAGCTTCAAGGCCGCGCTCGTCGGCTACACCAACGCCGGCAAGAGCTCCATCCTCCGCGCCATCTCGCAGTCCAACGAGGTCTTCGTCGAGGACCGCCTCTTCGCTACGCTCGACCCCCTCACGCGCGAAGTGGACCTCGGCGACCACCAGTCCATCCTGCTCACCGACACCGTCGGCTTCATC
>CAZYQM010000012.1:0-14782 GCA_964649965.1 uncultured Gemmatimonas sp.
GCCGGATTGCGCACGCGCGTACCGACGCGCCGGATCGCGACCCCATCGATGGCGTGCCGCGCCGTGCGGGCCTGCGCGGAGTCGGCGCAGACGGCGACCGCCTGCACGGGGCCGCCGTCGCGGATAGCCTGCTGCAGCATCCCCGCGAGGTCGGGGCCGAGGGTGTTGGCTGCGGCCTGCGCGCGGGCGACCGTGGCCGAGTCGGCGACCGGCGGACGGTCCGCGACGGCGGCGCGCTCACGGGCGCAGCCGACGACGGCAGTGAAGACGATTGCGAGCAAGAAGGCAGGGCGGCGCACGGGGACTCCTGGCACGAGGTCCTTCATTATGCTTCAGGATGCCGCCTCGTGTCACCATCGTCGACGTTTCGCCTCGCGACGGCTTGCAGAACGAGCGGGCCGTGCTGCCGGTGTCGGCCAAGGTCGCGCTCGTGGACGCGCTCGCCGCCGCCGGTGTGCCGGTGATCGAGGTCACCAGCTTCGTCAGTCCGAAGGCGATTCCGCAATTGGCGGACGCCGAGCAGGTGATGGCGGCGATCGCGCGGCGTCGTGGCACGCGGTACACGGTGCTGGTGCCCAACGAGCGCGGCTACGACCGTGCGCTGCCGACGCGTCCGGACGGCATCGTCGTCTTCGGAGCCGCGAGCGAGACGTTTTCGCAGAAGAACATCAACTGTTCGATCGCCGAGTCCGTCGAGCGATTCCGCCCGGTGGTGTCGCGCGCGAAGGCTGATGGGCTGCAGGTGCGCGGGACCGTGTCCTGCGCACTCGGCTGCCCGTACGAGGGCGCGATTGCGCCTGCGGCGGTACGCGACGTGGCGGCGCGTCTGCTGGACCTCGGCGTGGACGAGCTGTCCATCGCCGACACGATCGGCGTCGGCACGCCCGATGCGACGCGTGAAGTGTTCGAGGCCGTGCTCGGCTTGATCGAGACAGCGCGCGTGAACGCGCACTTCCACGACACGTACGGACGCGCGCTCGTGAACCTCGAGGCCTGCCTGGAGCTCGGCGTGCGCAGCATCGATGCGAGCGCGGCGGGGCTCGGCGGCTGTCCGTTCGCGCCGGGCGCGACGGGGAACGTCGCGACCGAAGCCGTGCTTGCGATGCTGGACGCGCGCGGATTCGAGACGGGCGTGGATCTCGACGCGGTCCGCGCCGCCGGCGCCGCCGTGCGCGCGGCACTTGCACCGTGACTGGCGTTCGCCGATAGGGTTTGCCCTCACACCGGATGGAGAACACGCCCGACTGCCGCAGGCCTGCCCCAATGTGAGCTTGGGTCAGGCACAGTCGCGGAGGCAGCGTGGCACGGTTCGCGGGAAAGGTCGTGGTGGTGACGGGCGCTGGCAGCGGGATCGGCGCGGCCGCGGCATTGCGGTTCGCGAGCGAAGGCGCGGCGGTGGTCGTCTCCGACATCAATGCGGCGGGCGCGACGAAGGTCGCGGCCGAGGTCGCGAAGGTCGGGGGGCGCGCGTTGGCGATGCGCACGGACGTTGCCGTCGAAGCCGACGTGCAGGAACTCGTGGACCGCGCGGTGTCCGAGTTCGGGCGTCTTGACGTGATGGTCAACAACGCCGGCATCGGCGGCCTCGAGACGTCCGTGGACACGATCGAGGCGGCGCAGTGGCGCACGTTGATGTCCATCAACCTCGACGGCGTGTTCTACGGCGTGAAGCACGCGGCGCGCGTGATGAAGGCCGGCGGTATCCGCGGGTCCATCGTCAACGTGAGCTCGATCCTCGGGCTCGTGGGCTTCGAGCACGCCGTGGCGTACACGGCGGCCAAGCACGGGGTCGTGGGCCTGACGAAGGCCGCGGCGATCGAGTTGGCCCCGCTGGGCATCCGCGTGAACACGGTGAATCCCGGGTTCATCAAGACGCCGATGATCAGCGGGTTGGAGGAGGCCGTGGTGCCGATGCATCCGGCGGCGCGATTGGGCACGTCGGAAGAAGTCGCGGCAACGATCTGCTTTCTGGGAGCGGACGAGGCGTCGTTTGTGACCGGCGCGAGCTACCTGGTAGACGGCGGGTACGTCGCCAAGTAGCCCTGGCGGAGTTCGGGCCGGGGGACTCGGCTCCGCTGCTCGTTCCGCGTCGGCGTCGGTTACTCAGTAACCGGCGCCGACGCGTTTCCGGTTTGCGTGCCGTCGCCCGGTGCGTCGAAGCGCATCGATGCGATGCCGCGATCGATCACGCGGCGCAGGGCATCGGCACCGCTGGGCGTGACGGCCTGCACGTGCACATTGCCCGACGGGCCGCGCAGCCAGACCTGGCGCTGCAGGAGCTTGTCCTTCAGGCCCGCAACGCGCACGGCGATGGGCCCAAGCTGCAGGCTGCCCCCGGCAGCCCCCTGCAGGTCCTGGAGCACGCTGAATCCCGCGAGCGCGCCGATGCGCACGGTGGGCTCCGACGACACGACGCGCACGTTCAGCAACGAGGCAAGGCGGCTGTCGAGGACGGCGTCAAGCGTCGCCGGCATCTCGGCGGGATTCAGCAAGACCGCGACCGCGACGGCCATTCCCGGCAGCGTGGCCTCGAGCGTGTTCCACGGCACGTCGTAGCGCGACGTCAACTGCGGCGGCCGTTGGATGCGGATGCCGAGGAACTTGAGCTCCTTCGTGGTCCCGACGCGAACCTGCCAAGCGGCCGGCAGCGAGATCGCGAATCCGGTCGCGGGCTCGCGGTACCAGGTCCAGGCCTCCGCCGCCGCGGCCGCGGCGGCATCGTTGCGCGCGGCGAACCAGGTCTCGAGCCGCCGCAGGAGCTCGGCGCCGTCGTCTACGCCGATGAACCCGACACGATCGTCACGGCGCATCGAGCGCAGCGCGACGATGAAGCCCGGTCGGTGCCGCCGATACTCGTAGCCCTCGGCAAGGTCCCACACCACGTCGGCGGTCCCGTCGTCCGCCGGTCGCAGCTCGAGCCTTGTCAGCACATCCGGCGTGAAGCTGTCCATCCCCGTGTCGTCCACGATGAGGACGCGACGGTCCGTGATGAGATAGCGGAGGTCGTTACCGAGGAAGCGCCGCAGGTGCTCCGCAGGCGCGCCCTGCCACTCGAGCGTCTCACCCGGCTCGAGCAACGGTGATGCGTCATACATTTGAGGTCTCGTGGAATCGGCGTCTGCGTCGGCCACTCAGTATCCGGCGCCGACGCGTTTCTGGATGTGCTTGCCCTCGCGCAGCGCCATCATCAGGAAATCGGCGACGTCCTCGACGCTGATCTTGCGCGCGCCTTTGGGGAGGAACTCCTCGAGCGAGCGATAGACGCCGGTGCGCTCGCCGGGCACGATGTCGCCCGTGGCGACCATCGTCCAGTCGAGGCCGGAGTCACGCATCGCGTGCCAGGCTTCCTTTTGCTTGGCACTGACCTTCTTGAAGACGTCGGGGAAGCTCGGCTGGTCGTGGCGTAGGCCGCCGTTCACGGAATTCAGGATGCCGCCGCCGGCTACGCCGAGCACGCGGCGCACGCCCAGCTTCTGCATCGCCGCGACGATATTGCGCATTCCTTGGGATTGCGCGTCGCCGGGGTTCTCCACGCCGGCACCGCCGAGTCCGGAGATGACGGCGTCGGCGCCCGCGATGGTGCGCTCGACGTCGGCGGGGTTGAGGACGTCGCCGGCGACGACCTCGAGCCCGGCGCGTGCCTCGACCTTGGAGGGGTCGCGCACGAGGGCGCGCACGGTGTGGCCCTCGGCGAGGGCGTATTCGATGATGCGGGATCCGACGCGGCCGGTGCCGCCGAAGACTGCGAGTTTCATAGGGTACTAGCGCGCGGCGCTGGCGTTGAGTTCCGCGAGGCGGGCGCGGATGCGTTCGACTTCCGGCTGCAGGTGGGCATCAGCACCGATCCGCATATCGAGGAACTCCTGGAGCGCGGTGCGTTCGAATTGAGGCCGATTCAGCGCACGGGCGGCGCGCGCGACGAGACGCAGCCGCTCCGTATTGAACATCGAGTACGCCGTCTGCCCGTCCCGCCGGCTGGTGATGCGGAGCACCTGCTCGGGCTCGCCGAGCCGCTCCCACAGCGTGGCGAGGATGAGATTGCCGGTGGCGCGCGTGAGCCGGCGGTTCAATTCGGGCGTGACGAGCAGCAAGGTATCGAGCGTCAGGACGCGGGCGCGCGCATCCGGCGCGCGGCGCGCGACGCTGAGCTGTGCCGCCAGCAGCGCGTCGAGGACGCGCTGGTTGTTCGCCGCCCACACCGGTCGCGCCGCCTCGGCATTCGCGCGGATGCTGCGCTGGAGCGCTTCAACCCTGAGCGTGTCGCCTTGCGCGAGCGCTCGCTGGGCCAGCGCGAACTCCATCAAGGCGCGTCCGACGTTGCTTCCGCTGGACGCGCGGGCACGGACAGCGGCCTCGAGGATCCGCGCGCTGCGCGTCGCCTGATCTTCGTCCGCGTCCCAGATGACGCCGGCCAGCACGGTCTCGATGTGTCCGCTGAGATCGTCCTCACGGGCCGGGATCGCGGCGGCCGCGGCTGCCCGGCCAAGATTCCAGTAGATCTCACGTCGGCCACCGTCGGCGGCTGGGCTCAAGCGCCCGATGGGGGCCCGCGCCAACACCGCCAACGCCGAGTCCGCGAGGTCGATGTTCGATCGCTGGCCGGCGAACTGTGTGGAGCTGAACAGCGCCGGGTAGATGATGTCCTCGGGGCTCCGGCTCGCCGCGATGCGGCGCAGCGCGCGCATCTGGCCGTCGAGGTTCCCGAAACCTTTCTCCATCATAAAGTCGTTGACGCGGAAGAAGTCCCCGGTCGAATCACGTTGCGACTGGCGCGCGTGCGCCTGCCGGGCGTTCGCGGTGTCGCCGAGGACGAGGTACAGGAACGCCTGGTGCTCGAGCGCCGGCGCAAAGCTGGAGTCAAGCGCTTCGGCGCGCCGGAATCCCTCCAACGCCTTGGCGTTGGCCTCGGGTTCGTCCGCCGATTCACCGCTGTGCGCGAGATAATCGGCGTACGCGTACCAGAGCTCTGCGGAGTTGCTACGACGAGCCAATGCCTCAAGCGATCGGATCTCGGCCGGCACGTCCATCGGCTGGGGATACGTCTCGCCCACCGAGGCGATGAGGAGCAGCGAGTCCGTGCCGCTCAAGCGTGCGCGATGCGTCCACGCCCGCTCCTGCCACGGACCGGCAATCGGCGCGTTCAGCGACCAGCCGTTCGTGAGATGGACGCGCAGCGCGGCGATGGCGAAGGTGGTGTCCGCCTGATAGGCCTGCAGGAACGCGTCGCCCGCCTCGTTATAACGGCCGCGTCGATAGAGCTGTTCGCCGACGAGATACGGCGCGATGGCTTCGGGGTTGGCCGACAGCACGCTGCGCAGGCGCTCCTGCGATGCGCCGTCGCTGACCGAAAGCAGCGTCGTGACGAGGCGCGTCGCGAGCGTGAACACGCCGTCGGCGGATCCGTCGACGCTCGCCCGGGCGAGTTCGCGGCCGTCGCGGGCGCGGATGAGCCGTGCGTTGACGGTGATGCGCTCGCGCGTGCCGACGACGTCGCCCAGGATGAGGCGTCCGGCCCCCGCGTCGCGTGCGGCCCGCGACGCCTGCGCGTCATCGAGATCCGCGTCCGCGGAGCCGCCGACGCGCTGCCAGCGGTCCAGCATCACGCGCATACCTGCCGCGCGGACGTCGGGAATCGTCTGCAACTGCGGGACGATGATGTCGCCGAGTCCTTCGCGCAGGTAGTGCACGTCGGGCGACAGCCCGCCGACGCGGAATGGCGCGACGGCGACGGTCGCTTCGTCGACGGCGGTGGCTGCGGGACCGAGGAACCACCATCCTGCGGCGAGGAGCAGCAGCGCAGACGCAGCAGCCAGCGCGAGGCGACGGCTGCGTGTCGCAGCGGTGCTCGCGGGGGACTCGCCGGACGGGAGGTCGAGCACGGCGAGCAGCTCGGTCGCCGACTCCGGGCGCTTGCCGGGCTCCTTGGCCAGGCAGCGCATCACCAACTCGGCGAGCGTCCGCGGAACCTGCGGCGCCACGGAAGCGAGCGACGGCGGCATCGTGCCCAACTGGGCCTTGATCAACGCGGTGCCCGAGAGCTCGGCGAACGGACGGTGGCCGCTGAGCAACTCGTACGCGACGAGTCCCCACGCATAGATGTCGGTGCGATGGTCGAGCGTCGGGTCGGCCGCGATCTGCTCCGGCGACATATACACGGGCGTCCCGACGGACACGCCCGTGGCGGTCATCAGTGCATTGGTCTCGGTGCCTTGCGTTGCGGCCGAGATGGCCTTCGCCACCCCGAAATCCGAGACGAGTGCGGCGCCGGCGGAGAGCAGGATGTTCTCCGGCTTGATGTCGCGATGCACCACGTTCCGCGCGTGTGCGGCGCCGAGCGCGCGCGCCACGTCGCGCAGGATCCCGACCGCCTCGGCGAGCGGCACGGGCCCGCGCGCGAGCCGTTCGCGGAGCGACGCGCCGTCAACGAGCGGCATCGTGAAGTAGGGCATCCCCTCCGCGTCACCGGCGGCGAGGACGGGCACGATGTTGGCGTGCTGCAGTTGTGCCGCGGTGAGGATCTCGCGCCGGAAGCGTTGGGCGGAACTCGCGCTCCAGCCCTCGTCCGGAAGGGTCTTGATCACCACCTGGCGGCCGAGGGCGCGCTCCGTCGCGACGAAGACGCGGGCCATCCCGCCGCCGCCGAGTTCGCGTTCGATGGAGTGCGTGCCGGAGAGCGCTTGGTCGAGCCGTGCGCGGATGCGGTCGGTCACGTCAGGTGGAGCGGGCTGGAGAAAGGCACGAACTCAGGGAAGATGCGGCCAGTTACGAGCGCCGTCCAGCAAGACCGACCCGCGTCGGCGTCGCCGGGTCTCGCTCACCAGTCAGCGTCCGCGACTCTCCGCCTCCAGGCGCGCGAGCCGGGCCCGGAGTTCCTGCACCTCGCCTTGATACTGCGAATCGGCTTGGGCGCGCATCCCGATGAGGCTGCGAAGCGCGAAGATCGCCTGCTCGCGCATTCCGGCGCGCTCGGCGTTGCGGGCCGAACGTCGCAGTGCCTCGAGGAGCGCCGGCTCGAAGGTGTACTGGCCGTCGCGGCGCTGGAGCATCCGGTACGCATCGGCGGGCCGGTCCATCCGCTCGTAGATGACGGCGATCAGGTAGTTCCAGACGGCTCGCACGGCCGCATCGAGGTTCGGGATGTCGGCCAAGGTCGAATCCGCGTGCTGCACGAGACGCAGGAGGTTCGGGTCCCGTCGCTCGGCGGCGACGAGCAGGCGCAGCATCTCGGCGTTGATGCGCAGCGGGTCCGCGTTCCACGGGCGATCGGGCGTAAACGAGAGGCGTTCGATCTCGCGTGCGAGGCTGAGCGCCGACGCGGTGTCGCCGGCCAAGGCGTCGTAGGTCCCGATCAGGGAGAACATCGGGGCGATGAGGTACTTGCCATCAGCTGGCATCCGCGCCATCTCGCGTCGAGCGAGCCGTTCGGCCGACGTACGCGCCGCGGCGGCGGAGTCGCTGGCCGTCTGGTTGACGACCGCATACAGCAGCACATCGATTCCATCCGCGATCTGGGCCCGCATCTGCGGCGTGACGCGCTGCAGGCGCGATTGGCCGGTCGCGATGCCGACGTCGTTGAGGGCGAATTCGAGTTGCGTACGTGTCCGGTCGTCGAGGGGCAGCGTCGCGGCCATCGCCGCGATCGAGTCGATGAGCTCGAGGTTCGGCGGGATGCCCGGACCCATATCCACGGTCACGAAGCGCATCGCGGGGAGGATGGCGGCCGGGCGTCGCGCCGTGAGCGCGCGCAACGCCACCATCTGGTCCGCGATGTCGCCGATGGCGGCTTCGACGAACATCCGGCTCACGAGATACCAGTCGCCCGCGGAGTCCACGCGGGCCTGGCGTGCGAGCGCGGCGCGCGCGCCGGCGCTGTCGCCCAGCGCGATGTAGGCCTGCGACTGGTGCTCGAGCGCGCTGGTCAGCGACGAATCCATCGCCTCGGCGCGCTTGAAGGCCTGGAGCGCATAGTGCCAGGCCGAGTCCACGTCGGAGGAGTTGCCGTTGTGCACCATCGCGTCGCCGTACTGGTACCAGAGCTCCGCGGTGTTTCCCTGGACGGCGAGGTTGCGCAGCATCGTCAGGCGATCGCGCCAGCGCATCGGCTTGGGGAAGCTGTCGCCGGCAATCGCGATGAGCAGCAACGAGTCGCTGCCGGTGAGGCGGTCGCGGTGGTTCCAGGCGCGCTGCACCCACGGGCCCGGGATCGCGTCGGCGCTGTTCCAGCTGTTGGCGATGCGGATGCGCACGGCGGCGATCGCCAGCGTGCTGTCGGCGCGCCAGGCGCGCTCGAACTCCTCGGCGGCCGCACGGTAGCGGCCGCGGCGGTACAGCTGCTCGCCGCGCAGGTAGGGCGCGATGGCCTCGACCTTGGACGACAGCACCGAGGCCAGGCGCTCGCGGGGGGGGCCGTCCTGCACGGACAGCAGCGCCGTGACCACGCGGATGGCGAGCGCCGAGGCGCTGTCGGCGGAACCGCTGATCTGCGCGGTGGCGAGTTCCTCGCCGTCGCGCGAGCGCAGGAGGCGCGCGCTGACGGTGAGGCGTTCGCGCGTGCCGACGATGTCGCCGATGATCAGCCGGCCCGCGCCGGCCTCGCGGGCCACGCGGCTCGCGGCTTCGTCGTCAAGGTCTTCATCGACGCTTCCGGCCGCGCGGCGCCAGCGATCGAGGACGACGCGCATATTGGCGCTCGCGAGGTCGGGCAGCGCGGCGACCATCGGGACGATCAGGTCGCCGAGTCCCTCGCGCAGGTACTGCGTCTCGGGCGCGGCGCCGCCGACGCGGAACGGCGCGACGGCGATGGTGCGCTCGTCCACGTCGTCGCGGCCGCTGAGGGCGCCGACGACGATCGCGATGACAGCCGCGACGGCGATGAGGGTTGCAGCGATCCAGGGCCGCCGCGGCGTCGGGCGGCGGGCACCGATGAACTCGCCGCTCGGCGTGTCGAGGACCGTGAGCAGCTCGGCGGCGTTCGTCGGCCGCTCGTCGGCCGTCTTCGCGAGGCAGCGCATCACGATGGCGGCGAGCGCCGGCGAGACCTCCGGCGCCACCTCGGCGAGCGGGGGCGGCAGTTCGGTGAGCTGCGCACGCGTGAGCGCGGAACCGCTCAGCGTCGCGAAGGGCCGCGCTCCGCTGAGCAGTTCATAGGCGAGCATTCCCCAGGCGTACAGGTCGGCGCGTTGGTCGAGCGTCGCCTCGCCGGCAATCTGCTCCGGCGCCATATACGCCAGCGTCCCGATGGTGACGCCGATGCCCGTCATCGTCGGGGCGCCGGGGCCGCCCTGCGTAGCGAGGGTCAGCGCCTTGGCGACGCCGAAGTCCGTGACCAGCGCAGCACCGCTGGAGAGCAGGATGTTCTCCGGCTTGATGTCGCGATGCACGATGCCGCGCGCGTGCGCAGCGGCGAGGGCGCGGGCGACGTCGCGCAGGATGCTCGTGGCCTCGCCGAGCGGGACGCGTCCGCGCTGGATGCGTTCGCGCAGCGAGGCGCCTTCCACCCAGGGCATCGTGAAGAAGGGCAGGCCGTCGGCGTCGCCGGCCGTGAGCACCGGGACGATGTTGGCGTGCTGCAGCTGCGCCGCCGTGAGGATCTCGCGACGGAAGCGCGCACCGGCGTCGCCGCTCCAGCTCTCGTCCGGCAAGGTCTTGATGACGACCTGCCGGCCGAGCGCCCGTTCGGTCGCGAGGAACACGCGGGCCATCCCGCCGCCGCCGAGCTCGCGCTCGATGGTGTGCGTGGCGCCCAGCGCCTGATCTAGCCGTGCACGGATGGGGTCGGTCACGGGAAGCCGGTGTGTGGAAGCGTCTGCGGACTCCACAAGATGGGCCCCGTGCACGGAGGCGTCCAGCACCGCCGCACGGGACCGCGTCGCGGGGCCGCGTCGCGGGAAACCGACGGGGCGTCCCGGGAGTACGGTGGATATGCTGATACTGACGCTCACGCTGGTCGCGCTCGGCGGGCTCTTCCTCACCGCCATCGGATTGCCCGGCACGTGGATCTTCCTGGCCGTATCCAGTGGCGCGCTGCTGCTCGATCCCTCGGGACCGCTCGCGTGGTGGGCCATCGTTGCCGGCGTGGCGCTGGCGTTGGTCGCCGAAGCGATCGAATGGGTGATGGCGTCTCGTTACGCGCGGAAGTACGGCGGCAGCCGGCGTGCGGCGTGGGGCGCCCTGCTCGGCGGCATCGCCGGTGCCATCGTCGGCTTTCCGGTCCCGCTGTTGGGGCCGTTGGTCGGTGCGCTGGTCGGCACCTTTCTCGGCGCGCTCGTCGCGGAGTACAGCGTGACGGGCCTCGCTGGCGGCGCGGAGCGGGTCGCGTGGGGTGCGATGGTCGGCCGTATCGTCGCGACCGTGGCGAAGGTCGGGCTTGGCGTCGTGATCGCCGTGCTGGTGCTCGTCTCGGCCTGGCGGTGACGGTGGGCGCGTCAGCGGTAGTTGTGTCCCTTCACCGCCTTCTCGCCCACGTTCGCGTTGAGCGCGATGAACTCCCGC
Organism: uncultured Gemmatimonas sp.; assembly: GCA_964649965.1. GTDB lineage: Bacteria > Gemmatimonadota > Gemmatimonadetes > Gemmatimonadales > Gemmatimonadaceae > Pseudogemmatithrix. The sequence continues at coordinate 10,492 of CAZYQM010000012.1, forward strand.
GCCCGGATGTTGTAGACGCCTGATTCCACCTGCAGCGTGCCGCGCACGAGCAGCAGCGGCGTGCGCGAGATGAGCATCGCCTGCTCCTCGAAGCGCTGTGGCGTGATGACGACGTTGATCGTGCCGGTCTCATCCTCGAGGGTGAGGAAGACGAAGCCCTTCGCGGTGCCCGGGCGCTGGCGGCAGATGACGAGTCCCGCGTGGGCGACGGGCTCGCCGTCGCGCATCTGGAGGATCTCGCGTGCGCTCCGCACGCCGTTGGGCGCGACGAGCGGCCGTACGTGGCGCATCGGGTGGCCGTTGAGCGACAGGCCGGTGAGGCGGTAGTCGGCTTCGGTGAGTTCGGGTGCGGAGAATCCCGGCAGCACCGCGGGTACGGTGGATTCGGGAAACAACGCGAGCGGCCCCGGACCTTCGCGTTGCGCCTCGAGCACGCGCCAGAGCGCAACACGGCGGCGGCGCACGGGAGGCTCGTCCTGCACGAAGGCGTCGAAGGCGCCGGACTCGGCGAGGGCGCGGAGGGAGCGCTTGTCGAGGTTGGTGCGGGTGACGAAATCGGTGATTGAACTGAAGCTGTGAGCTGTAAGCTGTAAGCTGGAAGAGGCGTCGGCAGATGGCTCCGGCGCGGCGGAGTCCTTCGGGCCCTCGTGGTGAAGCAGTGCGGCTTCGATCTTCCGGCGCGCGATGGAGCCGAGGCCGAGGACGGAGCGGATGCCGAGTCGCACGGCGGGCGCGGCGTTGCGGCCGCTGCCGGGCTCGAGCGTGTGGTCCCAGCGCGAGCGCGTGATGTCCACGGGGCGCACCTGCACGCCGTGGCGTTTGGCGTCCTCGATGAGCGTGCCCGGCGCGTAGAAGCCCATCGGCTGCGCGTTGAGCATCGCGCAGAGGAACTCGGGGGCGTAGTAGTGGCGCAGGTACGCGCTCGCGTACACGATGAGCGCGAAGCTCGCGGCGTGGCTTTCGGGGAAGCCGTAGTCGGCGAAGGCGTTGATCTGGTTGTAGATCCGGAGCGCGATGTCCTCGGGGATGCCGTTGGCGCGCATCCCGTCGATCATCCGCTGGCAGATGTCGGCCATCCGCTCGCGGCTGCGCTTGTGGCCCATCGCCTTGCGCAGGAGGTCGGCCTCGCCTGGCGTGAAGCCGGCGGCGGCGATCGCGACCTGCATTCCCTGTTCCTGGAAGAGCGGTACGCCGAGCGTGCGCTTGAGGATGGGTTCTAGCGAGGGATGCGGGTAGGTGACTTCCTCGAGTCCGGCCTTGCGACGGAGATAGGGATGCACCATCGCGCCCTGGATGGGGCCGGGGCGGATCAGTGCGACTTCGACGACGAGATCGTAGAAGCAGCGCGGCTTGAGACGCGGCAGGGTGTTCATCTGCGCGCGGCTCTCGACCTGGAACACCCCGACGGTGTCGGCCTTGCAGAGGTCGTCGTACACGGCTTGGTCGGCGCAGTCGAGTTGGCCGAGGTCGAGCGAGACGCCGCGGGTGCGGCGGATGTAGGCGAGGCAGTCTTGCACCACCGTCAACATCCCCAGGCCCAGCAGGTCAATCTTCACGAGGCCGACGGGGTCGAGGTCGTCCTTCTCCCACTGGATGACGGTGCGATCCTCCATACTGGCGGGCTCGATAGGGACGACGGTGCGCAGCGGTTCCTCGGTGAGGACGAAGCCGCCGACGTGGATGCCGCGGTGGCGTGGCGCGGCGTCGAGTTGCTCGACGATGTCGGCGAGCTTTTGCACTCTTGGATCGATTGGGTCGAGGTTTGCGCGTTCAAGCAACGACGGTTCGTGGTCGGGTCGGCCGCGAGGTCCGTCCTCGCGAGGCTCTCGGACCGCTGCGCGGTCCTGCGGCCGCCTCGCTGTGGCGGACCTCGCGACCTCCCCTCCTTCTCGCGTCGCGATGGGCTCGGGCGCTCCCTCCTGCCGATCCGCGCGTGCATCGTTGTGCGGCGCGGGCTTGCGCACGCTCTCCGGCGCGCCGGTGCGGATGGCGCGGAGCTTGCGGTGCTCTTCGCGCGAGGCCTTGATGAGGTTGCTGGCGTGCGTGCCTACCACGAGGTCGCTGGAGACGGCGTCTACCAACGTCGCGGGGCGCGTGGGCTGCGCGTTACGGCGGACTTGCACATCGCGCGGATTGCTGAGGGCGCGCTTGCTGTAGTTGGCCGGTCCCATCGCGTCGCTGCGCTCGGGGGCGAAGGGGTCCGACTCCTGTGCGGCCTTGGCGGTCTGCTCGTCGGCTTCGTGGCCGGGTGTGCCGAGCCTGAGCGCGGCGGCGGTGTTCTTGGCACTGAAGCGATCGCTGAAGCTGGCGAGCAGGCCGGCCTGCTCGGGTGAGAAGCCGAGCACGCGCGCGGCGTCGCGCACGGCGCTGCGGCCGCGCCAGGTGATGTGCTCGCAGACCATCGCGGCGTGCTCGCGGCCGTAGCGCTGGTACACGTACTGCAGCACGCGCTCGCGTTCGCGGTGCGCGAAATCAATGTCAATGTCCGGCGCCTCGGCGCGCTCTTCACTCAAGAAGCGCTCGAACAGCAACTCGAGCTTGATGGGATCCACCGCCGTGATGCCGAGGCAATAGCAGACGGCGCTGTTGGCCGCGGATCCGCGGCCTTGGCAGAGGATGCCTTCGCGACGCGCGAAGCGCACGATGTCCCAGACGATCAGGAAGTATCCGCTCAAGCCGAGCTTGGCGATGAGCGTGAGCTCGTGCGCGAGCTGCTTGTCGTGCCGCGCGGTGCGCCGCCAACCCCAGCGTTCCTGCGCGCCGTCCTCCACCAGGCGCGCGAGGTACTCGTCCTCGCTGACGCCGGGCGGCAGCGGGAAGCGCGGCAGCCGCGGCCTGAGCGCATCCAAACGGAACTCGCAGCGCTCGGCGATGGCCAGCGTCTGCGCAAGGCCCTCCTCGCGACCGCTCCAGCGCTTGGCAAGCTGCGCGTAGCCCTTGAGATGCCACTCGCCGTTGGGGCGCAGGCGCGTGCCCATCTCGTCGAGCGTGGCGCCGTGACGCAGGGCGCTGAGTACGTCGTGACCCAAGCGGCCCTGCGGCAGCGCGTAGTGCACGTCGTTGGTGACGACCCAGGGAAGCCCAAGCGATTGCGCGAGGGGGATGAGCTGCGCGACCAGCGTACGCTCCTCGGGCAGCGCGTGATCCCAGCACTCGATGGCGAAGCGGCCGGGGAACAGCTCGGCGAGTTGGCCGGCAGCTTGGAGGGCGCTTCGCGCGACGGCATCACCGCGCGCCGCGCTGCCAGCGCCACGCGACTGCGCTCCAGCACCGCGCTCGAGCGCCAAGAGCTGCGGCACCCAGCCGCGCGCGCATCCGCTCAGCGCGTACAAGCCCGCCGTGTGCGCGGCGAGTTGGTCGAGCGTCACGCGCGGCTCGCCGCGCGGATGGTCGAGCCGTGCGCGCGTGATCAGCGTGCAGAGATTCCCCCAGCCCTCGCGCGTCTCGCAGAGCAGCACGAGATGCGTGCGTAGCCGTGGCACGCCGTCCTCGCCGACCACGCGATGCGGGATCGGCGCCTCCCCGCGCTCGAAGCCAGGCGGCAACGGCACATCCACCGTGAGCTCGGCGCCGTGCAGGCCCGCGAGCTGCGCCTCCTTGGCCGCCGTCGCGAAGCGCACCGCGCCGCCGACATCATCGTGATCGGTCAGCGCGAGCGCGCCGAGCCCGAGCGCCATCGCCCGCTCGACCAGACGCTCGGGATCCGACGCGCCGTCGAGCAGCGAGAACGTGGAGTGGCAATGCAGCTCGGCGTAGCCGCTCAATCGTACCAGCCCTGCAGGTGCCAGCCGCCTGCGTCGCGGTAGATGAGGAGGTCCTGGCCGAGTTCGTCGCACTCGCAGCGCCAGTAGTCGCGGGCGAAGGGCTGGGCGTGCCACCACTCGCCGCTCAGGCGCTCGGGGCCCGCGGCCTGCGTGAGGGCGAGGCGACGGCCCTTCCAGAAGACCTGTAGCGGTACACCGGAGCGATCGGTGACGACGGCGATGTGTTCGGGGGCTTCGAGCAGGCGCGCGGCAGGTGCGGAGCGAGCGGTCTCTGCGCCGCCGTGTGCGCCACGCATTCCGTTTGTGCGCACTCCGTGCATCCCGTTCGTGTGCTTGCCGGTGACTGCGGCATTCGTGTGTGCGCCATTGCCCTGTGCGCGCAACACATCGAGCGGCACGGCGCTCGCCGCTTGCTCCACCTCGACCCATCCGCCCGCGCGCTCCGGCGCATACGAATCGCGCGCGACGGGCCGCACGACGGTCCCCGCGCCGAGCGTCGCGCGCAGTCGCGCGAGCGCGGCCTCGGC
>CAZYQM010000012.1:14792-16414 GCA_964649965.1 uncultured Gemmatimonas sp.
GGCGCGAGCAAGTCGCCCTGCTCGGCGCTCGACGGCGCTGTCTCGCTCACGCGCAGCTCGAGCGCGGCGACGGGCGCCTCGAGCGTCCAGGTGTCGAGCGCGGCGCGACAGCGTCCGAAGAGCGGCACGACGCGCGCGATCGGTCGCGCAGGCCGCACCTCGCGCGTGACGCGACGGCCGTCGTCGAGCGTGAGCGTGAGGCTGAGCGATGCGGCGGCGAGTCCGTCGGCGGCGAGCGTGCGCACGAGGCGGTCCAGCGACGCGCGTACGAGGAAGAGCACAGGCTCCACGGTAGGCGCGCTGCTCGCGAGTTCGTGCACGACGCTGCGCGGGTCGTCCGTACGCGCGAGCGCGGCGCGGCGCGGATCGTCGGCGCAGGCGAGTCGCCAGGCGCTCAGGCCGTCGCTGCCCCAGCGGCGTTCGACTTCCAAGGGATCGAGTGCCGCGAATGCGCCGGCCGTACGCAGACCGAGCGCGGTGAGTGCTTCGCGCAGTTCGCCGTCCATCGGGATGAGCGCGATTGGCACGCGGGCGAGGTAGTCGCGGTCGCCGCCCGGCGCGACGTGCAGCGCTTCGCTCGCCGCGCGCGTGCTCCACGTGGCGGCGTAGGCGGTGACGCAGCTGTCGGCGATGGCGACGCGCGCGCGCGGATGCCACACGCGCGAAAGCGCGAGCAACTGCGTGGCCAGCGCGCGTTCGCCGCCGATGGCCTCGAAACCCTCGGCGCCGATCCACCAGGTGCCGGGTTCGTCGCGCAGCGGGCTCACCTGCGGCGACGCGGCGAGGAAGGCGGCGCTGGCGCGCGCGACTTCGCGGGCGATTGCGGTGGCGTCCCAGGGGAGCACCGCGAGCGCGGCGCACTTCGACTTGCCCTGCGCGACGGTCATCCCCGTGCGCACGCCGCTGCGCGCGGCGGCGACGGTCACGGTGCGGAGCTTGGCGCGGTCGGAGAGGGCGATCGGCAGGGCGTCCCAGTGAGCGGCGCGACGCTGCATCAGCAGGCTTGCCGAAACGACAGGGAATCGCGGAATACGGATACAAGCAATGCGGAGCATACCGAACAAACACCGAAACTAAAGGATAAAAAAATGCAGCCCTCAAAGCCTTCGACTGCGCGAGGAACTCCCCCTCAGTGCGTGACTCTCACTGTACCAAGATGATTGTCGGGCGAATCCTGCTCGAGCATTCGCCGGACATTGCTTGCCGTAGGGAGGCCCTGATAACGCCTTCCTCGATATATGAGAGTAGGGGTGCCTGAGCACCCGCTGCGCTGTGCAAAGGATTGGTCTCTCCGGACAATGTCCTTGAAGCGACCCTTGGTCAGGCAATCGTGCAAGGCGACTGGCGACTCCAACCGCGCTAATCGTGCCACCGAATCCCAACGTTGTTGCTCGACCAGTAGTGGCGACAAGAACATCGCGTCGTGCATCTCCTTCGCCTTTCCGAGCGATGCGGCACACTCAAACGCCCTAGCTGCCTCAAATGCGCTTGGGTGAAGTTCCTCGATTGGCCAGTGGTGCACGCGGACCAACACCGCACGATCAACTCCTACAGTATCCAGCACAGCAGCAAGCCTCCGGCAGAACGGGCATAGAAAATCGGTGAATACCGTCAGTGTATCT
>CAZYQM010000012.1:16424-17467 GCA_964649965.1 uncultured Gemmatimonas sp.
ATCTGAAGGAGGGCCATTCCCTACGGTGAATGCGGTCGCGGACCGCTGCGAGTCGATTGCAACAACTTCTAAGGGCTCGAGGACAACGGGCGTCTGCCTGCCATTTCCGCTTGGCCACCAGCGCAGGGCCAAGAAGATTACCAAGACGATCGCGAGCACGCCTTCCGCGCGTTTCATCGGCGTCCTACTCGGTCAGCTTACGTTGACGACTGCGACTGCAGTCTGCGATCAGCTCGCGAGTCTCGGCGGGAGTGGCCGCAAGTCCGTAGAATCGCAGGTCGTTCGCTACCACCCAGGCTCGGGGGACAATGTCGATGCCAAGCTTGCGGTACTCATTCGAATATGAGATCCATAGTTGTGTCCCTCCAAGGCCAAGCTCGCGGTACGCAGTGTCGGCTTGAACGTCATTCGGCTGTAACGCAATCCAAAGGACTGGTGCACGAACGTCATTTACGACGAGAGTGTCGATGTCGCGCCACGCGGGAGCAAGCGTTGGCAACGCTGCGCAGGAAGCAGTGAAGAAAATCAGCACCGCGCAGGCGTGTCCGTCTATTCGTTCCGCGATGCCTTCACGCCCAAGGAGTCGCTGGATGCGATGCTGCCCGGGCTCTGTGACTGTGCCGAAATTGGCAATGCGCTCTCCAACCTGCGGTGTGGGGACCGCTGGAGTGTCAATCACCCCTTCACCTGCGCGCAACAGGGAGACCTGCACCGCGGCGAGCACCAAAAGGGTAACTGGTATGGCGCGAGAGGGTAAACGCATCGAAGGGATAGATAAAGGAGGCTGATGCGAGCCAACCATCGTTGGTCGGCTCGCACACACCCGTGGGTTGTTACTCCTCGTTGCAGCCCCCTGCAGGACGAAGTCCGCACTCTGTCGATCCGCAGTTCGCTCCAGGATCGGTGGGCCCGCAGCCCTGAGCCCAGGTGTTCGAAGCGGACATACAGGTCCAGCGACAGGCCGAGCCCGGCGACGGCGTACACGTGGCGTCGCACTGGGCAAGCAGGTCACGCGCGAGTACCACGTTCACCACGACAAGCGC
>CAZYQM010000012.1:17477-19735 GCA_964649965.1 uncultured Gemmatimonas sp.
GGTGATCCATCCGAGTCGCAACATCTTCTGCATCGCATCCTCCACAGGAGCTGGATCGTTATGGCCGACCGGCGCCGTCGGTGGCGCATCGGCTCGGCAGGGGGAAGCGCTCCAGTGTGAATTCCCCGTTGTCATCTCGGGTGGTGGCAAACGCCCATTCATCTGTTACGTCGCGAAGCCGGGTCCCGGGCGTCCCGATTCGTACAGGCCGTCCGACTGTCTTAGCTTCGATGTCGATGCCGATCAGGGTCAACGCAGTGCCATCTACGAAGTCGTCGGCCACAGTCCCGGCGATCCATAAGCAGCGATCGCCGGCAAAGAGGGCTGATACCGCCGACAGGGAGTCCGCGAAGGCGAGAAGGTTGGCGGAGGTTCGCAAGATTCTTCTCCGGTCTTCTGCGCTCGACCGCTGCCATAACGCAAGGACGCCGGATCGATACTTCCGGCTTTCGGTGTGCTTGAGTTCCGCTGCGGCAATTCTGATCGAGTCGGTGACAGGAACTCTCGGTGAGTCCGGCCAGCGTACGACGAGCGGAGATGCGCCCTGAACCTGAATGACGATGGTGGAAGAGTCGGGGCGATAGACGGCATCCCACGAATCCGTTCCCGCAATGAGTGGGCGCTCCGTGTACAACGGCTCGATCGTTCGCTTCCGGGCTTCACGGAGTGGCGTTCCTCCTTGGTCTGTCATCGGCGCCCGTGAGATCACCTGCTCGACTCCGGAGACGGTCTCTGTGCGATCTGGGTCTGGTCCTTCACCATACACGAACTGCTTAATGAGCCGCTGTCTGGGCACCGTATCGCCCTCTGACCATCGAATGCCCAAACGATCGCTGACCAATACGGAAAATCCTCCAGGGGTCCGTGCGATGCGACGAGTCACGTCCTCCGGCCCCATCTGAAATGGGACATCGATGTCAAGAATTGGTTCTCGCGAGTAGGCGAGTGGCCAGTCCGCGAGCGTGGGAAGCCGCGGAGCGTGTAGAAAATTCCCGTCCACGGAAAACCGACTCATCGGACGACCGTCAGCCATATCGAGAACGACATACCCGCTGCCCGTCCTTGCGATGGCTACCGGGTCGGAGAACTCGCCAGGCCCCTGTCCCATTCGGCCGAAGCGATGCTGTTCTTGTCCCATCGAGTCGAGGACAACCACGCGATGTTGGTCCCGAAAGAGGATGGCGACCCTACCATCCTGCAGCCCGGCAACGTCGGCGATGTGCGATTCCGGAGAAATCCTCGAGAGATCAATCCGGTGACCGATTGGAGCTGCGACAACGGCTCCCTTGAGTTCCGCAAGAAGTGCCGTTGGCGACTTCTCTAGCGTGATGATGCTCTGCCCGGCAGTCTCCTCGAACCTCCACGCAATCTCTCGAGTCGAAACTGGGCCGCGCGTGCTCTCGGCGTCCGGGCACGCAGTGAGCACAAATGTGGTAACCAGCAAGCCGAAGCAAAAGATTGTGCGTGAGGAGAGCATCGATGCTCCGTGTTCCTGTGCGAATCGAAGAGACTGTCGCCGTGTTACGTCGGGTGTCCGCTGCGCGACGACCACGTTAAGAAACGGGGGGGGGGCGCAATAGGGCATTCATAGGGCATTTGCCGGATGCGGCCTGGGCCGCGCGCGAGCCAAGCCGCGCCGATCGGGAACCTCGGGATGCGCACACAGGCGATGCGCGATGTCGCGCGCGAGATCTCGGGCGATGGCGCGGGCATTGCCCACCTCCAGATGCAAAGGAACGAGTTGATGCGGGCCGCCCTTCTCGATGAGCGCGGCGACCTGCGGTCCGCCGCGCGTGTCGCGCGCGGGCCGACGCTTGAGCACGAGGCGCAGCGCGCCGCCGATCTCCGAGGCCTTGTTGCCTTCGCCGAGCAGGAGCAGCGCGGCGTCGGCATCGCGGGCGAGCTGCGAGAGGCGCACGGCGATGCTGCGGAGGAGCACGGGCGCGCCGTCGAGCACGACGAGCGCGAAGGCGCCGGTGCGCAGCAGCAGGTCGGCGCACCAGGCGGCGCGCGCAGGATCGCCGGGCCGCACGATCCACAGCGCATCGCGGCCGGCGGCATCTACATCTATGAAGTCGCGCGGATCCAGCGTGCGGGTGGCATCGATCCACGCGACCGCGTGGCCGGCAAGCAGGGTGCTCGCGGCGATGCTGCGGGCGAGGGTGGTCTTGCCGAGTCCGGCAGGGGCGAGGAGTTCGGTGATGCGACCGCGGGGGAGCCCGCCGGACCGGCCGTCACACGTGCTGTGCGGGGTGGCG
>CAZYQM010000012.1:19745-24130 GCA_964649965.1 uncultured Gemmatimonas sp.
CGTGGGGAGCCCGGGGGTGCTGCTGGGCGTGCCCGCCACGACGGCGGCGAGCTGTTCACGGAGGAGTCTGAGGGCGGCTGACATACCGAATAAACACCGAAGTCTATGGGCAGGTAATTACCGAATAAAACCCGAATTGCGCAAGGGAGAACGGGCACGAAAGACGGACGCCAAAGGGGCGATCGGACCAGGTCCAATCGCCCCTCCTGTCGCCCCTCCTGCGCCAAGAACAGCCTAAGTCGTTCGTCCCAAAATCCTTACGACTCGCCCAACACCACGGATCGCTGCGTCCCGATGGCCTCCACGAAGTCCGCGTCGTGCGAGACCACGACCAGCGCGCCGTCGTAGCCGCACAGCGCCTGCTCGACCGCCTCGAGATGTTCGAGGTCCAGGTGATTGGTCGGCTCATCCAACAGCAGGAAGCGCGGGACGACGGGGCCGCCGAGCACGCAGGCGAGGGCGGCACGGAGGCGTTCGCCGCCGCTGAGCGTGGCAATCGGCTGCTCCGCTGCCTGTGCGCGAAAGCGAAAGCGCGCGAGTGCGGCGTGCACGGCGTTACGCTCGGCGTCGGGATGTCGTGCGGCGAAGGCGTCGCGCACCGTGCGGCCGACGTCGAGCAGCGTCGTGTGCTGGTCGAGATACGCGATGTCGTCGAGCGGCACGCCGCGGCGGACATCGCCCGCGAGCGGCGCGAGTGCGCCGGCGAGCACGCGCAGCAGCGTGGTCTTGCCCGCGCCGTTGCGTCCGGCGATCGCGATGCGCTCGGGACCGACGATGTCGAGCGAGAACCCTTCGAGCAGCGGACGTTCCAGTGACGGGCCGATCGTCGCGTCGTGCAGCGCGATGACCGTGGTGCCCGCGGCGAGGCGGCTCTTCGGCAACTCCATCTTGAGCCGATCGCGCTCGGCCAGCGGCGCGCGTGCGGCGCTGGCGCGCGCGGCGGCGTCCTCGACGACCCGCGCGGTCACGTCGCGGAGGCGTCCGGTGCTGACCTGCGCGTTCGCGCGACGGGTGTTGAGCAGGATCTTCGGCATATTGGCGTCCTTGCGCGAGCGCTTGCCCGAGGCCTCGCGCCGCGCCTGGCGCTCGCGGACCTCGCGCAGTTGCCGCTCGGCGCGCGACAGCTCGGCGTCGGCGTTGGCGCGCTCGCGCTCGAGGGCGGCACGCTCCGTCGCACGACGCTCGGCGAAGGCGGCGTAGTTGCCGCCGTAGCTGCGCAGCGTGCCCTGCTCGATGCACAGGATGCGATCCACGTGCGCGAGCAGCGCGCGATCGTGCGTGGCGACGAGCACGCCGCGCGGCCAGCGGGCGACGAGCCGGTGCACGTCGGCACGCGCCTCGGCGTCGAGGTCGTTGGTCGGCTCGTCGAGGATGAGCAGGTCGGGCTGCGTGCGCAGTTGCTCGGCGAGCGCGAGGCGCGCGCGTTCGCCGCCGCTGAGCGTGGCGTGTTCGGCGCGGTCCTGGCGTACGACGGCGATCGTTCCGCGGCGCGTGATGCGGCCGGATGACGGCGCGAGTTCACCGGCGAGTACGCGCAGCAGCGTGCTCTTGCCGGAGCCGTTGGGACCTACGAGCCCGACGCGCTCATCGGCGATGCCGAGTCGGGGGATGTCGAGGAGGAGACGGCCGTCAGGCAGCGTGACGCGGAGCGCGTCGGCCGTGAGATGTGGGCGAGACGAGGATGGCATACGCAGCGGGGCTGGGCGTGAGAAGAGCGGTGGAAATCACGGCCAGGTGCTGGTCCATCAGTGCCTCACATCAAAGGGGAAGTCTGCCGCGCGTCAGGCGCGACAGGGGAAAACTAATCGCTGCCTGCGGCGGCGGCGAGCCGTCGTTCGAGGCGATCGCGCAGGGCGGGCCACTCGTCGCGGAGGATGCTGTACATCACCGTGTCGCGCGGACTGCCATCCTTGCGCGCCTCGAAACGGCGCAGCACGCCATCGCGGTGCGCGCCAAGCCGTTCGATGGCCGCCTGTGATCGCGAGTTCGCGAGATCGGTGCGCAGTCCCACCACGCCGCAGCCCAGCGTCGTGAATGCGTGGTCGAGCAGAAGCAGCTTGCAGGTGGTGTTCACGTGCGTGCGTTGCATCCGCGCGGCGTACCAAGTGTAGCCGATCTCGACGCGGCCGATGGCGGCGACGACGTCGTGGTAGCGTGTACTGCCGATGATCGTGTCGTTGCGGAGATCGCGCACGACCCACGGGAGCATCGTGCCTGCGGCGTGACCGCGCAGGGCCTCGGCGATATACGCGGCGCAACCCTCAGGTGTGGGCACCGCCGTAAATGCGAGGTTCCAGAGCTCGCCGTCGCGGACGGCCTCGGCGAGCGCCGACGCGTGTTCGGGTTGCATCGGTTCGAGGCGCACTGCGTCGCCCTGCAGCGTCACCGTCGACAGTGGTTGCGGCAGCGGTTGCGAATGCACGGGGGCTCCGTTCACGCCTTCTGCGCGAACACCGGCGCCATCAACCCGACCTGGCTGCGTCCGTGTGGATCCTGATTCGCACGCACCTCATTCACGAGTTCCAGGGCGGTCTTCGTGAGCGGCGGCAGTTCCATCGCGCTCGCGCCGAGCGGCGTCACGCGCTGGCCCCACTTCACCAACAGCGCACAGTAGGTAAGTCCGCCGCCGAACGCAGGCATCAACAACCACGAGCCCGGCGTCACGCGGCCTTCCTCGAGCGCCTCCACCAACGCCACCGGCACCGTCGCGGCGCTCATATTGCCGTACTTCTGCACGGTGAGCATCACCTTCTCCATCGGCACGCCGGCGTACTTGGCCACCGCCTCGATGATGCGCAGGTTGGCCTGGTGCGGCACGACGAGGCCGATGTCATCCGCCGAGAGCCGGCGCGCCTCCATCACGCGCTTGGCGGCGTCGCTCATCCCGTGCACGGCGCGCTTGAAGATGACCTGGCCGTCGAAATCCCAGATCGTATCCCCGAGCGTGACGCCGAGCCCGGAGTAGCCGCAGCCGAAGCCGCGCACGCGCAGCGAGTCACGCGCCTCGGCGTCGCAGCCGAGGACGGCCTCGAGCATTCCCGTCTCCTCGTCACTGGCCTGCAGCACCACGGCCGCCGCACCGTCACCGAAAAGCACGGCCACGTTGCGGTTGCTCCAGTCCATATAGCGCGAGATCAGCTCGACGCCGATCACCACCGCGTTCTTCACGACGCCGGTGCGGATCATCCCCGTGGCGGCGGCGAGGCCGTAGCAGAAGCTCGTGCAGGCGGTGTTGAGGTCGATGCTCGCCGCCCTGTGCGCACCGAGCGCGAGCTGCACGCCGGATGCGGAGTTGGGGCAGAGCTCCTCGTTGCTGACGCCGCCGTAGATGATGAGGTCCACGTCCTTGGGGTCGAGGCCCGCACAGGCCAGCGCCCGCGACGCGGCGATGGTGCTCAACTCGACGGCGCTCACGTGCGAGATGCGGCGTTCCTTCATCCCCGTGCGCGAGGTGATCCACTCGTCGTTGGTCTCGAGGAAGGTGGAGAGGTCCTCGTTGGTGAGCGTGGCCGGCGGCATACACTTGCCCCAGCCCGTGATCTCGGCGTATCGCATCGGTGCGGAAGTCGGTGGTGGGAGGCGGAGACTCGGGGGAGGGACGGCTATTCCGGCACGACGGCGGTCGCTTCGATCTCGACCACGGCATCGGCCTCCATCAGCGCGGAGACCTCCACCGCGGTCATCGCGGGGAAGTGCTTGCCCAATACCTCTCGGTATGCGGCGCCGAGCTCGGCGGCCGCGGCAAGATACGCCGCACGGTCGGTGACGTACCACGTCATCCGCACAATGTGCTCCGGCTTCGCGCCGTCCTCGGCGAGCAGTGCGACGATGTTGCGCAACGCCTGCTTCGCTTGCGTGACGAGGTCGGAGCCGACGAGGCGTTGCTCGGCATCCCAGCCGATCTGGCCGGCGAGGAAGATGGTGCGGCCGCGCGCGACGACGGCGTTGGCGTAGCCCTTGGGCCGCGCCCAGTCGGCGGGCTGGAGGATGCGATGGGTCACGTGGTCTCCTTGAGCCGGAAGCGCTGGAGCTTGCCGGTGTCGGTCTTGGGCAGCGCGGCGACGAACTCCACGTGCCGCGGATACTTGTACGGCGCGATGGTCGCCTTCACGAAGTCCTGGATCTGCTTGACCAGTGCGCTCGATGCCTCGTGGTTGGGCTTGAGCACCACGAATGCCTTCACGGCCTGCCCGCGCTCCTCGTCCGGCACGCCGACCACCGCGCATTCGGCGACGCTCTCGTGCTGCAGCACGGCGGCCTCGACTTCCGGCGCGCCGATGTTGTAGCCGGCGGAGAGGATGAGGTCGTCGGTGCGCGCCTTGAAGAACACGTAGCCGTCAGCGTCCATCATCGCGGCGTCGCCGGTGAGATTCCAGCCGCGCTTC
>CAZYQM010000013.1:0-23967 GCA_964649965.1 uncultured Gemmatimonas sp.
GCCGGCCTGCTCTCGCCCGTGTCCGGACGGGTCGAGGTGCACGGGGCCGATGCGCGGCGCCTCGCGCCCGAGGATCGCCATCTCTCGCTCGTGTACCAGCACGCGTATCTCTTTCCGCATCTCTCCGTGCGCGAGAACGTCGCCTACGGTGCGGCCGACGCGCACACGCTGCGCGAGGTCGAGGAGCGGCTCGAGGTTGGCGCGTTCTACTCGCGAGACGTCCTGGGCCTCAGCGGCGGCGAGCGCCAGATCGTCGCGTTGGCGCGCGCGCTGGCGCGGCGGCCGCGCCTGCTGCTGCTCGACGAACCGTTCTCTGCGCTCGATCCGCGCCGTCGCACGTTGGTGCGGCGCGAAGTGCGCCAACTGCATCGCGACTGGGGCCTGACCACCGTGCAGGTGACGCACGACTTCGCCGAGGCGGGTATGCTCGGCGACCGTGCGATCCTGCTGGATGCCGGGCGCGTGCTGCAGCAGGGCACGCCGGCGGAGGTATTCCGGCGCCCGGCATCCCCGTACGTGGCGGAGTTCCTCGGGGCGGAGAACGTCTTCGCCGGTGTCGCGCGCGAACTCGGCGAGGTCTCGCCCGACTGGGTCGAAGGCGACCCGGCGATCTACTCGAGCGGGCACCGCGCGTTCGCGTTCGAGACGGACGGGCTGACGCTCTACGCGGTCGGCGACTTCGCTGGCGGCGCGGGGCACGCGGTGATCCGTGCGGAGGAGATCACGATCGCGCGCGACCAGATCCACGATTCGGCGCGCAATCGGTTCTCCGGGCGCGTGGTGGAGGTGCAGACGCTGGGAGCGCTGACGCGCGTGACGCTGGATGTGCGCGGGGTGCCGCTCGTGGCGGCGTTGACGACGCGCTCGGCGTTGGAGCTGCGCTTGGAGAAGGGGTTGGCGGTGGTGGCGAGCTTCAAGGCGATGGCGGTGCATCTGTGTTGAGGCAGGCCGGCAAGGTCTTGGTGCTGGCATCGACGTTTCCCGCCGAACGGGACGCGGAGGTGCCGGCTTTCGTCAGGGATCTGGTGGAAGCGCTGCATCGCCTGCGACCGACGTCGCGGTTGACGGTACTCGCTCCCCAGCGCCGCGGCGCGCTGCCGGCGCGTCGTTCGCACGCGGAGTTCGACGAAGTGCGCTACCGCTACGCCTGGCCCGCAGCGCTGGAAGCGCTCACGGACCACGGGATCCTGCCGACATTGCGTCAGCGCCCGTGGTTGCTGCCCCTCGTGCCGGGGCTCTTCGTCGGACTCGCGCGCGCGTTGCGTCGCGAGATCGCGGCGAACCGGCCGGACGTGATCCACGCACATTGGTTCACGCCGCAAGGCATCGTCGCGGTGCGCGAGGGACGACGGGCGGGAGTGCCCGTCGTCATCACGTCCCACGCCAGCGACGTGCGCGTCTGGCGACTCCTTCCCGGAGTTGGCCCGCGTCTGGTGCGTCGGCACCTGCCGTTGGCGCAGCGGTTCACGGCCGTGAGTGCGCGGACCCTCGCGTCCGCGGCGGCGTTCTTCGACGCCGAGGCGTGGAAGGCGATCGCGGCGAGGTCGGCGGTGATTCCGATGGGCGTCGCCGTCGATGCGGCCAGTCGATCTCCCGTCACGCGCGACGGTCGTCACGTGCTCTTTCTGGGCCGCTTGGTCGACAAGAAAGGCGTAGACGACCTCGTGCGGGCGTTTGCGCGGCTGCCGCTGCCGGACGCACGGCTCACGATCGCCGGCGACGGGCCGGAGCGCGGAGCGCTCGACGCGCTGGTGCGTCGCAGCGGGCTCGCGGGTCGCGTCCAGTTCGTCGGGCACGTCGCGGGTGACTCCAAGGCCGCGCTGCTGGCAGCGGCGGACGTGCTCGCGTTGCCGAGCGTCGTGACGCGTGCCGGAGACGCGGAGGGGCTACCGGTGGTCCTGCTGGAAGGACTCGCGGCGGGCATCCCCTGCGTCGCGTCCGACGCCAGTGGCGCGGGCGATGTGATTGCGCAGGGACGCAGCGGATGGCTCGTGCCCCAGCGAGACGTGCCCGCACTGGCCGATGCCCTTGGCGACGCGTTGACGATGGATGCGTCGCGGCGCACGGCGATCGTCAGTGCGGGCCGCGATGCCGTGGCGCCCTTCACGTGGGATCGCATCGCGACCCGCTATTGGCAGGTGCTCGACGAGGCGGTGTCCGCGTGACGTCGTCGTTCAATCTCCACGGCCGGGCGCTGCTGACGATCGAGGGGGGCAACGCCGCCTACCATCGGTACTTCGAGAATGAGTATCGCCGTGCGGCGCGGGCGTCGGCGGAGCGACCGTCGCTGTCCGTGACGGTGCGACTCGTCGATCGCCTACCGGCGGCGACGGCAGGGGACCGCGTGCGCCGCGTGCGGTTCAAGCGACTGTTCACGTTCCGCTTTCTCGTCCGCGGATTCGCGAGCCGGGACGTGACGATCTTCTTCGAACGCCATCCGGTCGACCGTGTCTATGCGCTGGCCGCGGGCGTGTTCCTGCAGGCGCACGTGCTCGAACCGATCCTCTACGCGAAGTGGCTGGAGGAAGACGCCGTGTTGCTGCACGCGGCTGGTATCGTCCTCCCGACCGGCGTCGCGTTGTTCCCGGCCCACGGCGGCACGGGCAAGACCACGTTGGCGCTTCGACTGGCGCGGCGCGGCTTCGCATTGCTGGGCGACGACCTCGTCTTCGTGGATGTCAGGCGCGGCATCGCCTATCCGCACCCGCGACCCTTGCATCTGTTCAGCTACAATCTCCAGCAAATGCGCGAGGTGAGGCTGCCGTGGACGCTCAGGGCGGTGATCGGATTCAAGGATGCGATCCGCCCCGTGCTCGAGACGCTGCTGCGCACGGAGTTCCTCATCACCACACGCGCGCACGTCGATCGCATCCTGCCCGAGCTCCGCTGGGCCACGCAGCCCGCCGACGTGCGCCAGATGGTGTTCCTCTCGACGACACTGGAGCCCACGACCTACGACACATCGGACGATGCGGCAGCGGAGGCGGTGGCGGCGCTGGTCGCCGAGGCGGCAGACCTGAACCGCTCATTGCGGGCCTATGTCCTCGAGGACGGGGAACAGGAGGACTTTTCGCGACGGGAGCACGCCGCCGTGCGGCGCCTCGTCGCGCTGGTCCGCAGCGTTCCCGTCGTGAATCCGCGCGCGATGACGCCTGATGCGATGGATCGCTTGCTGGGTCTGGAGCCCGCGTGACGCGTCGCGTGCTCACGGCTGCGTACCTGGTCGCGCTGGCGGTCGCGATGGTCCTCGCCGTCGGCCGGCTCGACTTCGCGGCCGTCAGCCAGCTGCGCGTCTCCTGGGCGTGGGTGCTGGTCGCGACGGCCGTTGCGCTCGCCCACAGGAGTTGGGGAGTCGTCACCTGGACCGCGGTGCTGCGCCTGCTGGGTGCAACGGACGTGGGCGGGTGGTGGGCCCGGGCGCACATCTGGGCCACGGCGTGGCTTGGACGCTATCTGCCAGGCAAGGTGCTCTGGATCCTGGGCAAGGTCTATTTCGGCCGCAGCCTGGGCATCGGCGCGGACGTGCTTGCGCTCGGCGCACTCGTCGAGGTCGGCCAGCAGGTGGCGATGACCATCGCCATCTCTTCGGCGATACTCGCCGGCTACGGTGCACTGGGCGCGGTCGTGGCGACGCCCACCCTCGCCATCGTGCTTGGGCTGCTCGGCGTGCTCGTGGCGGTGCTGCCGGCGCCATACCGCATCGGTCTCGCCGCGTTGCGCCGATGGCGCGGCGCGGCGAACACCACGCTTGCCGATCCGCAGCTGTCCCTGACTGCCGGCGCTGCGGCGTTCCAGTGCGTGGGACTCGTGCTCACGGGCGCCGCCTACGTGGCGCTGACCCGGGCGGTCGCGCCCTCGCTCGCGTGGTCGCAGGTCGGATTCGTCTTCGCGACCTTCACGTTCGCGGGTGCGGTCGGAATGCTCGCGGTCTTCGCGCCGAGCGGCATTGGCGTGCGCGAGGGTGTGCAGATGCTCCTGCTCACGCGGATTATGCCTGCGGAGACGGCAGCCGCACTGGCCGTGCTCGGCCGCGTGTGGTCCACGGCGGTTGACGTCGCGTTCTACGCCATCACGAAGGCGGCGGACCGCTCCGGACGTTGAAGACCGTATGCATCCGGTCGCCCATCCCACCTTCAAGGCAATTGGCGAGGAACGCGTTGAGGCCCGCGCGATCGAGATGGGCATCGTCCAGGCCGCGCGCCCGGAAGTACTCCAGGGTCCGCTGGCCGAAGACCACGTGCGTGAACCCGAATCCGTCGAGGCATCGCCCATCGGCGACACGCGGACGTATGATGCGCCAGTTCTCCATCAGGTTGTCCTGAATCACCGCTTGGCGGATTCCGAACGCCCGGGCCTCGAACAGGAAGAGGACGCGCGCGTCCGCTGGTAACGCCGCATTGAGATACGAACGGAGACCGGCGATCTCGTCGTGCCGCGCGAGATAGGCGTCGACCTCTATGAGGCCGACCGCCGTCTGCGGTCGTTCGCTGAGTCGCAGTTCGAGGACGAGAGCCCGCACGGGGGCCGCGATCGCGGCGATCGCGAGCACGGCCGCCGTGCCGATCGCGATCCGCGCGTGTCGCTTCACGGCACCGGCGACGCCGAGCCACGCCGCGGCAGCCGCCATCGTCAGCGGCAGGTAGATCGGCACGAAGTACCGCAGGTTCAGGTATCGGCTCCACCACACCACCGCGACGACGTACAGCAGCGGGGGAATCAGCAGTGGCAGGAATCGCGCGCGCATCGACAGCACGAGCGCGAGTGCGATCGCGGCGAATGCGGGATTGAGGCCGTACAGGTGACCATCGCCTTCCGGCGTGAGCCGTTCAGGGCTGCGAATCCAGGCGCCGAGCGAGAACGGCAGCCGCACGGCGCGAAGGGTCGACGGCCCGCTCGGCAGATCGAGGGGCGGTTCCACCTGCTGTGCCCAGCCCGGCAGCGTCGCACCGCCGACGTATGGATATAGCGGGGAGCCATACAGGACCGCGGTGCGTGCGAGCCACGGTGCGGCAGCAAGCGTGACGCCCAGGGCCAGCGCCGCCGCGGACTTTCGCCACGCGAGCACGCGCGTCGGCGTCCACGGGAGCGCGACGCCGACTCCCGCCACGGCGGCCGCGACGTATGCCGCCGCGAGCACCTTGCTGCCGATCGCCACGCCGAGCACGATGCCGGCGGCGAGCAAGAGGCGGAGATCGTCGTGCGAGCGGCGGTGGGACGCCAAGAGCAGGATGTGCCCGACGACGGCGTATGCCATCGTCCCTGCGTCGACCATCGCGACGCTGCCGACGCGCAGCAGCATCGGGCCCCCGAACATCAGCACCGGAATCACCCAACCCGCGCGTAGCCCGAACCATCGATCGGTCGCTACGACGCCGGCGGCGGTGGCCGCGAGCAACAGGCTACCCTGCAGCAGCGCGGCGGCGGCCGGCTCGCGCAGCAGCAGGAACGGGAGATACAGCGTGTGCAGCGCGCCGACGAATGCGATGTGCTGGTTGCCCTCGGGCGCGAAGAAGCGGCCGGCGCGCAGGAACAGCTCGGGGCCGCGGAGATGGTACATCAACGAATCGAAGTCCACCGGCGGTGCGGCGCCCGAGAGCCACAGCGTGAGCGCCATCGCCAACAGCCCGGCAGTGCCGGCAAGGCCGGCGGTAGCGGCCCACTCACGGCTTGCCCGGCGAACCAGCGTCACGGTCGCGCGCAGCGACGATGCCGCAGCGGCCGCCGCGACCGCGACGACGCTCCAGACGGAGACGGCGGAAATGCCGAACGCGGCACCGGCTACGAGCAGGGCGGCCGCGAGGATTCCGAGACCGACCAGCAGGTCCGCGACCGCGCGCAGCAGCGGCGAGTCGAGCGGATCGTCCGAGAGCACTGAGCAGCGGACGCCGAGGCCGAGCGAGACGGCAAGGAGGAGTGCAACGGAGGCGGTGGCGGCCCCGGCGATCATCGGGGGTGCTCGCGCGGCTCCGGGGCGGATTCCATCCGGCGGACGCGGTAATCCAAGTCCTCGAGCAACTGCCGGTTGACGGCCATCAAGTCCGCGAGCAGGCCGACCACGACGAGGAAGAGTCCCGCCCCGCTCAGGAGGGCACCCACCACGACCGACTGAACGTGGCCGCTGCCGCCGTCCGTCACGTAGAAGTACACGAACCGCAGCAGCAACGTCGCACCGAGCGCGAAGCTCACGATGCCCGGGACGGCGAAGAAGCGAAACGGCTTGTAGGTCACGAAGACGCGCAGCATCACGTTCAACTGGCGCAGGATGTACGAACCGTTGCCCTTGACCAACCGCGAGGGCCGTTGCGTCGGATTCACGCCGATCGGGACCGACGCCACGCGCATTCCCTTGCGTCCGGCCTGGATGAGCGTCTCGACGGTATAGGTGAAGCGGTTGAACACGTGCAGGCGCATCGCCGCGTCCCGGCTCATCGCCCGGAATCCGCTCGGCGCGTCGAGCACCGACGTCCCGCTCACGACCCGCGTCGCGAAGGAGCCCAGGCGCTGCAGCAGGCGCTTCGTGAGCGAGAACTCGGCGATCTCCCCGATGGGTCGATTGCCCACCACGAGGTCCGCGCGACCGTCGAGAATCGGCGCGACGAGCGCCGGGATGTCCGCGCCCCGATACTGATGGTCGCCGTCCGTGTTCACGATGACATCTGCACCCAGGGCGACGGCCCGCTCGAGCCCGGCGGTGAACGCCCGTGCGAGCCCGCGCTGCACGGGAAGCCGCAGCACCTCGCAGCCCCTCGCCTCGGCGATCTCCACGGTACGGTCCGTGCTGCCATCATCGATCACCAACACGAGGATGCGCGCGAAGCCCGGCACGGTTGACGGGATGTCGTCGAGCACCCCCGCCAAGGATGCTTCTTCGTTATGGCACGGGATCTGGATGACGAGCGTGCCCGCGTGAGACGGCTTCATCGGGAGAAACTTGCATCGGGGCGCCGTGCGACCGCCACATATCCGACGGCGAACACCCCGCGGCGATCCACGACACGATCCAGCCAGAGCATCGGCCACACCAAGATCAGCCGGTTCAGCTGATACATCAGTTGCCGCACGCCGGGCAGCGGCCACGTGACGCCCAGCAGCACGGTCGACAGCTGATGTGCGAGAAAGCTGAACAGCCCCGCCGTCGGCGCGATGTGCTCGACCTCCAGCCCCGCGTCGCGCAGGATCGTGCGCAACCCGTACACGGTGTACCGGAAATAATCGTGCGGCTCCTCGTGCAACCGCGAGAGATGCGGCACGCTCACGAGCAGCACGCCGCCGGGCTTGAGCACGCGCGCCATCTCGGCCACCGCACGCTGCGGGTGCGGCAGGTGCTCGAGCACCTCGAAGCTGAACACGGTGTCATAGGTCGCGGACGGGATCTCCGACATTGCCTCGGCGTCGCCCACGTGCGTGACGCCTTCCGTGCGGCGCTCGACGTCGAAGCCCTCGTAGGCACCCGCGACGCGCAGCGCGTCGTTGCGGAACGGCATATGCCCGCAGCCGACGTCGAGCACGCGCCCGCGGGCGCGCTGGGCAATCAGCGTGCGCGTCGCCCGCATCCGCGCGGCATTCAACGCGGAAAAATCTTCATAGCGCCCCGCGCCGATCGCCGCCGACAGCTCGGCGCGGTTGCGCTTCAGGAGGTCAAGGAAGCCCACGGGGGAACCGCGCTACCACGCAATCCCGTAGTCTTCCCCGAAGTTGCTCGCCGCGCCCCAGAACGTCCGGTTCCGCCGATCCCACATAATCGCCGTGATCGGCCCCGACGTATGCGTCGCGAACTCCAGCGAATAGCCCTTGCTGCGCAGCTCGTCGCGCACCCACGCGGGAATGCGCTCGTTCAGCTGCAGGCGCCCCGGCCGCGCCTCGTGGTTCCCGAAGCTCGAGCGCATCTGGTACGAGTGGAAGCCCGTGTGCTCCGCCGCCTGCTGCGGCGTGCGCCCGAACTCGACCATCGTCAGGAAGAACTGCAGCAGGTCCTGGTCCTGCGTGTCGCCGCCCTGCACGGAGAACGCCATCCACGGCTCGCCGTCCTTCATCGCGATCGTCGGCGTCAACGTCACGCGCGGACGCTTGCCGGGCTCGACGACGTTGAACGGCCCGTCCTCGGGATCCGTCACGAAGCTCTGCATCCGCTGCGAGAGCCCGATGCCGGTGCGGCCGGCGATCACCGCCGGCACCCAGCCGCCGCTCGGCGTGATGCTCACCATCCAGCCGCTCTTGTCGGCGGCCTGGATGCTGGTCGTGCCGCGCGTGAACGCCTCGTCGAACGTCGCGTCGTCGGAACGCAGCAGCGTCGCCGCGGCATCGTCGCGCGCGCCGGGCTGCGGCATCGCGCGCGGACCTTCCGTGCTCCAACGCGCGAGCAGTGCGGCGTATGGGTTGCTGCCGCCCTGGAACGGATACGGATCGCCGGGCTTCGCGCCGGCGGCGTTGCGCGTGTGGTCCAGCTGCGCCCAGCGGCTGCGCGCGTACTCCTTGCTCAGCAGGCCGCGCATCGGCTCTTCCGGCGCGAACGCCGGATCGCCGTAGTAGAAGTCACGGTCCGCGTAGGCGAGGTTCATCGCCTGGTACACGGTGTGGATGTACTGCGCCGAGTTGTAGCCCATCGCCTTCAAGTCGGCGTTCTCGAGGATGTTCAGCGCCTGCAGCATCACCGGCCCCTGCTGCCACTGCTGCAGCTTGAAGACCTCGACGCCGCGGTACGTGGTCGAGAAGGGCTCCTCGATCCTCACCTGCCAGTTCGCGAGGTCCTCGCGCGTGAAGAGTCCGCCCTCCTCCTGCACGCTGCGCACGATCTCCTCGGCGATGTCGCCCTTATAGAAGCGCTCGTAGGCGGCCATAATGGCCTCCTTGCGCGGGCGGCGGCGACGCAGCGCCTGCGCCTCGGCCTCGATCAGCTTGCGGAACGTCGCCGCGAGGTCGGGCTGCTTGAACAGCTGGCCGGCCACGGGCACGTCGCCCTCGTTCTGCAGGAACACGGCCGGCGAATAACGCCAGCCCTGGATGCGCGCGCGGTTCGCACGGATGCGGTTCACCAGTTCGGCTTCAATGGGATAGCCCTCCTCCGCCATCTGCAACGCCGGCGCCAGCACCTGCGCCAACGACATCGTCCCGTACTCGGCGAGCATCACCATCAGCGCGCCCGGCGTGCCGGGCGTCGTCGCCGCCAACGGGCCGAACTCGGGCGGGAACTGCATTCCGCGCGAGCGGAAGTAGTCGGCCGTCGCCCCGGTCGGCGCGACGCCGAGTCCGTTGATGCCGATGACCTTCTTGAGGCCGGGATGGTAGATCAACGCCTGCGTTTCGCCGCCGCAGCCGAGCGTGTCCCACATCGTACAGGTCGCGGCGAGCATCGCGACGGCCGCGTCCACGGCGTTGCCGCCTTGCTGGAAGATCATCGCCCCCGCGGTCGCGGCGAGCGGCTTGCCGGTGACGGCTACCCAGTGCTGGCCGTGCAGGGGAGGACGTTCGGTGCGCTGGGCGTCGGCGGTGCTGAGCGGCGCGACGAGCGCGAGGGCGACGAGCAGGCGGGAGTATCGCATCGGAGGTGCGGGCAAGAGGATGCCTGAAGATGCACCGGCGCCGCGCGGAGTTCCACGACCGCGGGGGACGAACCCTCACAGCGCGTCCGGCTTTGGCCGACTGCCCCGCCGGTGCCGCGCGTGCGACGTTGCGGATTCCACCTCCCGAACACTTCCCCCCGGAGTCCGGCGTGCAGCACCGCACCATCATCGAACCCTTCCGCATCAAGAGCGTCGAGCCGATTCGCCTCGGCAGCGCCGACGAGCGCGTCGAGCAGCTGCGCTTGGCCCACTACAATCCCTTCCTGCTCCCGTCGGACCAGGTGATCATCGACCTGCTCACCGACAGCGGCACCTCGGCGATGAGCGCCCGCCAATGGGCCGGCGTGATGGACGGCGACGAGGCGTATGCGGGCTCGCGCTCCTGGCAGCGGATGGAACGCGTGGTGCGCGACCTCACGGGATTCCCGCACATCCTGCCCACGCACCAGGGCCGCGCCGCCGAACGCATCATCTACGGACATCTCGGCGGCCCGGGCAAACTCTTCATCAGCAACACGCACTTCGACACCACGCGCGCGAACATCGAGTCCGGCGGTGCCGAGGCCATCGACCTGCCGATCGCCGTCGGCCGCGATCCGTCCGCGGCGCATCCGTTCAAGGGGAACCTCGACGTCGAGGCACTCGAGAACGTGCTGAAGACGGAAGCGTCACGCGTCGGCGCGGTCATCCTCACGGTGACGAACAACACCGGCGGCGGACAGCCGGTGAGTCTCGAGAACGCGACGCAGGTGGCCGAGGCCTGCCGCCGCCACCGCGTGCCGTTCATCCTCGACTGCTGTCGCATCGCCGAGAACAGCTGGTTCGTGCGGCACCGTGAACCCGGGATGGCCGATGTCCCGTACCGCGAGATCGCACGGCGGATGTTCGCGCTCGCCGACGGCGCGGTGATGAGCGCGAAGAAGGACGGGCTTGCCAATATGGGCGGCTTCCTCGCGCTGCGGGACGGCGCGGTCGCCGACGCCTGCCGAAACCAGCTCATCATCACGGAAGGCTTCACGACCTACGGCGGACTCTCCGGTCGCGATATGGAGGCGATCGCGACGGGCCTCGAGGAAGTCTTCGAGGACCACTATCTCGAGTACCGCATCCGTTCCACGACGTATCTCGGCGACCGCCTGCACGCCTTGGGGGTGCCGCTGATGCGCCCGATCGGCGGGCACGCCGTGTACGTGGACGCGAAGCGTCTGTATCCGCAGATCCCCGTGCACGAGTATCCGGGGCAGGCGCTGGTCTGTGCGCTGTACGTACTCGGCGGCATCCGCAGCGTAGAGATCGGTTCGGTGATGTTCGGGACCTATGGCGCATCCGGCGCACTGGTGCCTGCGGCGATGGAGCTGGTGCGGCTGGCGATCCCGCGGCGCGTCTATACGCAGAGCCACATCGAGTACGTTGCCGAGACCTTCGAAGGCGTGATGGCCGACCGTGAGGCGGCGCGCGGACTGCGCATCACGCAGGAGCCGCGCTTCCTGCGGCACTTCACGGCGCACTTCGAACCGCTGTGACGCCGGGGGCGGGGGGCCGGTATATTTGCACCCGTGCCCCACGCACCCGCATCCCCTCCGGATGACGGCGACGTCATCCGACTCCTCGCCGCGCTTCGCCAGGGCGGCCCCGACCGCA
Organism: uncultured Gemmatimonas sp.; assembly: GCA_964649965.1. GTDB lineage: Bacteria > Gemmatimonadota > Gemmatimonadetes > Gemmatimonadales > Gemmatimonadaceae > Pseudogemmatithrix. The sequence goes on from CAZYQM010000013.1 coordinate 11,202, forward strand.
ACGACGCGCTCGACCGGCTGTTCCCGCTGGTGTACGCGGAGCTGCGGCGTGCCGCGGATTACCTGCTGCAGCGCGAGCGTGACGGTCACACGCTGCAGGCGACGGCGCTGGTGCACGAGGCCTTCCTCAAGCTCTCGGCCGGTCAGGCCCCCGAGGTGCAGGATCGAGCGCACTTCGTCGGCATCGCGGCGCGGGCGATGCGCCAGATCCTCGTGGACCACGCGCGCCGCCGCCAGGCGGAGAAGCGCGGCGGCGGGCAGTTCGTCACGCTCGGCGACGATGCCGCCGCGACGCAGGGCACCGACGCCGACACCTTGCTCGCCATCCACGAGGCATTGGGCGAACTCGCCGCGATGGACGCGCGGCTCGCGCAGGTCGTCGAGATGCGCTTCTTCGGCGGATTGGGCGAGACGGAGATTGCGGCCGCGCTCGACGTGACCACGCGCACCGTGCAGCGCGACTGGGCCAAGGCCCGGGCCTGGCTGCACGCGCGCCTCGCGGAACCGCTGGGATGATGCCGCGCGGCAGCGGCGCGCAGGAACGGTGGATGCGGCTCTCGGCGCTGTACGATGCGGCGTCGGCGTTGCCGCGTGAGTCCTGGGCGAGCTTCCTGGATGCGCGCTGCGCGGACGACGCGCCGATGCGGGACGAACTGCTGCGGATGCTCGAGGCCGCGATCACCGCCGGCCCGCTCGACGCGCCGCCGCACCCGCTGCCGGCCGCGAGCGCGCCCATCGTCGAGCGCCTCGACGCCGCACTCAAGGGACGCTACCGGCTCATCGAGGAGATCGCCCAAGGCGGGATGGGCGCGGTGTTCCGCGCCCACGAGCTCAAGCACCGCCGCGACGTCATCCTCAAGGTGCTGCGGCCCGATGCCGACCTCGGGGCGGGACGCGCGCGCTTCGAGAGCGAAGTGCAGATCGCCGCCAAGCTCGCGCATCCGCACATCGTGCCGCTGCTCGACTCGGGCGACGCCGGCGGCCTGCGGTACTTCGTGATGCCGAGCCTGCCGGGTGAGACGCTGCGGGCGCGCATCGCGCGGATGGGCGCGATTCCCGTGCCCGACGCGATGAAGCTGATGCGCGACATCGCCGACGCGCTGTATTACGCGCACGGCGCCGGCGTCGTGCACCGCGACCTGAAGCCGGAGAACATCCTCTGCAGCGGCGAGCACGCGTTCCTGCTCGACTTCGGCATCGCGCAGTACGCGGAGCAGGATCGCCGCGACGCGCGCCTCACCTACGAAGGCAACGCGGTCGGCACGCCGCGCTATATGGCGCCCGAACAGGCGGCGGGACGCCTCGTGGATCACCGCGCGGATCTCTATGCCTGGGGAATCGTCGCCAACGAGATGCTCTACGGCGATCGGCGCAGTGACCTCGACGCGGCGGGGATCCGCAGCGACGTGCCCGAGGCGCTGACCGCCCTGATCTATCGCTGCCTGAGCCCCGACCCGTCGCGGCGGCCCGCGAGTGCCGGCACGCTGGTCTCGGCCCTCGACGCCCTGATGGGCGGCGCTCCCGTCACACGCGCCGAGGCACTTGCGGCGGAGGGGCAGGCGCTGCGCAGGGCGCAGCGACGTCGTGCGCGCGGGCGCGCGGGCCTCGGGGTGGCTGCCGTCGCCGCGCTCGTCGCGCTCGCGCAATCGCTGCGCACGCCGACCGAAGTGGCGGAGGGTGACTTGCTGCTTCCGGTGGCGGTGCTTCCGTTCCGCGAGGACGGCGTCGTCGGCGAGGATGCCGGGGTCCGCGGTCGCCTTGCCGGCGCGTGGATCACGCAGGGTCTGCACCAGACGGGACTCGGCCAGGTCGTGCCGTGGACCGATGTGTTGCAGGCCGTCGAGTCCGCACCGGACGCCGAGGCCGCGCTGCTGCGCCGCCTGCCGGTGGGCACCATCGTCTCCGGCACGATCTTCCACACGCCCGACGCGACCACGCTGCACGTCGAGATCCGCGGCGCGAGGGGCACGCGCCTACTCGCCAGCCTCGAACCCGTGCGCGTGGGTCCCGATTCCGTCGAGGAGGGCATCCGCCTCGTGCGCGACCGCGTGCTCGGCGCGCTCGCCGTGACGCGTGATGCGCGCTTCGCCGGCCTGAGTGCGGTGCGCGAGCGCCCGCCGACCTTCGAGGCGTATCGTGCCTTCGACGCGGCGCTCGCGGAGTTCCACGCCCAGCGCTATCGTCAGGCCCTCGCCGGGTTCCGCGAGGCCTTCGCGCGCGACTCCGCGTTCATCGCGCCGGTGGTGTATGCGGCGCAGGCGGCCTGGAACACCTCGCAGTACGCGCTCGTGGGCACGCTGCTCACGCAGCTCGATGGACGTCGCGCTGAACTGGCGGATTACTACGAGCAGTTGCGGCTGCAGTTGCGCGCAATGCTCGACGGCGATGCGCAGTCGGCCTACGATGCGGCGTCGAAGGCTGCGGCGCTCTCTCCCGACTCGCGGGCCGCCTATGACGCGGCGGTCATCGCCCTCTGGCTGGGCTGGCCCGACTCGGCGCGCGTGCGCCTCGAGGCCTTGAGCCCCGATCGCGGCGCGATGATCGGCTGGCCGTCGTACTGGACGAACCTCGCGCACGCGCGCCATCTCACCGGTGCGCACGACCTTGAACTCCGTGCCGCGCGGGAGATGCGCGCGCGGCATCCGACCACCCGCGTGGCCTGGGTACTCGAGGCGCGGGCCCTGGCCGCGTTGCGCGACTCGACCTCGCTGGAGCTTCTGCTCACCGAGGCCGAGCGGCTCGAGCCCGACGTGTACTGGTCGTACGCGGGGATGCTCGTGACGGCCGGCGAGGAGTATGCAGCCCACGGCGACACGCTCACTGGCCTGCGCTACGCCGCGCGCGCGCTGACGTGGCTGCGCGGGCGGCTCGCGCGGGAGCCGGAGAGCGAGGACCATCTCTACTGGCACGCGACCGCGCAGCACCTGCGCGGCGACTTTGCCGGCGAACGCGTGACGTTCGAGCGGCTCGTGCGGCTCGATGGCCGCAACAGCTATCGCGAGGCGCTTGCCCTCGCGCAGGAACTCAGCGGGCGTCCCGGTGCGCTGGCGCGCGTCCCCGCGCCACCGGCTTATGATCTCGGCAGTCGCCTCGCCACGGAGATGCGCCTCGCCAGCGTCCGCGGCGACCTCGCCACGCGGGACGCCAAGGCGCGGGAGCTGGACCGCGTCGGAATGCGCGGGCGGCCGTGGTTGCACGGCACCGCCTGGCGCGAGCTCGGGCCCGTCCGCCGCTAGTCCGATGTCGTGATTCCGGCCTCGGCTGCGCAGGCACGGTTGGACCCGCGCACCCAGAGGCCCCGGATGACCCGTTACCGCAGCTCGTTGCCGCAGTTGACGCCGCAGCTCTTCCTCACGGACGGCGGCATCGAGACCACGCTGATCTATCACGACGGCTTCGAACTCTCCGAGTTCGCCGCCTTCGCGCTGCTGCAACACGAGGACGGCCGCGCGGCGCTCCTGCGATACTTCCGCAGCTACGCAGACATCGCGCGGCGACACGGCAGCGGGCTCATCCTCGAGAGCGCCACGTGGCGCGCGTCCATCGCCTGGGGCCGCAAGCTCGGCTACAGCGCCGCGCAGCTGGTCGAGGTCAATCGCCAGGCCATCGCACTGCTCGAGGAGATCCGCGCCGAGTTCGCGTCGCCGTCATCGCCGGTGATCATCAGCGGGTGCGTCGGGCCGCGCGGCGATGGCTATGAGCCGACCGAGCGGATGCGCGTCGAGGACGCCGAGCGCTACCACCGGCCGCAGATCGCGACCTTCGCCTCGACGGTCGCCGACCTCGTCACCGCGATGACGATGAACTACGCCGAGGAGGCGATCGGCATCGCCAATGCCGCGCGCGCCGTCGGGATGCCCGCGGCCATCGCGTTCACGGTGGAGACCGACGGGCGCCTGCCCACCGGGCAGACGTTGGCCGATGCGATTGCGCAGGTGGACGCGGCGACCGACGCGTATCCGCGCTACTACCTCATCAACTGCGCGCACCCGACGCACTTCGCGCACGTCCTGCGCGACGGGAATCCCGTGTGGCAGCGCCTGCGCGGGATGCGCGCCAACGCGTCGCGCCTCAGCCACGCGGACCTCAACGCCTCGACGGTGCTCGATGCGGGCAATCCCGACGAGTTCGCGCTGTGGTACGAGGCGCTGCGCGAGGACCTGCCGTGGCTCACGATTCTCGGCGGATGCTGCGGGACGGACCATCGGCACATCGACGCCGTGGCGGGGCGGGTGACGCAGCTGCACTGACCGGGCCCGGCAGGGGATTCAGGACAGGCCGCCCAGCTTCTCCCGATGGACAGCGGCGTCGGCGGAAGGCAACGTAGGGCGTGAGCGACACTCCAGTCTTCCACGCCAAGGGACTCGCCAAGACGTACACGATGGGCGAGGTGAAGGTGCACGCCCTGCGGCAGGTGGACCTGGACCTGTTCGCCGGCGAGTTCGTGGTGATCCTCGGGCCGTCGGGTTCGGGGAAGTCCACCCTGCTGAACATCCTCGGCGGGCTCGATGCCCCGACCGCGGGGACGGTGGTCTTCCGGGACCACGTGCTCACCGAGGCCGACGACCGCGCGCTCACGCAATACCGGCGCGAGCACGTGGGCTTCGTGTTCCAGTTCTACAATCTCATTCCGGCGCTGACCGCGTATGAGAACGTCGCGCTCGTCACGGCGCTCGGCGCCGAGACGCACGGACGCGTGGGGGCCGACCCGGCGCAGATCCTGGAGCTCGTGGGACTCGGCGATCGGATGGACAACTTTCCCGCCCAGCTCTCCGGCGGCGAGCAGCAGCGCGTCGCCATCGCGCGCGCGGTCGCCAAGCGACCCGACGTGCTGCTCTGCGACGAACCCACCGGCGCACTCGACGTCGGCACCGGCAAACTGGTGCTGCAGGCGCTCAAGCGCGCGAACCGCGAGTTCGGCACGCTCACGGTGGTGATCACGCACAACGTGGCCGTCGCGGCGATGGCGGACCGCGTGCTGAAGCTGCGCGACGGCCAGATCGTCGGTGACGAGCGGAATGCCGCACCGATCGACCCGGAGGCGCTCGAATGGTGAGGCGCCTGCTCGACAAGAAGCTGCGTCGCGACCTGCGGCGGCACCTCGGGTCGCTCATCGCGATCTCCGTCGTCGTCGCCTGCGGCATCGCGGCGTACGTCGGGATGCGGACGATGGTGCACGTGCTCGGCGATGCCCAGGAGGCGTACTACCGGCGCTCGGCGTTTCCCGATGTCTTCGTGCGCGTGCGCCGCGCCCCGGACGCCGCGCTGCCGGCCCTGCGTGAGCTCCCGGGCGTCGCACGGCTGCAGGCGCGCGCCAGCGGCGAAGTCATCGTGCGGGTGCCGGGTCTCGTGGAGCCGGCGACGCTGCGCATCGTCGGCATCGGCGCGGATGCCCCCGACGCGCTCAATCGCATCGTGCTGCGTCGAGGCCGCCTGCCGTTGCCCGACGAGACCGAAGCCGTCGCCGTGAGCGAGGGATTCGCCGAGGCCAACGCGCTCGTGCTCGGCGATACGCTCGGTGCCGTCATCGCCGGTCGCTGGCGTCCGCTGCGGATCGTCGGCATCGGCATTGCGGCGGAGTTCGTGTACGAGCTGCGGCCCGGCGATATGCTGCCGGACCCGAAGCGCTACGGCGTGCTCTGGCTCCCGAACCTCGCCGCGCAGCGCAGCTTCGACCTCGAGCACGCCTGGAACGACCTGGCGATCGCGCTCACGCCCGACGCCGACACGTTGGCGACGATCGCCGCGGTGGATGACGCCGTGCGACGCTATGGCAGCTTCGGCGCCACCACGCGCGCCCTCCATCCCTCGCACCAGTTCCTCGAATCGGAGATCGACGAGAACCGCACCTTCGCCACGGTGCTGCCGGCGATCTTCCTCGCCGTCGCGGCGTTCCTCGTCCATCTCGTGCTCAGTCGCGTCGTCATCCAACAGCGCGACCAGATCGGGACGCTGAAGGCCTTCGGCCTGCCGACGGCGTCGCTGGTTCGGCATTACGTCCTCTTCGCCCTTGCACCCGTGGCGCTCGGCTGCGTCGGCGGGATCGCGCTCGGCACCTGGCTCGCATCCACGCTCAGCGAGATCTACCAGGACTTCTTCCGATTCCCCGCGCTCGCGACGCCCGTGTATCCGCGCGTCATCGCGGCGGGCGTGGGCATCGGGACCATCGCCGCGCTCATCGGGGCGCTCGGAGCCCTGCGGCGCGTGCTGCGACTCCCGCCGGCCGAGGCGATGCGGCCGGAGCCGCCGGCGCGCTACGCGAGCGGCCTCGTCGAGCGCGCGCTCGGTCGCCACGGGTCGCCGCTCACGCGAATGATCGCGCGCGGGATGACGCACCGTCCCTGGCGCACCGCGCTCTCTGCGCTGGGCATCGGATTCGGCGCCGCCGTCGTCGTCGTCGGCAGCTTCGGCTTCGACGCGATCGAGCGTATGAAGCACGTGCTCTTCGATGTCAGCACCCGTGCCGACGTGAGCGTGGTCTTCGCGACACCGCTGGGCCCCGGCGTCGCGGCGGAGCTGCACAGTTTGCCCGGCGTGCTGCGGGTCGAGCTGCACCGCTCGGCCGCCGTCCGCGCATCGCACGGGCACCGCAGCCGCCAGACGGCCGTCGTCGGCGTCGATGCGGAGGCGCGGATGCGCCGCGTCGCGGATCTCGACGCGCGCGTGCTCGCGGTGCCCGAAGGTGGCGTCACGCTCAGCGCGGCGCTGGCGCGCGTGCTGCAGGTCGGCACCGGCGACAGCATCGACCTCGAATTCCTCGACGGCCGACGGCACCGGACCACGCAGCCCGTCGCAGCGGTGGTCGAGGACCTGACCGGGAACAGCGTCTACGTGCCCGCGCAGGCGCTGTCGCTGCTGGTCGGTGCCGGCGAGGCCGTGACGGGCGCTGAGCTGCAGGTCGATGCGAGGCAGGAAGCCGCGCTGTTCGATCGCCTCGTCCACGCCCCGGCCGTGCAGGCCGTCATCGCCCGGGAGCGTCTGCGCGAAAGCTTTGACGCAACCCTGCGCCAGAGCTTCCATATCATCCTCACCACGCTCGTGCTCGTCGCCGCGGCACTGGCCGGCGGCACCGTCTACAACGCCGGTCGCGTCACGTTGTCCGAGCGCGCCCGCGACCTCGCCTCGCTGCGCGTGCTGGGCTTTACGCGCGGCGAGGTCTCGCGCATCCTCTTCGGGGAGATCGGCGCGCTCGCGGTGATCGGGCTTCCGGCGGGCATCCTCATCGGCATCGGATTCGCGTGGGCCACCGTGCAGGCACTCGGTCGCGACGAGATGTTCCGGATGCCGCTGGTCATCGGACCGCGGACGATTGCACTCGGCCTCGCGATCCCCGTGATCGCTGGCCTGCTCAGTGTCTGGCCGCTGCGGCATCGGCTGGACCGGCTGGACCTCATCGAATCGCTCAAGACGCGGGAGTAGCGGATGCAAGCGCGAAGGAAGTGGACGCTGGCCGGACTCACCGTCGCGACGGTAGCGATCGCGGTGTTGGTATGGATGCAGCAGCGCCGCGCGCTCGACGTCGAGATCGCGGAGGTCCGGGAGGGTCCGTTCGAGGAACTGCTGGTCGAGGACGGCCGCACGCGCGCGCGCTGGCATCTCGACCTCACGGCGCCGGTGGGCGGCACCTGGCGGCCGGAATCGCTGAAGGTCGGGGATACGGTCTCGGCCGGCGCCGTGCTCGGCCGTCTCAGCGCCGCGCCGCAGGATCCGGCGACCGCCGCGCAGTTGCGGGCTCGGCTTGGCGTCGCGGAGGCGGCCCGCGCCGAGGCACGCGCCGCGCTCGCTGCGGCGACGATGCGCGAGGCGGAGGCCCGTCGCGCACGGGAACGCCTCGAACGGCTCTCGCCCTCCGGCGGCGTCTCCGAGGAGCAGCTCGACATCACCCGTGCGACGCACGAGGGCGCCGAGCGTGCGCGTGATGCTGCATCCGCGCGACTCGCCGCCGCGGGATACGAAGTCGAGGCCGCGCGCGCACTGCTGCCTGGCGGCGCGGCGCGTCCGGCCGAGATCCGCGCGCCGGCGGCTGCCGTCGTCCTGCGCGTCGACGAGGAGCACGAGCGCGTCGTGCCGCCGGGGACGCCGCTGCTGCAGGTCGGAGCCGTTGGAGATCCGGAGATCGTCGCGCGCGTCCTCAGCGCGGATGCAACGAAGGTGACCGTCGGCGCGACGCTGTACGCGATCGTCGGTACAGACACGCTGCGCGGTCACGTCACGCGCGTCGAGCCGGCGGCGCAGACCGTGCGCAGTGCGCTGGGGGTCGACGGGCAGCGCGTGCCGGTGATCGGCGATGTGCACTCCGCCGCCCTTCCCGTCGGTCACGACTATCAGGTGGACGTGCGCATCGTGCTGCGGCGACTCGAACGCGCGACGATCGTGCCGACCGGGGCGCTGGTGCGCGACGGTGCCGCCTGGCGGGTGTTCGTGGTGGACGGGGACGGCGCCGCGCGCACGCGGACGATTGAACTGGTGGCGCGTGGACCGGAGTACTCGGCGGTCAGCGGGGTCGGTGGCGGAGACCGGGTGATCGTGTATCCGCCGGAAGGGCTGCGGGAGGGCGCGCGGGTGCGGTGAGCGTTCCGGCCACCGGCCTTCGCGTCACGCCGCCCCGAACCGCTCCCGCGCCGCGCGCACCGCGCGCACCAACGCATCCACGTCGTCGAGCGTGTTGTACACCCAGAAGCTCGCCCGCGTCGTCGCCGCAGCACCGAGCGTGCGCATCAGCGGCTGCGCGCAATGGTGCCCCGCGCGCACGCACACGTTCGATGCATCAAGCATCGTCGCCACGTCGTGCGGATGCACGTCCGCCAGCGCGAAGCTCACCACGCCGGAGCGTCCCTCGGCCGTCGGCGTGCCGAACAGCGTGACGCCGTCGATCTCCGAGAGCGCCCGCATCGCCGCCGTGGTGAGCAACAGCTCGTGCTCGCGCACGGCGTCCATCCCGAGGCCCTCGAGGTAATCGCAGGCGGCCGCGAGGCCGGCCGCCGCCTCGACGTTCGGCGTGCCCGCCTCGAAGCGATGCGGCAGCACGTTCCAGGTCGAGTCGCGGTCGTTGACCCACTCGATCATATCGCCGCCGAAGTGGTACGGCGGCATCTGCTCGAGGATCGGCCGACGCACGACCACGGCGCCAGACCCCATCGGCCCGCCGATCTTGTGGCCGCTGAACGCGTACGCGTCCACTTCCATCGCATCCACGTTGACGCGCAGGTGCGGCACACCCTGCGCGCCGTCGCAGACGATCAGCGCCTGCGGCGCCTGCGCGCGCGCGAGCTTCACGAACTCGCCGACGGGATTGATCGTCCCGAGTGCGTTCGAGACCTGCCCGAAGGCGACGACCTTCGTCTTGGCATCCACGAGCCGCGCCATCATCGCGAGGTCCACGTTCCCGGCGGCATCGAGCTCGACGATGCGGAACTCGGCGCCCGCCGCGCGGCAGAGCTGCTGCCAGGGCACGAAGTTGGCGTGGTGCTCCATCCGCGTCACGACGACATTGTCGCCGGCCGTCACGTTCGCGCGCCCCCAGGTCGAGGCGACGAGGTTGAGACCCTCGGTCGTTCCGCGCACGAAGATCAGCGTGTCCGCATCAGCCACGCCGATGAAGCGCGCGACGCGCAAACGCGCCTGGTGATACGCCTCGGTGGCCGCCGCGCTCAACGCATAGGCCCCGCGGTGCGGATTCGCGTTCTGCGTCTCGTAGTAGCGCCGGATCGCGTCGAGCACGACCGTCGGCTTCTGCGACGTCGCCGCGGAATCGAGATACACCAGATCCGGCTGCGCGGCCAAGAGCGGAAAATCCGCCCGCTTGGCCAGGCTCACGGGAGTCGAAGCCCTCACGTCCCACCTCCGCCCTGAGTCGGCGCGGTTGCGCGCCGCACGTAAAGATCGCCATTCACCGCCACGACCTCGAAACGCACGAGGTCGTCCTCCGCCGGTCCCCGCAGCACCTTGCCGCTCGCGCAGGCGAAGCGCGCCCCGTGCCAGCAGCACTCGAGTTCGCCGTTCGCGTACAGCGTGCCCTCGCTCAGCGGAAACTCGGCGTGCGGACAGTAATCCTTCACCGCGAAGAACCGTCCCTCGTGCACGCCGACGCAGAGCGCGGTGCCGTTGGGCATCGTCGCCCGGTAGAGCTGCAGCGGCTGGACCTCGTCCGCCTTGAGCCCGCCGAGCAAAACGGCGCCCTCAGGCGCCGTCGCGTCACCACTGCCAACCGAGACGGGAGCGCCGTCGCTCACGACGCGCTCCGCGCGTCTTCCGGCCCCTCGGTGCTCACCTCGGTCGTGCCGTCGAGCGCGGCCTTCATCGCGTGCCAGGCCAGCGACGCGCACTTCACGCGCATCGGGAACTTGCTCACGCCGCCGAGCGCGCGCAGCGAACCCAGCTCCTTGTCCTTCGCGACCGAGAGGTCCTCGCCGGTCACGAGCTTGTGCACCTTGTCGTAGAGCTGCACCGCGTCGGCGCGGCTCTTGCCCTTGATCGCCTCGGTCATCATCGACGCCGAGGCCTTGGAGATCGCGCAGCCTTGGCCCTGGAACGAGACGTCGGCCACGCGGTCGTCCTCGACCTTCAGCCACACGGTCAGCTGGTCGCCGCAATTCGGGTTCTTGCCATCCGCCGAGCACGAGGCGTGCTCCATCGGATGGAAGTTCCGTGGCCGGCGGTTGTGGTCGAGGATGACCTCCTGGTACAGCGCGTCGAGCGTGGCGTCTGCCATTGCCGGGTGCCTTACACCAGCTGGGTGTGCGTGAAGCGTTCGAACACGCGCTCCTCGAGCGCGATGCGCAACGCGTCGATCTCGATCGTCTCCAGCGCCTCGGCCGCGAAGGCGTAGGTGAGCAGCGCGCGCGCCGACTCCCCGCCGATGCCGCGGCTCTTGAGGTAGAACAGCGCCATCTCGTCAATGCGGCCGACCGTCGCGCCGTGCGTGCACTTCACGTCGTCGGCGAAGATCTCCAGCTGCGGCTTGGTGTCCACGCGCGCCTGCGGGGAGAGCAGCAGCGCCTTGTTGGTCTGCTTGCCGTCCGTCTTCTGCGCGATGGAATCCACATAGACCTTGCCGTTGAACACACCGTGGCTCTGGCCGTCGAGCACGCCGCAGTACAGCTCGCGGCTGGCGCAGGACTCGGCCAGGTGCTCGACGAAGGTCTGGTGGTCGCCGTGCTGCGAGCCGTCGAGCAGGTACAGGCCGTTGAGCCGCGCCTCGCTGTTCGTGTCGGCCAGCTTGGTGTAGATGTTCGTGCGCGACAGCGCCGCGCCCGACGCGAAGGAGAACGAGTGGTAGATCGAGTCGCGGCCCTGCGTCACCTGGACGGTGCCGACGTGGAAGGCCTCGGTGCTCTCGTTCTGCACCTTGTAGTGGTCCACGCGCGCGCCGTTGCCGACGACGATCTCGGCCACCGCGTTCACGAGGTAGCTCACGCTACCCAGCCCGACGTACTGTTCGACGAGCAGCGCCTGCGCGAGCGGCTCGGCCACCACCAGCAGGCGCGGATGGATCGCCGCACCCGCGGCGCTCGCGTCCGTCACGTGCAGGATGTGGATCGGCACGTCCACGACTTCGCCCTTCGGCACGCGCAGCACCACGCCGTCCTGCATAAACGCCGTGTTCATCGCGGTGAAGGCGGCCTTGTCGAAGGCGGCCAGCGAACCGAGGTGCTCCTTGGCCCACTCCGGCTCCTCCTTGAGGACCTCGGAGAGCGGCACCAGCTGCACGTCCGCCGGCAGGCCGGTGAACTGCGACAGCGACGGCTCCAGCTTGCCGTTCACGAAGACGAGGCGATGCCACTCCGGATCCACGAGGTAGTCCTCGAGGTCGGAGAGCGTCAGCGACGTCGCCGCCGGCTTGATCGCCTTGAACGTGCGCTCGGCGATCGGCGTGACCGAGGTGAAGTGCCAGTCCTCGTCACGCGTGGTCGGGAAGCCGAGGGTGGTGAAGCGCTCGAAGGCCTTCTTGCGCAGCGCAGGCAGCCAGGACGGATCGTCCTTGCCGCCGCCCTGCGCCAGCGCCTCGAACTGTTCGACGTACGGGGTCGTCACGCTCAGACTCCCGCCGGCTCGAGCAGCCAATCGTAGCCCTTCGCCTCGAGCTCCAGCGCGAGCTCCTTGCCGCCGGACTTGATGATGCGGCCGCCGGCCAGCACGTGCACGTGGTCGGGCACGATGTAGTTCAGCAGGCGCTGGTAGTGCGTCACGACGATCGTCGCGTTGGTCGGCTTCTTCAGCTTGTTCACGCCCTCGGCCACGATGCGCAGCGCGTCGATGTCGAGGCCGGAGTCCGTCTCGTCGAGCACCGCGAGCTTCGGCTCGAGCACGGCCATCTGGAGGATCTCGTTGCGCTTCTTCTCGCCGCCGGAGAAGCCGGCGTTGACGGAGCGCTGCATCATCGACGGATCCATCTCGACGACCTTGAGCTTCTCTTCCATAATGTCGAGGAACTCGATCGGATCGACTTCCGGCTCGCCGTTCGCCTTGCGAATCTCGTTGTACGCGGCGCGGAGGAAGTAGGCGTTCGTCACGCCCGGGATCTCGACCGGATACTGGAAGGCGAGGAAGACGCCCTTCTGCGCGCGCTCCTCGGCCTCGAGCTCGAGGAGGTCCTCGCCGCTGTATTCGATGGAGCCGGCGGTCACTTCATAGCCCGGGTGCCCCGCGATCACCTGCGCGAGCGTGGACTTGCCGGAGCCGTTGGGGCCCATGATGGCGTGGACTTCGCCCGGCTTGATCTCGAGGGAGATCCCCTTGAGGATCTCCTTCTCGCCGGCGGATGCGTG
>CAZYQM010000014.1:0-288 GCA_964649965.1 uncultured Gemmatimonas sp.
ACGCATCTGGGCGCTGGTCACTGCAGTCTGCCTGGTCGCGGCACTGCCGATCACCCTCGAGGCGCAGACGCGCCGTGCGGTCGTCGTCGGCATCAACCGATACGATGCCGTGACCGACGCCGCCGGCCAGCAGTTCACGGCAACGCGGCGCATCACCAACCTCAACGGCGCCGTGAACGATGCGACGGCGATGCGGGACCTCTTGGTCTCGCGCTTCGGCTTCCCGGGCGCGAACACCACCCTGCTCACCGACGGTGCGGCGACGCGCGCGGCGATCGAGGCGACGGT
>CAZYQM010000014.1:298-911 GCA_964649965.1 uncultured Gemmatimonas sp.
CTCGAGCAATCGCAGCGCGGGGACGTGGTCGTCTTCTATTACGCCGGCCACGGCTCGCAGCGACGCAACTCGCTGTCGCCGTCGCCCAACAAGCTCGACCAGACCATCGTCGTCGCCGACGCGAACATCGGCGCCTACGACATCCGCGACAAGGAACTCGCGCGCCTCTTCAATCCCTTCCTCGACAAGGGTGTGGAGCTGGTGCTGATCTTCGACAGCTGCCACTCGGGCTCCATCACGCGCGGCGGGCTGTCGCAGGCGGTGGAGCGCTGGGCGGCGATCGACGAACGCGATGCCGCCGATCCCGGCGTGGGGCAGGACGCGTCGCCGGACCGCCGCGGCGCGCTCGTGCTCTCGGCGGCGCAGGATTACCAGAGCGCGCTCGAGCGCGCCGGTCCCAACGGTGAGCCGCGCGGCGTGTTCACGGTCGCGCTGCTCGAGACGCTCAACAACGTCGCGCCCGGCGAGTCCGCGGTGAACGTCTTCCGCCGGATGAAGGCGCGGATGCAGATGGACGGCCTGCCGCAGGAGCCGGTGCTCGACGCCACGCTCGACCGCCAGCAGCGCCCGCTCTTCGGCGGCCGCCGCTTGCTCGATCAGGTTTTCGAGCGTC
>CAZYQM010000014.1:921-21879 GCA_964649965.1 uncultured Gemmatimonas sp.
CGCTCTTCGGCGGCGCGGCGTCCACCGAGGGCAGCACGTCCGTCGCGGTGCTGCGCGTCAACGATCGCGGCATCGAGCTCCAGGGCGGTCCGGCGCTGGGCATCCGCGCCGGTGCGGTGCTGCGCAAGCTGGCCACCGATGCCGACTCGACGATCCGCATCACCGTGGACACGGTCCTCGGCGTGAGCCGCACGCGCGGCCGCGTCACGGCCGGTGAGGCGACGCGCGTGCAGGCGGGCGACCTCTTCGTCCTCGAGCGCTGGGTCGCCGCGCCGAGCGCGGGCATCACGCTGTTCGTGCCGGCGGGCATCCCCAGCGCCGATCAACTGCTGGCCATCGCCGACTCGGCCGCCGAGCTGCGTGGCGAGGACGGCATCGAATGGCTCGACGACCTCTCGCAGTTGCCGATCGACTCGTTGCCCTTCGTGGTGATGCAGTGGGGCACGGCGGGCTGGGAGCTGAAGCCCAGCGGGGCCGCGCCGATGGCGCTGCCGCGGCGCATCACGCCGCAGTTGCTGCGCGAACGGCTCGGCCGCCTGCGCGGCGACGCGCCGGCCGTGCGATTCTTCGTGAACCTCCCGCCCACCACGGCGACGGCCGAGGCGTTGAAGGCGGCATTCCCGACGGGGAGCTCCGTCGCGATGGCCACCGAGCTCGGCAACGCGACCTATGCCTTGGTGGGTCGGGCGACGGGCGCGGGCCTCGAGTACGCGCTGGTGCAACCGACGGCGTCGCAGGCGATCGCCAACACCTCGCCGCTGCCGCTGCGCACCGATTGGCACCCGCTCGCGGCGGGTGACGCGGCCATCGCACGGCAGATCGCCGACAAGGCCTTCACGCTGGCGCGCGTGCGCTCGTGGTTCCTGCTCGAGGCGCCGCCGGGCGGTCGCAGCTTCCCCTATCGGCTCGCCTTCCGCCGGCTCAGCGACGGGCAGCTCGTGCGCGACGGCAGCTTCCGCGGCGGCGAGCAGTACGAGATCGAACTCGTGGCGGACAGCGCCGCGATCAGCGAGATGGTCGAGCGTCGCCGCATCTACGTGTTCGCGATTGACTCGCACGGCAACTCCGCGCTGCTCTACCCGCAGGGTGGCAACGTCGAGAACCGCGTGCCTTTCGAGCGGGCACCCAGCGGCAAGTGGCCGACGAGCATCGCGCTGGGGCCGCAGTCGCGCTTCGGCGTCGGCGAGCCCTACGGCGTGGATTCGTTCCTGCTCCTCGCCAGCGACGAGCCCATCGAACCCTGGGCCTTCGAGTGGAGCGGCGTGCGCAGCGCCACGCGCGGCGCCGGCGGTGGCGGGCTCTCGTCGCTGCTCGGCGGCACGGGCAACCGCACGCGCGGTACGAGCACGGCGGCCCCGCTGAGCTGGTCGCTCGACCGCGTCGTCATCCGTACCACGCAGCCCTGAGATCGTTGTCCCCCGTACTCACCCTCACCACCAGACCGATGACCCGATCTTTCCGTTTCCTTCCCGCGGCCTTCGTGGCGCTGCTGTTGGCGTCGCTGCCGAGCCTCGGCGGCGCCCAGCAGCAGCTCGTCTCGGATGCCGACAATATGATGACCGTCTCCGAGCTGCGTGAGATCGCCGACCAGGTGCTCGCCGACCGCGTGCGGCGATTCGGTCGCGATACCGACGCGCAGCGCCGGCAGGACGTCGGGGGCGTGATTGCCGCCGTGCAGCGCACGGTCGGCTACGACACGCATCCGCTGAAGTGGGAGATCGTGATGGACTCGTCGCTGAACGCGTCAGCGATTCCCGGCGGCGGGATGCTCATCAACGTCGGCCTGCCGCTCTACTGCGACCAGTACGCGGGTCCCAAGTCGCAGGGTGATGCGCAGCGCAAGCGTCGCCTCTACCTCGGCTGCATCGCCGCCGTGATCGGGCACGAGTTCGGGCATCTCGAGCTCGGCCACACGGAGAACGTGCAGCAGACGGTCGCCCGCCGGCAGGAGTTGCAGCGCCGGATGCGCCAGGCGGCGAGCCTCGGTGCCGCGGTGCGCGACTCGGTGATCACCGCGTCGCAGCGCTTCGAGCGCAACCAGGAGCTCGACGCGGACCGCGCGGGTGCGCTGTACATCCTGCGCATCGGCTACGAGGTGCAGGACGCGATCGACCTGTTCGACTCGATGGACCGCGACGAACGTCAGAGCCGTCAGTGGCGCAACCAGATCACCTGGCTGGGCGGGCATCCGCGGGCCGCCGAGCGCGTGGCCGAGCTGGAGATCGCCCGTGGCCGCCTGAAGCTGCTGCAGCGCGACTACGACGATGCCGTCGCGCTGATCGAAGCCAACGAGCTGCCGGACTCCGCGCTGGCGATGCTGGACCGCGTGCTCGAGGCCTTCCCGACGATGAACGCCGCCAACCACGCGCGCGCGGTCGTGCTCGCGCAGCAGTGGCTGAACGGCTCGAGTCCGAGCGACCTGCGCGTGCGGCCGGCGATGCCGGCGTATGACGCGCGCTTTATGGGCAACATCCGCGGCTCCAATCCGAACGAGGGCGTGGCGGCGCGCCGCCCGGCCAAGGAAGCCTTCCAGCGCGTCTTCTTGCGCGATGCGCATCCGTACACCCTGGCCAACCTCGCGGTAATCGAGGCCTACGACGGCGAGATGCCGGCGGCGATCGAGCGGGTGAACCTCGCGGCGGAGCGCGCCCCGCGCGATCCGTTCGTGGCGAACAACCAGGGCGTGGTCCTCTTCCTCGCCAACCGCAACGCCGAGGCGCGGGCGGCGTTCACGCGCGCCGAGCAGGCGGCGGGCAACCAGGTGCCGCGGCAGGTGATCTTCAACCAGGCGCGCGTGGCCGCGGCGATGGGTGACCGCGAGGCGGCCGTGCGTTACGCCAATCGCTACCTGCAGATGGACAGCCGCTCGAACTGGGCGCGTGAGGCGCAGCAGCTCGTGTCGGCCAACGGAGGCACGCCGGCGGCGACGACCGCACCGACGACGGCCAGCGTGGCGCCGCCGTCCGTGGCGGGCGTGGAGTTCGGCGCGCAGCGGTCGCGCGTGATCGGTGCGCTCGGTGAACCCGACGGCGGCGCGGCCAACGCCGGTGCGGTGTGGCGCTACCCGGCCCGTGGCATCGTCGTCGGGTTCGACGGCGAGGGCACGGTGAAGATGATCGTCGTCGAGAGCCGGGCCGCCGGCGCGGTGGGCGGCGTCACCGTGGGCGACAGCTGGTCGAACGTGACCCGCGCGCTCGGCAACCCGCATCTCGAGCAGAAGACCCCGAACGGGATGATGTACACCTGGGACCGCGGCTCGTGGTCGCTGGCGACGTTGGTGAACGAAGGCGCCGTGCTCGCGATCGGCGCAGGCCGCAAGTAGGATGCGCGGCCGCGACGTCCTCGCCCTGCTGCTGGCCGTCTCGGCCGTGCCGGTGGCGGCCCAGCAGCAGCGGCGGGGCGTCGTGGAGATCGATCACGCCAGCGGAGAGGCGCGGTTCATCCTCTCCGTCGGCGACCGCGTGGACACCACGGCCGTCGGGCGCAATCCGACGGTCCGTGTACCACGCGGGACCGTGGTGACGGTACGCGTCGTCGGGACGAACACGGCGCTGTACCGCTTCGCCACGGAGCAGGAGAACGTCCCCATCCCGGACCTCGAGTCCGTGAAGTCCCTCGTCATCCGCTCCGCGCCGTATATGCCCGAGCTTCGCACGGTGGCGGCGGCGATCGACGGCCGCGGAGGCGGCGAGGATGTGGCGGAGGCGATGGCGGCATTGGCCGAGACGGACCGCCGATTGATCGCCGACGCGACGACGAGCCTGCGGGCGGCCGTCGGCAAGGTGGACCGCGCGGTGCAGGGCCGCACGGGCATCCAGCGCCTGCAGAGCACGACGCTCTATTCGTTGGAGCGGATGCGCCTCGGCACGCCGCCCGAACAGGCGGCGGCGGACCTCAAGGCGCTGCTGCCGCGCGCGGTGGCCTGCGGTGACGATGCGCCGGTACGTCTTTCGACCGCGCAGGACCTGCTCTCGGGCGTATTCGAAGTCGCGCGGGCGCACGCCGAGCTGGCCGACGCGATCGCGGGGCCGGGCTACTTCGAGCAGCTCTCGTGGAAGGCGGCCTACGACACCGCGCTGGTCGTGGACAGTCGCGCATCGCTGGTGCTCGATGACTACGAGAGCCTTGTGACGACGGCGTATCGGCTCGAGCGCCTCGTGGGCATCGTGGCCGGCGCCTGTGGCACGCAGACGCTCGACAGCCTGCGCCTGCGCACCGGCAGCGGACGTGCGATGACCGTGAACGTGACGCCGCGGACCGAGACAGAACTGGCGCGCGTCGCCGAACTCGGCGCGACGAGCTGGACCGTCACCGTGCAGCCGCGCGTGCTGATTTCGCCCTCGCTGAGCATCGGCGGCTTCGCGGCCCCGCAGGGCCGCTTCCCGGTGTACGGGACGACGACGGACGGCGGTGGCACGACGGTGGCCCAGACGGGACGCACGGATGCGCGCTTCACCGCCGCCGGAATGCTCGGCGTCACCTGGGGTCCGCTCGACCGCCGTGAGACGAGCGGCATCGCCATCTGGTTGCCGGAAATCGTCGTCGGCGCGGGCAGCACGCCGACCTTCGGCGTCGGCACGGCGATCAGCTATGGCTTCATCCGCCTCGGCATCGGTGCGGCGTGGATGCGTCACCGGAGCCTCGAGGGAATGCAGGTCGGCGACGCGATCGCCGATGCCTCGGAGCTGCGCGTCAGCGATACGTACGGTCGTCCGCGCGGCTACGTGACCCTCTCCGTGTTCGATTGGTCGCCGGTCGCCGCGCGGCTGCGCTGATGTTCCGGCGGGGCAGCGCGCGGCGTTGGCTGCTTGCGGCTCGCACGGTGCTTGCGTGCCTGCCCGCCGTCGCATCCGCGCAGGGTGACGGCAGCGCGGCAAGGCCGACAGCCGCGCGATCGACGCTGCACGTGCTCACGGTCGGCATCTCCGCCTACGGCGATGCCGCCGTGGATCAACCCGGTGCAGAAGCCTCCGCGCAGGCGCTCCACGATTCGCTGGTGGTCATCGCGGGTGCGCATCGCGACGTGCGCGCGCGCCGATTGCTCGGCTCGGCCGCCACGCGCGAAGCCGTGATGGCCGCGCTCGATAGCATCGCCGCCGAGATCCGTGCCGGCGATGTCTTCATCCTCGGCTACCGCGGGCTCGCGGCGCCGCGCTTCCTCGTGCTCGCCGACTCGCAGCCGCTGCCACCGCCGCCGGCCTCGCCGGGTGCCGCCCCGCCGGCGTCGTTCGAGGGGCGACTGCTGCGCGCCGACGTGCTGGGGCCGTGGCTGGCCGCGCTACGCACGCGCCGCATCGTGCTGGTCTTCGATGCGCCCACCGGCGCGAGCTACTTCGAGAACCTGCGCGAGCATCTGGCGGCCCCGCCCGGCGCACGCGTGGCGACGCGCGACCTCACGGCCTTCGCCTCTCCGGGCCTGCCCGTGCAGGTCGCCGGCGGTGACGCGCCGCTGACCGCCTTGGGGCTCGCGCTCCTGCAGGCGCTAGGTGACGAGCACCGCGATGCGCCTATCCGCCTCGCGTCCGCGCTCGCCACGCGCGTGCTGGAGCGCCTCGACTATCCCGTGATGGTGCACCAAGCAGGCGCGGACATCGTACTCGGCAGCAGCGCGGCGCCGATGGCGCTGGCGAACGCCGCCGCGCTGGACGACTCGCTGCCCTGGACCTCGACCTGCGGCGCGCAGTGTCCGCTGATCGAGCCCGTCGGCGTACAGCAGGTGATCACGCTGTACGGGCGCGCCGAGCGACTGCCGTTAGGCGCGCGGCTCTGGGTGAACGGCCGTCGCGCGCGCATCGCCGGCGAGGGCTTCGAGGTCGAACTCCCGCCGGCTGCGCTGCGCGAGCCGCTGCGCATCCGGGCCCTGCTCCCGGACGGCTCGCGCTTCGAAGCGTCGCGGCGGCTGCCGTGATCAGACCACGACCGCCGTGCCGCTCGCGCTCACCATCAGCATCCCGCCGGTCTGGCCGACGGTGATGTTCTCGTAGTCGAGGTCCACGCCGACGACGGCATTTGCGCCCATCTCCGCAGCCTGCTGCCGCATCTCGGAGATGGCGATCTCCTTGGCCTTGCGCAGTTCCTCTTCGTAGGCCGCCGAGCGGCCGCCGACGATGTCGCGGATGCCGGCGAAGAAGTCGCGGAAGATGTTGGCGCCGAGGATGGCTTCTCCGGAGACGAGTCCGAGCGTCTTCTTGACGGGGCGGCCTTCGATGGTGTCCGTGGTCACGACGAGCATAAGGCGGTATATCCTCCCGGTGACGGCGCCGCACCCTGCGGCGCACGGGGAAAACTACGATGCGGACCCTTGTTCCGTGCCAGTCCGCGGCTTGCTTTCATTCCTATGGCCACCAGTCTCCTCGCGCTTCTCGACGACATCACCACGCTGCTCGACGACGTTGCCACCTTGAGCAAGGTTGCGGTGCAGAAGACCTCGGGCGTCGTCGGCGACGACCTTGCCCTCAACGCCGAGCAGGTCACGGGCTTCCAGGCGGATCGCGAGCTGCCGGTGGTCTGGGCGGTCGCCAAGGGATCCTTCGTGAACAAGGCCATCCTTGTGCCGGCGGCCTTGCTCATCAGCGCCTTCGCGCCGCGGATGATCCTGCCCCTCTTGATGGTCGGCGGCCTCTTCCTCTGCTACGAGGGCTTCGAGAAGGTCTGGCACAGGCTCGCGCACCGCGCGGCGGAGCCTGAGGAGGCGGTCGCCCGCGAGGTGCGCGTCGCGGCGTTGGCGAATCCCGAGGTGGACCTCGTCGCGCTCGAGAAGACGCGCATCCGCGGAGCGATCCGCACGGACTTCATCCTCTCGGCGGAGATCGTGGTCATCGCGCTCGGCACGATGAGCAGCGCGCCGATGATGCAGCAGGTCGTGGCGCTGAGCCTGATCGGCGTCGGGATCACGGTGCTCGTGTATGTCTTGGTCGCGGGCATCGTGAAGCTCGACGACCTCGGCCTGCAGCTGGTGCGGACCGAAGGGGAACACGGCGCCGCGGCGTCGGCGCGCGCCTTCGGCGCCGGCATCCTGCGGATGGCCCCGTGGCTGATGCGCGCGCTCTCGGTCGTCGGGACGGCGGCGATGTTCCTCGTCGGCGGTAGCATCGTCGCGCACGGGATCCCCGCGGTGGAGCACGTGGTGGCGGCGGCCGAGCACGGCGCCGGCGCGGCGGGGGGCGCGGTGAAGCTGCTGCTCGACGCGCTCGTCGGCATCGTCTCCGGCGGGTTGATCGTGGGCGTGCTGACGATCGGCAAGCGACTGCGCGGGCGGTCTGCGGCAGCGCTGCTCGCGGTGACACTCGGCGCGCTGCTATCCGGCGACGCGCAGGCGCAGGGGCAGGCGGAGTCACCGGATGTCCGCGCCGTCTCCGACGAGCTGCTCGCCGAGGTCCGCGCGATCGGCGCACGACGCGTGCGGGGCGACACCGCGGGCATCGTGCAGTCCTATACGCGGATGCTCACTCGACTCGATTCGTTAGGGGTGGGGTCGACGATCGCGGCCGAGGAAACGATGCGCGGGCTCAGCTTCGTGCTGTACCAGCGCCGCGAGTACCAGGGCGCGGTGCGCTACCAGGAGCGGCTCGCACCGCTCGTGGATTCGCTCGCCGGGCCGGAGTCCGCGGCGGCGGGGCAGGAATGGCACAACCTCGGCTTCCTGCGCGCCGCGAGCGGTCAGGCCGATGGCGCCGTGGCCGCCTACGAACGCGGTCTCGCCATCCGGCTCAAGGTGCTGCCGGCGAAGGATCCGCTGACGCTTACGACGTATCGCCAGCTGGCCTCGAGCCTCCGGCAGCGCGCCGAGTCCCGCGCGGGCAACGGCCAGCTCGCTGCCGCGTGGAGCGACTACGCACGTGCCCTCGAACTCACGGACACCTCCGACGGGCCGAACTCAGAGCCATCAAAGATCGCGTTGATTCAGCTCACCCTGATGCTCGACCCGCTGGCGAAGGCGTCGAACAACGAGATGCTGACGATCGGCGTCGAGAACATCGCACGCGTCGCCGAACGCGCGGTCGTCCTTCTGGAGACTGAGCTCGCGCCAGACGATCCACGGCTCCGGAACATTCGCGCCGGCTTGGACGTCTTCCGCCTCGGCGTGGCGTCCACATCGCTCGATCCGCGCGTCACGCGCGACGCGGCGCGTCGCGCGCTGGCCTCGGCCGAGACCACTTCGGGCGCGGAGTCGCCGGAGGCCGCGCTGGCCCTGCTGGGACTCGGCCGCGCCGAGACTTCGCTGCGGGAGTTCGCATCGGCGCGCAGCGCGTTGGAGCGCTCGCTGCGCATCCGTGAGCGTGTGCACGGTGCCGCGAGCGAGCCCGTCGCCGAGGTGCGACGTGCGCTCGGCGAAGTGCTCGAGGCCGAAGGCAAGTTGCCGGAGGCGCGTGCGGAGTACGAGCGCGCCATCGCCACCGTGGAGCGTGCCGCCGGCGAGGACTCGCCGTTGCTCGTACCGTACCTCAAGGCGCTCGGCAGCCTGCTCACGAGCATCGGCGATCGCCAGCAGGCGCAGCGCTTCGCGGCGCGGGCGACGCGACTGGAGTCACTGGCGTCGGCCGAGGTCGCCACTCCCGAGGGCGCGTTGCGAGCGCTGCTCGACGCCAGCGATCTCGAGGCCGCCGGCAAGTCCGGCGAGGCACGCGCGCTGCGTGAACGCTCGCTGCCGACGCTCGTCCGCACCTTCGGCGACGATCACATCGTCGTCGCGGCGGCGCGGCTTGGGCTGAGCCGCAACCTGATCAAGGCGCAGGACTATGCCGCCGCCGCCGTCCTCATCCGGCAGGGCATTGACGCCGCCGGACGCACCTTCGGTACCGAGTCGCCCGAGTATGCCGTCGCACTGACGATGGAGGCCGAGCTGGAGGAGGCGCGCCAGGACTACGCTGCGGCCGAGCGCGTCCTGCGCCGCATCGTCGCGCTCAATGCGCGCACGCTGGGGCCGGCCCACCCGCAGGGCTTCGGCGCGCGCTTCGATCTCGCGGATCTGCTGATGACGCAGCGCAAGGGTCCCGAGGGCGTGCAGGTCGTGCTGGACGCCACGCGCGACGTCGACCAATACGCCCGCGAGGTGCTGCCGACGCTGGCCGTGGCCGAGCAGCAGGCCTTCCTGGAGCAGACGCTGCCGCAGGCGACGACCTTCGCGCTGATGTCCATCCACATCCAGCGCAAGGACCTGCCCGAGCTCTACGATCGCCTCGGTGGCTGGAAAGGCCTGTTGCTGCGCGGCATCGACCGACAGGCGGCGGTGGCGCGCCTGGCCTCCGATCGCGACGCCGATGCCGACATCCGCCGCTTGGCGAGCGTCCGCGACGACCTCACGTCACTCCTGCAGCGCGCGCCGTCAATGGACGCGGCCGAGCTGCGCCGCGAGCGCGAGCGCCTTACGACGGAGAAGGAGGACCTTGAGCGGCGGCTCGCCACGTTGGTGCCGGAGACGCCCGACCGCTGGCGCGGCAGCGATTCGCTGCGCGCGCGGATGCCGGCGCGCACGGCGTTCATTGATGTGTTCCGCCACGGCTTCGGCGACCAGGCGCGCTATGCCGCCGCGATCGTGCTCGCCGATGAGCAAGTGCCGCGCTACGTAGACCTCGGGCCGGCGGGGCGCATCGAGACCTTCGTGAGCGACTGGCGCCGCGAAGTCACCGGCGACCAGTTCGCGATTGACCAGTTCTGGCGCGTCGTCGGCTCGACGGTGGACGAGATCGCCAAGGTGATGCCCGATTCGCTGCGCTTCGTCTGGATCAGCCCGGACGGCCAACTGTCGCGCCTGCCGTGGGCGACGTTGACCGCGTACAACGAGCGCCTCGGCATCGCCAACGCGGCGCAGGTGCCCTCGGCGCGCGCGCTGATGGCGCTGCTCGACGATCGCGGCCCGTCGGATCGCAATGGCGTGGTGCTCGTCGGCGGCGTGGACTTCGAGTCCGGACAGGCCGCGCGCGAGCGACCGAGCACGCGTTGGCCGGCGCTGCCGGGCACGGCGGCGGAAGTGCAGTCCATCGCGCGCCTCGCCGACAGCCTCAGGGTGCCCACGCAGGCCGTCACCGGAGCGGCCGCCACCCCGCAGGCGGTTGCGGCCGCCCTCGACAGCGCGCGCATCGTGCATCTCGCGACGCACGGATTCTTCTTCGGTGAGAGCGAGGACGTCGTGAACAGCCGCGGTGTCGTCGGGGCGTCCCCCGTGCGGATCGCGCCCGCCGTGGCGTCGCGCAATCCGCTGGCCGAGTCCGGCCTCGCGCTCGCCGGCGCGAACGTGAACCCGGCGGGCAATCTCACCGCCGAGCAGATCCTCGCGCTCGACCTCCGCGGCCTCGACCTCGTCGTGCTCTCCGCCTGCGAGACCGGCCGCGGTACCGAGGTCACCGGGCAGGGCGTGCTCGGCCTGCAGGCGTCGCTGCTCTCGGCCGGCTCGCGGGGGATGCTGATGTCGCTGTGGAAGGTGCCGGACGAGAGCACGGCATTCCTGATGGAGCGCTTCTACTTCTACTACCTCGACGGCTATTCCGCACCGACGGCGCTGCGCGACGCCCAGCGCGACGTGCTGCAGGACGCGCGCTTCAAGAATCCCATCCACTGGGCGGGCTGGGTCTTCGTCGGGACGCTGGACGGCTGAGGCTAGGCGCGTTCGACGTAGCTGTAGAGCAGGGAGCCCGCGACGAGCGTGCCCAGCGCGGCGAGGATGACGCTCGGCCGCTGCCAGATGACGAAGAGGATCATCCACGCGGAGAGCGCCGCGAAGGTGAGCGGCACCAGCGGGTAGAGCGGCGTGCGGAACGGACGCGGGAGCTCCGGCGCCGCGCGCCGCAGCTTCATCAGGCCGGCGACGGCCAGCAGGTTCGAGAGATTGAGCACGATGCCGGCATAGGCCATCACCGTCTCGAAGCTCGCCGTGACGATGAGCAGGGCGATCATCGCGAGTTGCACCGCCAGGGCGCGACGCGGCACGCCGTCGGCGCCGCGCGCGCCCAGCCAGGCCAGGCGCGCCGTGCCTTCCCCCACGGCCTGCATCACGCGCGAGCCGGCGAGCAGGAAGCCGCTGATCGTCGCCACCAGCACCAGCGCGATGAGTGCGCTCATCACGCGGCCGCCGATGTCGCCGAGGATGCGCGTGCCCGAGAGCGCGCCGACTTCCACCGTGCCGCGCAGCGCGTCGAGCGGCACCGTGCGCAGGAACACCAGGTGCAGCAGGAGATACAGCAGGGCGACGAGCAGCACCGCGCCCACCACGGCGCGCGGGATCGTCCGCTGCGGATCCGTCACCTCGCCGGCCACGTAGCCGATCGCATTCCATCCCGTGTACGCATACACCACATAGATGAGCGAGATCGCAAACGGTGCCGTCGCCATCTGCCGGAAGGCCTCCGCGTCCGGTGCGAAGGAGATCGGCTCCACGGGGCCGCTCGAGAGTCCGATCGTGACGAAGGCCACGATGATGCACAGCGTGCTGCCCGTCGTCACCACCTGGAAGCGCCGCGCCAGCGTGACGCCCGTCCATTGCACGACGGCGACCAGCGTGAGCACGGCCGCGGTCGCGAGCATCGGCGCCACCGGCAGGACCTGCGCCGCGTAGCGGCCGAATGCCATCGCCGCGATGGCAATGGGGGCCGCGAAGCCCGCCGTCATCGAGACGAAGCCGCCGATGAAGCCGAGGCGCGGTGACCAGGCTTCCGTGAGATACACGTACTCGCCGCCCGAGCGCGGGTGCATCGCCCCGAGTTCGGCGTAGCACAGCGCGCCGCTCAGCGCGAGCAGGCCGCCGATCACCCAGAGCGCCAGCAGCGCGAAGCCGCTGCTCAGGTCCACGACCTGGAAGCCCAGCGAAGTGAAGACACCCGTGCCGACCATATTGGAGATCAGCACGGCGGTGGCGGCGGTGAGGCCGAAGCTGCGGACGGCTGCCGCTGGCTGTGTCACGGCGCGGAGTCGCCGGGCGGACGCACTATCGCCGCCCGAACACGGTCCCGTGCGGTACGCCGCCGACGTCCGGCACCGTCAGTGCGCGCGACAGCGCGCCGGAAGCCGGATCGAAGTCGAGCAGCTCGATGCGGCGCTGCATCGTCGCGTAACCCGTCACCACCACTCGGCGGCCGTCAGGTGAGAGCGAGATCCAATGCGGCACATCCGTGCTGTCGAACGCCACGCGCGACACTTCGCGGGGCGCGGTGGGATCGCTGATGTCGAGCGCGACGACGGCCGAGTAGGCGGGCACCGTGACCAGATAGTAGTCGCCGACGATGTACGGGATGGCGCAGCTCGTGTCGTCACGGCGCGGGAAAGTCGAGACCAGCCGGCCGCTCGGGGCATCACCGTCGAGCCCGTCCAGCAGGTACAGGCCGCAGTTGAACGTGGAGACCGTCACCGTTCGTCCGTCCTTCATCAGGCGTGGCTCGGCCGTGTACCGCGCCTCGTCGCCCAGTGGCCCGTCCGGCAGGGAGAAGGTGTGCAGCAGTGCGAGGTCCGAGAGACGCCAGACCTGCACACGGCGCGATTCCGCACCTCCGTCGGCCATATCCGTTGACGTCGTCACGATGCGGTCCAGCGCCCCGACGACGAGGCCGGAGTACACGCGGTGCGCGTCCGGGATCGAATCCGGCTGCGGCGCCGAGGCGCGCACGACCTCGCCGTCCGGCGTGAACTCCACGAGACCGCCCGGTCGCATTCCCGATGCCGTATGCTGCATCTGGAAGACGCCGAGCACGTTGCCGTTCGGCAGACGGATGAACGAGTGTGGGTGTGAGTAGCCGCCGGCGTCGCCAAACCGCTTGACGACGCGCGGCGCCGTCGGGGCGGAGACGGCGAACACCCAGCTTTGGCCGCTGGCGAACCCGTTCACGAACAACCGTCCGTCGCCAGCGAGTTCGTGCTCGCTGTGATGCGGTCCGTTCCCCCGGCCGGGGACCTCCACCCGCGTGATGACTTGGCCCGCCGCCGCGCTCCCAGGCGTCACATCGATCACGGCCAGGAAATCTGCGGCCGAGCTGTCGGCACCAGCGGCCCACGCGTAGATCACGTCGCGTGATGGCTCGGGCGACGCACAGCCGAGTGCGAACGCGACGCCGGCACAGGCGAGGATACCGCGGGAGGGAGCGCGCATCGGGGCACTCGGGTGACGGGGGAGCGGGAACGGTGCAGGTCCGGCGAGGCGGCCGCAAGAGCGGGGCGGGGGATTATCTTTCGGGACGTTCGTTTCGACTCTCTCCAGCAGAACCCGCAATGGCCACGATCCTCCAGGCGCTCCCGAAGGGCGAGCGCGTCGGCATCGCCTTCTCCGGCGGCCTCGATACCTCCGCCGCCCTCCATTGGATGCGCGCCAAGGGCGCCATCCCGTATGCCTACACCGCGAACCTCGGCCAGCCGGATGAGTCCGACTACGAGGAGATCCCGCGCAAGGCGATGGCCTACGGCGCCGAGAAGGCGCGCCTGGTCGAGTGCCGTCACGAGCTCGTGGCGGAGGGCATCGCCGCGATCCAGAGCGGCGCCTTCCACGTGACCACCGGTGGCCAGACGTACTTCAACACCACGCCGCTGGGCCGTGCCGTCACCGGCACGATGCTCGTCGCCGCGATGCGCGAAGATGACGTCCACATCTGGGGCGACGGCTCGACGTTCAAGGGCAACGACATCGAGCGGTTCTATCGCTACGGCCTGCTCACCAACCCGAACCTCAAGGTCTACAAGCCCTGGCTCGACCAGGCCTTCATTGACCAGCTCGGCGGCCGCACGGAAATGAGCGAGTACCTCGTCGCCAACGGCTTCGAGTACAAGATGAGCACCGAGAAGGCCTACTCGACGGACTCCAACATCCTCGGCGCCACGCACGAAGCCAAGGATCTCGAGTTCCTCGACAAGGGGATGCACATCGTGCAGCCCATTATGGGCGTGCCGTTCTGGAAGGACGACTGCGCGGTGAAGAAGGAGACCGTCAGCGTGCGCTTCGAGGAAGGCGTGCCGGTGGCGCTGAACGGCAAGTCGTTCGCGACGCTACTCGACCTGTTCTATGAGGCCAATGCGATCGGTGGGCGTCACGGGCTCGGGATGACGGACCAGATCGAGAACCGCATCATCGAGGCCAAGAGCCGCGGCATCTATGAGGCACCGGGTATGGCATTGCTGTTCATCGCCTACGAGCGCCTCGTGACGGGCATCCACAACGAAGACACCATCGAGCAGTACCGCATCAACGGCAAGAAGCTCGGCCGCCTGCTGTACCAGGGGCGCTGGCTCGACCCGCAGTCGCTGATGTTGCGCGAGAGCGCCCAGCGCTGGGTGGCGCGCGCCGTCACGGGCGAGGTCACGCTCGAGCTGCGTCGTGGCAACGACTACTCGATTATGGACACGTCGAGCCCGAACCTCACGTACAAGCCGGAGCGGCTCACGATGGAGAAGGGCGAGGCGTTCTTCACGCCGCTGGACCGCATCGGGCAGCTCACGATGCGCAACCTCGACATCGTGGACACGCGCGAGAAGCTCGAGGTGTACACCAAGAGCGGATTGCTCAAGAGCGGGGCGGGGCAGCAGCTGCCGCACTTGCCGGCGAAGGGCGAGTAAGCAGCGTCAGCGACGCGCGAAGAGGGGCGGGCGGCCAGTGGCCGTCCGCCCCTTCTCGCTGCCCTGCCGCGCCGCGTCAGTCCCAGATGATCGGCGATCGGATGACGAACCGATTGCTTGCGACGTCCCCTGCCTCGGTGAACAGCCGCAGGCGATGGTAACCCCAGGTCTTGGGGTCGCTCATCGGACAGTCGGAGTACTCGCCGCAAAACAGGTCGGCGGGCTGTTCGACCGTGAATCGCACCACGTCGCCACCCGGCACCTCGAGTTCCGATCCTCCGCCGCAGATGAGTCGCGACTGCAACCGACTGGCGCTGCCGTCGGCGCGCTCGAGGACGAACGCAGGTACCGTGTTGCCGTATCCGCAGATCGGCAGCAGGACCGACTTCGTCGACGCGTTTTGCACCTCGACGTCAATCAACGTGCGCGTGCGGTAGATGGTGTATCGATCGCCCGTCACCAGTTCAACCGTCGGCTGCACGAGGCTCTCGGCGACGGTGATGCGCAGCGCGGGAGATCGCGGCGCGAACAGGTCGCTGCATCCGGCCAGCGGCGCGAGGACGAGCAGCACGAGTAAGGCTCTCATACGCTGAACTACCTCTCCGGTGGAGCTCCTGTCACTGCGGACCGTGGGCCTAGGCCGGCCAACTCACCTTCGGAGTGTCCAGAGTCCCCAATCCACGGAAGCTATTTGAGCAGGTACTCCACCGTCGCGACCACGCGGATGGTCTTCTTCACCTGGCTGGCCTCCCCGATGCCCATCGCCTGGTCGCGCGGCAGGATCTCGAAGTAGCCCTGATTCGCCTGGCGAATCCCGCCCAGCGATGAGCCGGCGTCCTCGGCGAACTGCTGCGCCGCTTCGCGCGCCCGCGCCGTCGCCTGCGCGATCATCTCCGGCTTGAGCGCATTGAGCCCCGTGAACACGAAGGTCGGCCCGCCGTTGCCGTACTGCTCGCCGCTCGAAAGCACCACGCCCTCGTTCACCAGCTCGGCCACTCGCTGGCTCGCCGCCGCGACGACCTCGGGCTGCGTCGAGCGCACCAGCACCGTCTGCGTGATCAGGTAGCGCGGTCCGCCCATCTGGCCGCCGTACTCCAGCGCCTGCTTGTCGCGCACGGCGAAGTCCTGCAGCGTGATCTGCGTGGTGTCCACGCCGTGCCGCGCCAGAAAGCGCTTGATGCGCCCCACGCTCGTCTGCAGCTCGTTGTTGGCTCGCGAGAGGTCTTCGCTGGCGGCCACGATGCGCAGCGGCCAGATGGCGAGGTCGGCCATCGCCTCGCGCTCGGCGACGCCCTTCACGGTTACGTAGCGGTCGGCGCCCTTGGCGCGCACGACGCCGTGGCCCGCGAGCAGGCCGCCGAGCGCGATGCCCACGGCGAGGATGATCGAACTGTTGCGGTCGAGGGACATCAGGGCTGCTTCCGTTGTTCGGCGTAGTAGGCGAGGATCTGCAGGAGCGTCGATTGGCCAGGGTAGCGGATGTCTGCCAATACCCAGCGGTCGGCGCGGCGTTCCAGCACGTAGATGACGTCGGGCACGAACGGATGCCCCCAGCCGCACCCGTTGTAGATCACGACATCGAGCTTGCCCTCATACGGCGCGGCGCCGCGCGCCTGATACGGCCCGCAGATGTCCTGGGCGTTCACGAACGGGTCGAAGTCCAACCCGACGATCTCCTCGTCATTGGCCATCGCAGCCTCGCGGTCGGCCTTCAGCGCCGCCGCCAGTTCCGGCGAGAGGTCGCGTTCGATCTCCTGCAACGGCGACCAGCCCTCCGGCTTCTCGCCGTCTTGGTTCACGTCGCCGAGGTACCGCTCGAGCAACCGCTCGGCCCACTGCATCGCGTCACGCTGCTCGGGCGTCGGCGCATCCGCGCCGAGCTGCTGGCGCACGACGGCGTTCTGCGGATCGTCGCGAAAGGTCTCGAACTCGAGGTAATAGCCCTCCGGATCCTTGGCGACGAAGCCGCGCGTCGGTTGCCGCGTGCCATCGGCGAGTGCGTGTACCATCTCCACGCCCTTGCCGCGCAAGTAGGCGTACCACGCATCCACGTCGGCGGTGACGAAGCTCAGCGTGACGGGCTTCTGCTCGGAGGACCGATGCAGGCCCTGCGCCTGGTCCACGAGGCCCACGTACGACGTCGCCGACACGCGATAGATCTTCGAGTAGCCCTGATCCACCGCGAGCGCGAGCCCGAGCACGTCTTCGTAGAAGCGCTGCGCGCGCGGGATGTCGCGGTAGTAGAGGAACGTGATGTTGGCCTGGAGCCCCAGCGACGCCGGGCGTTGGCTGGGCGACTGTGCCGGCAGGGCGACAGCGACCAAGCCGAGCAGGGCGGTGAGGCGGAGTGTTTGGGTCGAGAATGACATCGTGAGGGAAAGAATAGCTCCTGGATGCCGGTACGGTGAGGGCGCTGCCGTGCTCAGCCGTAGGCGCGGATGCCCAGCGGAATCGGTGGCTCCACGGCATCCGTGACGCGCACGCGGAGCCCCGCGAGCCGCTGCGGCGCGATCGGAATCAGCCGCCGATAGCCGATCGTCGTTCCGGAATGGAGCTCGGCCCAGCCGCTGTCCGTCGCGCCTTCGACGACGAAGCGCGCGACTCGCTGGCCCTCGCTGATCTGCTCTGAGAGATCGATCGTGTGCACGGTGGCGCCTTCGCGGAAACGCAGTTCCGCAATCGCCTGCATCCGTTGGCCGGGCACGAAGCCGCGCGTCGCGCCGACGGTGACGTCGTGTGCAAAACGTGCGTCGAGGCGCGCACGCATCTCCTGCAGGCTGCGCACATCGTTCGGGTGCAGCAATCCCTCGCGCGTCGGCGGCACGTTGAGCAGCAGCTTCGAGTTGCGGCCCACCGAGCTGAAGTACAGCTGCTCGAGATTCTCCCCAGAGCGCACGCGCGCGTCCTCGGCGGGGTGATAGAACCAGCCGGGCCGGATGGAGACGTCCGTCTCGCCCGGGCGCCAGACGGTCCCGTCGCGATCGCCCTGCTGCAGCGAGCGCATCACCTCGTCACCGCTGAGCCCGGGCACGGGCACGATCTCCGGCCGCACGGTGGACCAGTTGGTCTCGCCGGCCACGCCGATCTCGTTGCCGATCCATCGCACGTCGGGGCCGGCATCGGAGAAGATCACCGCCTCCGGCTGCAGGCGCTTTACCAGCGACCACACCCGCGGCCAGTCGTACTCCTGCCGCTTGCCGTTGGGTCCCTCGCCGTTGGCACCGTCGTGCCAGACCTCGTGGACCGGGCCGTACTGCGTCAGCAGCTCCGTGAGCTGCGCCTCGTACACGTCGTTGTACGCGGCGGAGTCGCCGTAGGTCGGATGGTTGCGATCCCAGGGACTGACATAGACGCCCACGCGCAGCCCCTCGGCGCGGCAGGCGTCCACGAACTCGCGCACGACATCGCCGCGGCCGCCGCGGAACGGACTCGCGGCGATGCTGTGCCGCGTCGTCGCCGTCGGCCAGAGGCAGAAGCCATCGTGATGCTTCGCCGTGAGGATCATCGCCTTGAAGCCAGTGGAGCGGGCGACGGATGCCCACTGCCGAGCGTCGAAGGCCGTCGGGTTGAAGATCTCCGGCGATTCCGTACCGTCGCCCCACTCCCGGTCGGTAAAGGTGTTCACGCCGAAGTGCAGGAACATCGCGAGTTCGTCGCGCTGCCAGAGCAGTTGGCTCGCGCTGGGGCGAGGGCGGGGAGTCGGCTGCGCGTCCGCCGACGCGAGCCGCTGGGCCTGCAGGCTGCCGTCACGCACGCGCAGTGCGGACGCTGCCCCGAGCCCGGAGATTCCCGCGGCACCCAGCGACGCCACGAACCCACGCCGCGAGACCGTCACGGCAGCACGATCTCCTCGCGCAGCCGGATGTCGCGGCTCGACGCGCCCACCATCACGCGGAATGCCCCCGGCTCGACGACCCATTGCAGCTCCTCATTGAGCATCTGCAGGTGCTCGCGCGTGAGCGTGAAGCGCAGCTCGCGCGACTCGCCTGCCGCGAGGTGTACGCGCGTGAATCCCTTGAGGGCGATCAACGGTTGCGCCACGCTCGTGAGCACGTCGCGAAGATACACCTGCGCGACCTCGCTCGCGGCGCGCGGACCGGTGTTCGTGAGGCGGAAGCGAACCTCGATTTCCGGGCCGTCGGCGAGCGACAGCGCGCGCAGGGAGAGGCTGTCGTAGCGGAACGTCGAGTACGACAACCCGTGCCCGAACGGAAACAGCGGATGCCCGGTGAGGTCCAAATAGTCGTCGCCACGCCCGGTCGGCTTGTGGTCGTAGGTCAGCGGCAACTGACCTTCCTCGACGGGGAAGGTGATGGGCAGTCGCGCAGACGGCGACACATCGCCGAAGAGCACGTCGGCGACTGCGTTGCCGCCCTCCTCGCCCGGATACCAGGCGAAGAGCACGGCGCCCACATCGTCGCGCCAGCGCGACATCGTGACGGCCGAGCCGCCGGTGATGATGACTGTCGTCGGCGTGCCGGTCGCGGCGACGGCTTTGATCAGCGCCTCCTGCTCGCCCGGCAACGCGAGCCGCGCGCGGTCGCGGAACTCGCCCTCCTCGATGCCCACCACGACGATCGCCGCTTCGCTCTCCCGCGCCACGCGCAGTGCTTCGGCGATGCGTGCGGGACTATCGTCCGCGATGCCCTGATCCCAAACCAGCTTGAGCCGCGCATTGCCGCGGCTCTCGAAGTATTCCAGCGATATCTCGTACTCGCCCTCGGCGAGATTCACCTCGGGCAGCTCCACGCCGAAGCCGCGCTTGTACCAGCGCTCGGCCACCACGCGACCGTTGATGCGCAGGCGGTAGCCGTCGTTGCCCTCGACGCCGATGCGTCGCACGCCACCGGCCGGCACGCGCAGCGTGCCCGTCCAGGTGCCGGAGTACCAATCGTAGGGAATGCCGGGCGCCGGGGAGCTCAGCGTCCAGCCGAAGTCCACGCGTGGGTCCACGCGCTCGACGCGCGGCGCGCCTGCGAAACCGTTGTTGTCCCAGAGCCGCGCGCGCAGTCCAGGACGTCGCGCGCCCGCTGAGTCGTGCGCGAACGCCGACTCCGGGATTACCACGTGGCGGCGATTCAGGCGAGGCACGCCACGCGCGTACTGCACGCGCACGTCGCGGCCGGCGCGCGCGCGGATGCCGTCCAGCATCGTCACCGGCGCGATGCCGCTGCCCGAGTACCCGCCGAAACGCACGGTGTCGGCCTCCTCACCGATGACGGCGAGACGGCGCAGTCTCAGCTTGAGCGGCAGCGTCTGCTCGCGATTCTCGAGCAGCACCAGCGAGGCCTGCGCGGCCTCGCGTGCCAGCTGGCGGTGCGTCGGATGGTTGGCCCAGTAGGCCGCGCTGTCCGGGTAGATCGTGGCGTCGTCGAAGAGCCCCAGCTCGAACTTCACGCGCAGCACGCGGGCGAGCGCGGAGTCGATGACCGCGTCGGGCACGGCGCCGTCCTGGAAGGCCCGCAGGTACGGCCGGTGCTCGGGCCACGACGATTGGAACACGACATCGAGCCCCGAGGCGAAGGCGTGCGCCGTCGCCGTGCGCGTGGACGCCTCGGTGCGATGCAGCACGGTCGCGCCGCCGGTGGCCGCGGCGTCGGAGATCACGAAGCCGCGAAAGCGCCAGTCGCGCTTGAGCGTCTCGTTGAGGAGGAAGCGGCTCTGCGTGGCTGGTGAGCCGTCCACGGAGTTGTAGGCCGTCATCACCGAGCGCGCGCCCCCCTGCGCGATCAGCGAGCGGAAGGGCGGAAAGTGCCTCTCCTCGAGCGCCCGTCGCGAGATGTCGATGGGATACGAATCGCGCCCGCCCTCGCCGACGTTCGCCACGAAGTGCTTGGGCGTCGTCACGATGCCCATCGCCTCGAAGGCCCGCACCTGCGCGCGGCCCATCACGCCCGTGAGATACACGTCTTCGCCGAAGGTCTCCTCGACGCGGCCCCAGCGAACGTCCGTGGCGATGTTCACCACCGGCGAGAGCACCATCCGGATGCCGCGGCTGCGCGTCTCGCGCGCGGCGGCGGCGTGCACGCGGCCCACCAGCGCGGAGTCGAAGGTCGCGGCGAGTCCGATGGCCTGCGGATAGACGATTGCGCCCTCGCGCATCAGCCCGTGCAGCGCTTCGTCGAAGGGGATGATCGGGACGCGATGCCGCGACTGCGTGCGGAACCAGCGCTGGATGGTGTCCACGCGCGCCGCGTGGGCGCGGGCGGCGTCACGCGGCGCGATACCCGGCCGCGCACCGATCTGCAGCCCGAAGATCCCGGCGCGGTAATCGTACGCGGGATTGTCCAGGTCGCCGGGGATCATAAACAGCTGCCAGAACTTCTCCTCGCGCGTCATCCGCGCGATCAGCTCGCGGACGCGCGTCTCGACGTCCGCCTGCGCTGCGGCAGGCGCTGGAGCGAGCGTCAGGGCGACGATGCCGAGCAT
>CAZYQM010000015.1:0-6993 GCA_964649965.1 uncultured Gemmatimonas sp.
ATCATCGCCGGCGACTTCAGCGAGTGGCGGCCGATCCGGATGGAGCGCGAGCAGAGCACCTGGGTCGCGCGCGTGCGCCTGCCCAGCGGCAAGTTCCGCGTGGCCGTGCAGGTGAACGGCGGCGAGTGGCGCGCGCCGCGCAACCTCGCGCGCGTGCGCGACGACTTCGGCGGCGAAGCGGGGCTGGTCGTGATACCTTGAGGGGTCCCATCACCCCCCGACCGGAGCGACTGCGGTGCCCCTCACTTCCCGCCGTGACTTCCTCGCCGGCCTGAGCGCCGCATCCGCCGGCGTCGCCGCGCTGCCGTCCCTCAACGAGTCGGCCTTCCGTCGGCTCTTCGAAGCCGAGCTCGTCGCCGGCGACCGCAGCGCCCAGTCGCTGGCCGACGACGAATCGTACTGGAGCCACATCCAGCGCGCCTTCGATATGGACCGGACGATGATCAACCTCAACAACGGGGGGATCTCGCCGACGCCCACGCACGTGCTGCAGCAGATGATGCGCGACCTGCAGTTCGTCAACGAGCTGCCGGTGGAGCACAACTGGCGCGTGCTCGAGCCGCGGATGGAAGCCACGCGCCGCGAGCTCGCCAAGGAGTTCGGCTGCGACACCGAGGAGATGGCCGTCACGCGCAATGCCTCCGAATCGCTGGAGACGATGATCCTCGGTCTCGACCTCCAGCGCGGCGACGAGGTGATCATCACGAACCAGAACTACGGGCGGATGATCACGACCTGGAACCAGCGCGTGCGCCGCGACGGCATCGTGCTGAAGGAAGTCAGCTTCCCCGTGCCGCTCACCGACCCGCAGGTGCTGGTGCGTCGCATCGCCGCCGAGATGACGCCGCGCACGAAGGCCATCGAGCTGCCGCACATCACGAACCTCACGGGGCAGATCCTCCCGATCCGAGACATCGTGCGCATCGCGCGCCCGCGCAACATCCCCGTGTTCGTGGACGGCGCCCACGCGTTTGCGCACTTCCCGTTCACGCGCGACGAGTTGGAGTGCGACTACTACGGCACGTCGCTACACAAGTGGCTGCACGCGCCGATCGGGGCAGGCTTTCTCTACGTCCGGAAGGACAAGATCCCCGGCCTCTGGCCGCTGATGGCCGCCGACGAGCCGCAGACGGCGAACATCCGCAAGTACGAACAGATCGGCACGCATCCGCAGGCGAACTTCAACGCCGTGAGCACGGCGCTCACCTTCCACCGCGGCATCGGCGTCGAGCGCAAGGTCGCGCGGCTGCGCTACCTGCGCGACCACTGGGCCAACGCGCTCAAGCAGGCCAGCCCGCGCGTGCAGGTGCTCACCGAGCTCGGGCCCGACAAGGCCGGCGCCATCTGTATGTTCAACGTCGAGGATGTCGACCCCGGCCAGCTCGGCGGCTGGCTGCTCAGCCGCTACAAGATCGTGAACACGCCGATCGTGCATCCCGAGTTCAAGGGCATCCGCATCACGCCGAGCATCTACACGACGGTGGATGAGTTGGGGACGTTCGTGGATGCGGTGAAGGTCGCCATCAGGAGCGGGATCGCGTGAACTATTGGCTGATCAAGTCCGAGCCCGAGATGTGCTCGTACGCGGATCTCGAGAAGTCCCCCAAGAAGACCACCTACTGGGACGGCGTGCGCAACTACCAGGCGCGCAACACGCTGCGCGACCTGATGAAGAAGGGCGACCGCTGCTTCTTCTACCATTCCAACGCCGAGCCCAGCGGCATCGCGGGCATCTGCGAAGTGGTGAAGGAGGGCTATCCGGACTGGACGGCCTTCGAGAAGGGGCACGAGCACTTCGACGAGAAGTCGGATCCGGACAAGCCGACCTGGTATATGGTGGACGTGAAGGCGGTCCGGCCGATGCCGCGGCTGATCACGCTGGCCGAGCTCAAGAAGGTGAAGGGGCTGGAGAAGATGGTGCTGCTCCAGAAGGGCTCGCGCCTGAGCGTGCAGCCGGTGACGGCCAAGGAGTGGGCGCTGGTGTGCAAACACGCGGGTGTCGCGCCGTGAGGGGGTAGCGCCCTACACGGCATCCTGCTTCCCCTGATTGTTCGCCCGGCGCCGCCGTCGCAACGTGCAAGGGCGAGGCGGCTCCCCCGCCGTCGCAGGGAGGGCATATGCCGAAGATCACCCGTCGGATCGCTCGCGCGGCCTCGCGCGCACTCGATGATGCCGAGAACCGCGTCCTCGCCGCCGAAGGGCGTCGGTCCATCGAGACCAAGGTGAAGCGCACCAAGCACACGCTGGGCAAGGCGCTCAAGGCGGGCGCGACGGCCGGTGCCGTCGTCGCTGCGGCAGTCGTGCTGCGCGACCGCCGCAAGCGCCGCAAGCTCGACGGCTGAGGGGGCGGTCGTGCCGACCGCCCCGACCGCCGCGCCTGACGCCGGCGCGACCGCGCGACGCAGCTCGCCCGCGGGCCCGTCGCTCGCGCCTTGGGTCCTCCGCTTCGACGAGATCGATGCGGACGACGTCGCGCGTGTCGGCGGCAAGAACGCCTCGCTCGGCGAGATGCGTCGCGCGCTCGGCGAGGCCGGCGTGCCCGTGCCGCCGGGCTTCGCGACGACGGCCCACGCCTACCGGGACTTCGTCGTGCACAACGCGCTCGCAGCGACGCTCACGCGCGAGCTCGCGGCGCTCAAGGACGGCAGTCGTGACCTGCGCGACGTCGGCGCGACGATTCGCGCGGCCTTCCTCGGCGGCACGCTCCCGCAGCCGTTGCAGGAGGCGGTCCTCGCCGCGTACCGCGAACTCGGCGCACCCGCCGTCGCCGTGCGCTCTAGTGCGACCGCCGAGGACCTGCCGACGGCGAGCTTCGCGGGGCAACAGGAATCCTTCCTGAACGTACAGGGCGAGCAGGAGCTGCTGGCCGCCGTGCTTCGCTGCATCGCGTCGCTCTACACCGATCGCGCTATCGCGTATCGCGAGGCGCACGGCTTCGCGCACGAACGCGTGGCGCTCTCGGTCGGCGTGCAGCGGATGGTGCGCGCCGACTGCGGCAGCGCCGGCGTGATGTTCACGCTCGACACCGAGACGGCCTTCCCGCAGGCGGTGCTGATCAACGCCGCGTGGGGACTCGGCGAGAGCGTCGTGAAGGGCACGGTGGATCCGGACGAACTGCTGCTCTTCAAGCCAGGCGTCGCGCGCGGACTTCCGCACCCGGTCCTGCGTCGCCGCTGCGGCGCCAAGGAACGGATGGTCGTGTACGGCGAGGGCGAGACGCGCACCTACGAGGTGGACGTGCCCGCGGACCGCCGCGCGCAGATGTCGCTCGGCGAGGCGGACGCGATACAGCTCGCGCGCTGGGCGATGCACATCGAGGATCACTACGGCGCGCGCGCGGGCACCGCGATGCCGATGGACATCGAGTGGGCCAAGGACGGCATCACGGGCGAGCTGTTCATCGTGCAGGCGCGGCCGGAGACGGTGCACTCACAGGCGGCGGCGCAACCGACGACCGTGCGCGTCCTGCGCGGTGATGCGCCGGTGCTGGCCCGCGGACGCAGCGTTGGCAGCGGCATTGCGGTGGGACCGGCGCGCATCGTGCGATCCCCCGCCGAGCCTTTCGAGGACGGCAGAGTGCTCGTCACCGAGATGACGGACCCCGACTGGCTGCCGCTGATGCGGCGTGCCGCGGCGGTCATCACGGATCACGGCGGTCGCACCTGCCACGCGGCGATCCTCAGCCGCGAGCTGGGCATCCCCGCCGTCGTCGGCACCGGCGATGCGACCCGCACGTTGCAGGACGGCGCGACGGTCACCGTCACCTGCGCCGGGGGAGAGGAAGGCCGCGTCCTCGAAGGCGCCGTGCCCTTCGACGAACGGCCCACCGAGCCGCTGGAGCCGATCCTCACGCACACACAGGTGTTCGTGAACCTCGCGGATCCCGGGTCTGCGCTGCGCCACTGGCGGCTGCCGGTGGACGGCATCGGTCTCGCGCGGATGGAGTTCATCATCGCGAACGAGGTGCGCGTGCATCCGATGGCGTTGCTGCATCCGGAGCGCATCGCCGATGCGACGGTGCGCGCCCAGGTCGAAGCGCTGCGCGCCGACGAGACGTTCCCCGGCGAGTGGTTCGTCGAGACGCTGGCCTGCGGCGTCGCGATGCTGGCCGCATCGCAGTGGCCGAAGCCGGTCATCGTCCGCCTCAGCGACTTCAAGACCAACGAGTACGCCGGACTGCTCGGCGGACGCGACTTCGAGCCGCACGAGGAAAACCCGATGATCGGATTCCGCGGCGCGTCGCGCTATGCCCACCCGCGCTACGCGGAAGGGTTCCGTCTCGAGTGCGCGGCGATGCGCTTCGCCCGAGACGCGATCGGCCTCGATAACATCGTCCTGATGGTTCCGTTCTGCCGCACGCTGCAGGAGGCCGACGCCGTGCTCGCGGCGATGCGGGCCGAGGGTCTGGAGAGCGGGAAGGACGAGCTACGCATCTACGTGATGTGCGAGGTCCCGTCGAACGTGATCCTCGCCGAGCGGTTCGCCGAGCGCTTCGACGGCTTCTCGATCGGGAGCAACGACCTCACGCAGCTCACGCTGGGGGTCGATCGCGATTCAGAGTTGCTGGCCGCGTCGTTCGATGAACGCGACCCTGCCGTCGTGGCGCTCATCCGGGACGTGATTGCGCGCGCCCATCGCAGCGGACGGCCGGTGGGACTCTGCGGGCAGGCCCCGAGCGACGACCCCGCCTATGCCGACTTGCTCGTCGAGGCCGGCATCGATTCGATCTCGGTGAATCCGGATTCCGTCGGGGGCGTGCGCCGCCGCGTGGCCGAGGCCGAGCGGCGCCGCGGAGGCGCCGCCTAGGGCTTCCGGCGCATCTCCTCGACGGTGTACGCGCCGCCGCCCGCCAAGGCGATGGTCAGCGCGGCCACGCCGAGCATCAGCTCGAACTCGATGCCGCTCGGCGCGAAGAATCCGCCAGACATCTTGGCGAAGACGATCGCGCCCACCATCACGCAGGCCTGCAGCGCGCCGGCCACGCGGTGGTAGAAGCCGACGATCATCAGCAGGCCGCCGATGAACTCGATCGTCGCGACGGCCGGTGCGGCCACGGTGGCGAGCGGAATGCCCATCTGGGTGAAGCCCTGCGTCACGCCGGCGATGCCGTACTGGAAGAACTTCTGGTAGCCGTGTGCCGCGAAGATGATGCCGACGGTGAGGCGCAGCAGCGCGAGGCCGAGGGCGGGGCGAAGGGAGAGCATCGGGTCTCCGGGTTGGGGGGGGCCAACGCCGCGAACATAGCGCGCGCCGGGCTGCGCCGCACCTACCTGCCGGACCGGGCAGCCGTGAGCTCGCGCCCGATCCGCAGCGTCTCCCGCACCAGCAACTCGAAGTCCTCGTCGCGCGAGCGATGGTTGGTGACCGCCACGCGGATCGCGAACTGCCCGCGAATCATCGTTCCGCTCGGCACCGCGATGCCGTCCTCCTGCAGCCGCACGAGGATGTTGCGGTTGAGCGCGTTCAACGCGTCGGTGTCGAGCCCCGGCGCGCGGAAGCGGTAGTTCACGAGGTTGAGCGGCACGGGCGCGAGCAGTTCGAGCTCCGCTTCCCGCGCGACGAGCCCCGCGAGATACTGCGCCTGCGCGATGTTCCGCCCGATGTGGGCGCCGAGCAGCGCGCTGCCCTGCGCGCGCAGCGTCATCCACACCTTGAGGGCGCGGAAGCTGCGCGTGAGCTCGATGCCGCGGTCGTTGAAGTACACGCTGCCGCTGGCGTTGAGGCCGCCGGGCATAGCCGTGAGGTACGGCGCCTGGTTGGCGAAGGTCTGCGTGAGATGTGCGTCCTCGCGCGTGAGCAGCATCGCCACGTCGAAGGGCATATAGCCCCACTTGTGGAGGTCGAAGGCCACGGAGTCGGCGCGGTCCATCCCGCGCACGGCGGCCTGCGCCTCGGGCCGGTCGGAGAGCGAGGCCATCGCGCCGAAGGCGCCGTCGACGTGCAGCCAGAGGCCCTCGCGCGCCGCAAGGTCGGCCAACGCGTCGAGATCGTCGCTGGATCCCGTCTGCACCGTGCCCACCGACGCGATGATGCAGAACGGCTGCGCGCCGGCAGCGCGGTCCTCGGCGATCATCCGCGCCATCGCCG
The DNA here is from genome assembly GCA_964649965.1 of uncultured Gemmatimonas sp. GTDB lineage: Bacteria > Gemmatimonadota > Gemmatimonadetes > Gemmatimonadales > Gemmatimonadaceae > Pseudogemmatithrix. Next base: position 6,088 of record CAZYQM010000015.1, read on the forward strand.
CGACGTCCACCGTGAAGTCGGCGTGCACGGGTACGCGTCGGAAGGCGTCGTTGCCCAGGCCGAGGAACTCGCAGGCCTTGGCCAGCCAACTGTGCACTTCGCCGCTGGCGTACACGCGCAGCGGCGCTCCGCCGGCGACGCCGAGCTTGCGCACATCCCAGCCCGCACGCTGCACGCGCGCCACGGCGAGGCCCAGCACGTTGGCCATCGTGCCGCCGCTGATGAGGATGCCGCCCGCCGTGGCCGGGAAGCGCATCAGCTCGGCGAACCACTTCACCACCTGCTGCTCCACGTACACCGGGGCGTGGTCGAGCCCGCCCATCTGCGGATTCACCACGGACGAGAGGAAGTCGGCCATCGCCGACTGCGGCGTGCCGGTACCCATCACCCAGCCCCAGAAGCGCGGATGGATGTTGCCGTTGGGGTAGGGGCGCACGAGCCGCAGGAAGTCGTCGTAGGCGGCCGCATCGCCGCGGCCCTCGCGGGGCAGCGGCTCCGCGTGGATCTCCGCCTTCACGTCGCCGGGCGTGGGCAGCCAGGTGGGCCGTTCGCGCACGTCGCGCAGGTAGTCCAGCGACTCGTCCAGCATACGGTGGGCGAGCGAGCGGTACGACTCCCAGTCCTGGGGGTCGAGCGGGGGCAGGTCAGCGTCGGTCGGAATCATTGTGAACAGTATGCGCGGTGTCGTGCCGTGGCGCGACACGATTCTTGCTGCGTAGCTTGGACGTATGACTTTCACGACCCTGCTCCTCGCGGCGGCGCTGGCGCTATCGACGCCCGAAGCATCCGCCGCCGTGCGGCGCTGGGACGCCGTCGGGCACCGCGCGATGGCCGCCATCGCCTACGACCGCCTGCGCCCCGTGACCCGCGCGCGCGTCGACGCACTGCTGCGCGCGCATCCGGATT
>CAZYQM010000015.1:7003-10123 GCA_964649965.1 uncultured Gemmatimonas sp.
CGGGCGTCGATCTGGGCCGACCGCATCCGCAGCGACGCGCGCTTCTATCGCGAGTCGGATCCGCGCGCGCGCCCGACGCCGCTGCTGCCGGGCTTCCCGTCGATGGCCCGTCGCGAGACCTGGCACTACCTCACGCGCTCGTTCTCCACCGACGGTGCACCGACGCTGCGCCTCGAGGAACCGCACGTCGCCTCGGAGATGCCGCGCCTCGCCGGCGAGATGGCCGACCCGGCCATCGCGGCCAGCGTGCGGGCCTACAACCTGGTGTGGATCATCCACATCGTCGGCGACCTGCATCAGCCGCTGCACGGCACCTCGCGCTCGACGCTGGCGCAGCCCGAAGGCGACGCCGGCGGCAACCGCGTGTTCGTGCGCATATGGGCGGACCGCCCGGACTCGGCCAACCTCCACGGCGTCTGGGACGGCTGGATCGGCCGCGCCGAACGCAACCAGCGGATCGACGACATCGCGCAGCGACTCGCCGCCGGCCTGCCGCTCGCCGCCGCGGACTCGAGTGACGCCCTGCACATCCCGCCGGGCGTCGAACTCGCCGCCACGGTGCGCGGCTGGGTCGACGAAAGCGCGACAATCGCGCGCTACGTGGCCTACGACCTGCCGCCGCGCTCGGCCGACGGACCGCCGCAACTCAGCGACGCGTATCTCGCGCAGGGCGAACGCATCGCGCGCGATCGCCTCGCGTTGGCCGGCTATCGCTTGGCGGCACTGCTCGAAGCACGGCTCGGGAGCTAGATCAGCCCGAAGAGCATCGCGAAACCGGAGCCGAGGCCGATTCCGACGATCGCCCGACGCACCCAGGCCTGGCCGACCCGCTGCGCAAGCAGCGAGCCGGCGATCCCGCCCGCGCCCGCCCCGATCGCCATCGCCAGTGCGATGCGCCAATCGACGATGCCCGAGACGGCGAACACAGCCACGGCGACGAGGTTCATCACGCCGCCGCCCCAGTTCTTGAGGCCGTTCATCTGGTGGATGTTCGTCAGCCCCATCAGCCCGAGCGCCGCGAGCATCAGGATGCCCGCGCCGGCGCCGAAGTAACCGCCATAGACGCTGACGCCGAACTGGTACACGAGGAAGGCCGCCGTGGGCGGCAGCAGGTGTCCGTCCGCGCCGGCGATCTCCCGCCGCAGGCCGCCGCGTTCGGCCAGCAGGCGCATCAACGGACGCTGGAGGATGAACAGCGCAGTCGCGCCGAGGATCAGCCACGGGACCAGCGCGGCGAAGCGCTTCTCGGGGGTCTCGAGGAGCAGCACGGCCCCGACGATTCCGCCGGCGAAGGACGGCACGGCGAAGGCCGTCGCCCAGCGTCGCGCACCGACCAGCTCCCGCCGGTAGCCCCACATCGAGAGCATCGTGCCGGGCCAGAGGGCCACCGTCGAGGTGGCGTTGGCGGTGATGGGCGGGACGCCGAGCGCGACCAGGGCGGGGAAGGTGACCAGGGTGCCGCCGCCGGCGACGGCGTTCATCATCGCGCCGACGGCTGCGGCGAGCCCGACCAGGGGGAGAAAATACGGGGCGTCCATACCCGTGGAAGGATAGTCGGACCGTCCAGCCGGGCGTGTCGCGACGCGTCGGCGTACCGACGCACGGAGCCGAGGGCGCCCATCCGCGACCCCACCCTTTCGGGTAGGTACACGCGTTAGATTTGAGTAGCGCGACACAGCTGGCCGCGCCCGGGCCCCAGCGTTGCGAAGGCTCGCAGGTGATCACCTCCCAGACGGAACCAAGCGATGGCAGGAACTCCGAATACCGCGGCCGCCCCTGCCGGCGACCATCTCGAAATCAAGGACTCGCGCACCGGGAAGGTCTATTACGTCCCGATCACCGACGAGACCATCCGGACCGCCGATCTCAAGCAGATTAAGGTCAATGCCGACGACTTCGGCATTATGGGTTACGACCCGGCCTTTATGAACACGGCGTCCTGCCGTTCGGCAATCACGTTCATTGACGGCGACAAGGGCATCCTGCGCTACCGCGGGTACCCGATCGAGCAGCTGGCCGAGCACTCGAACTTCCTCGAGGTGGCCTGGCTGCTGCGCAAGGGCGAGCTGCCGACGCAGAAGGAATACGACGAGTTCCAGCACCACATCACGTACCACACGTACGTGCACGAGAACATCAAGCGCTTTATGGAGGGCTTCCGCTACGACGCCCACCCGATGGCGATGCTGACGGCCGGCGTCGCGGCGCTGTCGTCGTTCTACCCGACGTCGAAGGACATCCACGACCCGCGCGAGCGCGACATCGCGTTCATCCGCCTGCTGGCGAAGATGCCGACGCTGGCGGCGTTCGCGTACCGGCACGTGAAGGGGATGCCGTACGTGTATCCCGACAACTCGCTGTCGTACGCCGAGAATTTCCTCTCGATGATCGCGCGGATGTCGGAGCCGAAGTACGAGGCGCATCCGGTGTACGCGCGCGCCATCGACATCCTGTTCATCCTCCACGCCGACCACGAGCAGAACTGCTCGACGAACGCGGTGCGCGCGGTGGGCAGCTCGCACGTGGACCCGTACTCGGCCGTCGCGGCCGGCGTGGCGGCGCTCTACGGCCCGCTGCACGGCGGCGCCAACGAGGCCGTGCTCCGGATGCTCGAGGAGATCGGCGACGTCAAGAACATCCCGGCGTTCATCGAGGGCGTGAAGAGCGGCAAGGGCGGCAATCGCCTGATGGGCTTCGGCCACCGCGTGTACAAGAGCTACGACCCGCGCGCCAAGATCGTGAAGAAGCTCTGCGACGAGGTGCTCAAGGTCGCCGGGATGACGAAGGATATGGAGATCGCGCTGGAGCTCGAGCGCATCGCGCTCAGCGACGAGTACTTCATCTCGCGCAAGCTCTACCCGAACGTGGACTTCTACACGGGCCTGATCTACCGCGCGATGCACTTCCCCACGGACTACTTCACCGTGCTGTTCGCCATCGCGCGCACCGCCGGCTGGATGTCGCAGTGGGAGGAGATGCTGCTCGACAAGGAGCAGAAGATCGCCCGTCCGCGGCAGATCTACACCGGCTTCGATACGCGCGACTACAAGGCGCAGCATATCGACTTGGGACACAAGGTGACTAAGTAGCAGCTGTAAGCTGTAAGCTCTAAGCTGAAAG
>CAZYQM010000015.1:10223-16076 GCA_964649965.1 uncultured Gemmatimonas sp.
TTGGGACACAAGGTGACTAAGTAGCAGCTGTAAGCTGTAAGCTCTAAGCTGAAAGAGAGGGGGAGCGCCGCGCGAAGCGGTCGCTCCCCCTTTCGCGTCTCCTCTCTCGCTTGCTTCCAGCTCGCAGCTTCCAGCTCGCAGCTTCCAGCTCGCAGCTTCCAGCTCACAGCTTACAGCTCAGATCCTACCGCTCAGATTGGCCTCTCCCACCCTTCCCCCGTCTCCCCTCGCGCCGCACCTTCTAGCCTATGTCCGACCCTCTGCGCAGCGCCCTCGAGACCGCCGTCGCCGGTGCCTATCGCATCGGGCGCGAGCTCGGCCGCGGCGGGATGGGAGCCGTGTACCTGGCCGAGGACGTGGCCCTGCACCGCAAGGTCGCGATCAAGCTGCTGCCGCCCGACCTCGCCATCAACGAGACCCTGCGCGAGCGCTTCGTGCGCGAGGCGCGTCTCGCCGCCTCGCTCTCGCACCCGAACATCGTCCACGTCCACGCCGTCATCGAGACCGGCGACGTGCTGGCGATCGTGATGCAGTACATCGACGGCGAGACGCTCACGCAGCGCATCCAGCGCTCGGGTCCCTACGATGCCGCCGATTGCGCGCGACTGCTGCAGGACGTCGCCTGGGCGCTCGGCTACGCGCACGCCCGCGGCATCGTGCACCGCGACGTGAAGCCCGACAACCTGCTCATCGAGCGCGGCACGGGCCGCCCGATGATCCTCGACTTCGGCATCGCCCGCCAGGAGCGCGCGGGCACGCTCACCGAGGTGGGGCAGTCCATCGGGACGCCGCACTATATGAGCCCGGAGCAGGCCGCTGCCGAGTCGGTGGACGGCCGCAGCGACCTCTACTCGCTCGGCTGCGTCGGCTTCTTCGCCGCGACCGGCCGCACGGTCTTCCAGGCGGAGTCGGCGCATCGGCTCCTGATGCTGCACCTCACGCAACCGGCACCGGGCGTCACCGAGCTGCGACCGGAGTTTCCCCGTCCGCTCGCCGACGTCATCTCGCGGTCGCTCGCCAAGGACCGCGCGGAGCGATTCGAGTCCGGCGAGGCAATGGCCGAGGCGATCGGGGCGCTGCAACTGCGCTCGCGCGAGGTCGCGCCGCTGCTCCGGCTCTTCCAGCAGCAGACGGCGCAGGGCGTACAGATGCTGACGATGCTCGCCATTCTCGTGCCGTCGGTCTGGCAGCTGCAGGACTTTCGCGGCACGCTGCGCGGCACCGTGCTGCTCACCCTCGCCGCCGCGCTGGCGCTGACGTCCTGCGTGCAGCTGCTCGGTCGCGTGCGCTTCATCGTGCGCCAAGGCTTCACGGCCGCAGATGCCGACACGGCCTTCGAGGCGATCCGCGAAGAGACGGACCGGGGCCGCGACCTGCTCCTCGCCGATCCGGTCGAGCGAGACCGTCTGCGTCGGCGGAAGATCATCGCGACGCTGGGGGGAGCGCTGTCCGGCATCGCGTTGGGCTTCCTTCCCGGGTTCGTCTTCAGCACCGAGGGTGGGGAACGGGTCTTCCATCCATTGGGGTTCTGGCTGCTCATCGCGGCGACATCCCTGGCCGGCGTCTCGCTGGGTCTCTGGACGATGCGTCCGGTGCGCGTCACGCTGGCGCAGCGCGTGGCCACGCGGCTCTGGCGGTCGCGCGTCGGACGCGCCCTGTTTGCCCGCGCTGAACGTCGCTATGCCGCCGAGCTGCGGCGTTCGGCGGAGTCGCGTGCCGTGCCGAGTCCGGGTTAGCGCTCCGGACCGCTCGCCGGAACTAGTCGCCCGACTCCGCGCTCTCGCACAGGCGCCGCACCGGGCAACTGCCGCAGCGCTTCACCCGCGCCGTGCAGACCAACGCCCCCAGTTCCATCAGCGCCTGGTTGTGCGTCCACGTCGCCTTGCCCGTGCGCGGCAACGTGGCCTCGCTGATCTGCCACAGCACCGTGAGATCGCGCGGGCGCTTTGGGTCGAGCGTGGGCGCGAAGACGCGCGCGAGCACACGGGCGACGTTCGTGTCGACCAGCGAGGCCCGGCGCTCGAAGGCGAAGGTGCTCACCGCGCCCGCCGTGTAGGCGCCGATGCCGGGCAGGCGCCGCAGCTTCTCGGCCTCGGCGGGCAGCAGCGAGGGCGCGCCGTCGGCGGCAACCGCCACCGATGCGCGCGCCGGCTGCGCAGCCTCGTCGCCCCAGGCGCGCGCGCCTTCGCGCACCACGGCGCGCGAGAGCTTGTGGAGGTTCCGAGCCCGGGCGTAGTACCCGAGGCCCTTCCACTGCGCGAGCACGTGGCGCTCCTGCGCGGAGGCGAGCCGCTCCAGCGTGGGAAAGCGATGCAGGAAGCGCTGCCAATACTCGAGCACGCGACTCACCTGCGTCTGCTGCAGCATCAGCTCGCTGACGAGGATCGCGTAGGGATCGCGCGTCCTGCGCCACGGGAGGTCGCGGGCGTTGCGGCGGTACCAGGCGCGGAGCTTCGTGCCGAACGTCCGCAGCTTGAGCGCGTCAATCTGCGGTGCCGACCGTGCGCGCTTGGACCTCAGTGCGGCTCCCACGTCGGCACCGCCGAGAAGAGTCCGCCGTCCACGATGAGCTCGCGCGCCAGCAACACGCCGAACACGATGCTCAGCGCGCCGGCCGCCACCTGGATGGACACGCGCATCTTCCGCATCCGGTTGCCTGCGTAGAGCGCCGGTACGGCAAGCATCGCCGTGACGATCATCATCCCGAGCACGGTGCCGAATCCGAACATCAACAGGTACGCCGCCGCGGCCCAGGGTTCGCGGATCGTCGCGAGCACCAGCAGCGCGACGGCTGCCGAGCCGGCGAGGCCGTGCACGACGCCGATGAGCAACGGACGCGTGAGCTTCGGCACCTCTGCTTCGCCGCGCCGGCGGATGTTGGAGTAGCCGAGGCCGATCAGCATGATGGCCACGCCAAACTCGAGCCCCAGTCCGATGCGTGGCGGAATCACCAGCCGGAAGGCGATGATCGCGCCGCCAAGCAGCACCAGCGTCAGCGTGTGTCCCACGCCCCAGACGGCTCCGACCCACGCGGCGCGCGCCAGCGAGCGTTCCCGCGCGACGATGGTCGTCACCGCGACGACGTGGTCGGCATCGGTGGCGTGGCGGAGTCCGAGCAGGACGCCGAGCAGGATGGGCGTGAGCGATTCGGGCATACGGCTGGGGAATATACCGAGGGCGCATCGGCCACGCAGTGAAAACGCTGACGCATTGGAAAGGGAATCCCGACAGCCACGTCCGCCGGCCTGCGGTAGCCTTCGGGCTTCCGCTCGGTCTCCCCCCAATCGACCAGGACGTCCGTGACCGCAATCGCCCTCCCTTCCATCATCCAAGGCGGCATGGGCATCGCCGTGTCCGACTGGCGCCTCGCGCGTGCCGTCGCCTCGTCGGGCCAGCTCGGCGTCGTCTCCGGCACCGCGCTCGACACGGTCTTCGTGCGGCGCCTGCAGGACGGCGACGTCGGCGGCGCCATCCGGCGCGCCCTCGAGCACTTCCCGATTCCCGGCGTGGCCGCGGAACTGCTGCGGCGCTACTGGAAGCCCGAGGGGCGGACGCCCGGCGAGCCGTATCGGTTGCTGCCGATGTACAAGGCCGCGGTGAGCGCCGCGCGCGAGCAGGTGACCATCGCCGCGAACTTCGTCGAGGTGTGGCTGGCCAAGGAAGGGCACGCGGGCCGCGTCGGCATCAACCTGCTGACCAAGGTGCAGATGCCGACCCTCGCGTCGCTCTACGGCGCGATGCTGGCCGGCGTCGACGTCGTGCTGATGGGCGCCGGCATCCCGCGCGAGATCCCCGGTGCGCTCGACGCGCTCGCGCGGCACGAACCGGCGACGCTGCGCCTCGACGTGGAGGGCGACGCCGGCCACGAGCCGACGCTGCTGCGCTTCGATCCCGCCGCGCACGGCGCCGCGCCCCCCGTGCAGCGGCCGGCCTTCCTCGCGATCGTCTCGACGCACACGCTGGCGGCCAATCTCCTGCGCAAGGCAACGGGCCGCGTGGACGGCTTCGTCGTCGAAGGCGCCACGGCGGGCGGTCACAACGCCCCGCCGCGCGGTGCGATGCAGCTCAACGAGCGCGGCGAGCCGCTCTACGGACCGCGCGACGTGCCGGATCTCGACGCGATGCGCGCGCTCGGCGCGCCGTACTGGCTGGCGGGCGGCGAGGGCAGTCGCGAAGGCCTGCGGCGCGCGCAGGAAGCGGGCGCGCAGGGCATCCAGGTCGGCACGGCCTTCGCGTTCTCCGAGGAATCGGGCATCGACTCCGCGTACAAGTCCTCGGTGCTGCAGGCGGTCACCGAGGGCGAGGTGGATGTCTTCACCGATCCGCTGGCCTCGCCCACGGGCTTCCCGTTCAAGGTCGTGCGCGCCGCGGGGCTTCCCGAGCAGGATGATCGCCGCGAACGCGTCTGCGACCTCGGCTACCTCCGCACGGCCTACCGCCGCGACGACGGCCGCCTCGGCTATCGCTGCGCGGCGGAACCGGTGGAGACCTACCTCGCGTCAGGCGGCGACATCGCCGATACCGTCGGACGCCGCTGCCTCTGCAACGGACTGACGTCGGTGATCGGGTTGGCGCAGCCGCGCGAGGACGGCAGCGCTGAAGCGCCGTTGCTCACCAGCGGTGAAGGCGTGCGTGAACTGGCCCCGCTTGCGGCGAAGGGCCCGTACCGTGCCGCCGACGTGATCCGCTACCTGCTCGGCGAAACCGCCTGAGTCAGGGTGCGTTCGAGCGCCCTGCGCCCGCGAGCACCGCGATGGTCTCGTCGGCACCGGCGCCGAGCCCGGCCTGCCAGTGGACGATGGCGCCGTCGGCGTCGAGCACGACGATGCGGTTGCTGTGCCCGAACTCGCCGTTCGGCTCGGCCACGTAGCGCACGCGCAGCGCCGCGGCCAGTTCGCGCACGGTGGCGTCCGGCGCCGTAATCAGCGTGAAGCGCGCGGTGTCGAGTCGCACGTCCTGCGCCCAGGCGCTGAGCCGCGTCGGCGTGTCACGCGCGGGGTCGATTGACGCGATGACGAAGCGCACATCCTTGAGCTGACTTTCGGACAGTCCGGCCTCGATGCGCTTCAGGTCCACGAGGATGCGCGGGCAGGAGACGGTGCAGTTCGTGTAGAGCATCGTGACGACCGTGAACTGCCGACGCGGCATCGTGCCGAGTCGCGTGACGCGGCCCGACTGGTCCGTCCACTCACCGCGCAGGTCGTAGAGCGACGCGCGGCCGCTCGCTGACGCGACCGGTTGCACAGGCAGGTCCGGCGACGCATCCTGCGCGGCCGCGGCGTGCGCTGCGTGCGGATCGGCAGCCGCGGCTGTTGCAGCATTGGCCTCGCCCTGCGAGGCGCTGCAGGCCGCGCCCATCGCGAGCGTGAGTGCGGCGAGGAGCGTACGGCTGGTCGCGATCAGGCGGGGCGTCATCGAAGGACCTCGGACGAGGGAAGGGTCAGGAAGCAGCGCAGCGGAAGCCCAACGAGGCCATTCCACTGTTGCCCTCGAGGCCGGCGCGCACCGCCGAGCGCAGGAAGGCGGGATAGTTGCGCGTGTCGGTGGCACCGATCGCCGCCGACGCGCAGACGGCATCGACGTCGCGGCCGCCGAAGCCGCGCGAGTCGTCGGAGGCGATGGTCGCATTGAAGTCCTCGACCCACTCCCAGCCGAACTCGTGCAGGCCGCGGATGCCCCAGGCGTTGGCCCGGAGCCGCTGCGAGGGCTCGGCATCGTGCCCACGGCGCGCGTAGAGCGTGGTGAGCTCCTGGATGAACTGCGGATCGCGCGAGGCATCTCGCTGCGTCGCGTCGGCCGCTGCGGCGTATTCCCACTCGGCCATCGTCGGCAGGCGCGCGCCCTGCGCCTCGC
>CAZYQM010000015.1:16086-19147 GCA_964649965.1 uncultured Gemmatimonas sp.
CAGTACGCGCGCGCGGCGTGCCACGACACCCAGGTCACGGGCAGCGTCGCGGCGGCATCGCCGAGGTCGAGATCAGCGCGCCAATCCTGCAGGTAGGTGCCGCGCATCGCGTACACACTGGGCGTGTTGCTGCGGCGCCACTGCGGATTGGTACGCACGAAGCTGAGGAACTGCGCGCGCGTCACCGGATCGCGGTCGAGCCAGAAACTCGCCACGGCCTGCCGGGTCGTCGTGTCGCCGGCCATCACGAAGAGCCGCGCCGTGCTGCCGGCCGGCAGCCGCACCATTCCCTCGCGCCGCGCCGTGCCCGCGGCCGCGGCCGAAGCCGGAACCGCGAGCAGGAGCGCAAGCGCGAGGGCAAGGATGCGGCGCATCGTACGACTCGCTCAGTGATCCATAACGCCGAGACCCTGGATCTGCCGGAACATCGCCGGCTGGTCGTCGCCGACCACCTTGATCATCCCGATCGCGCCCTTGTTGAAGGCGCGGAAGATCGCGTGGTCCACCAGCACCAGGTTGCCCGGCACCTCGGCGCGGAACTCGACGATCGCCGAGCCACCGGCCGGGATCATCGTCGTCTGCACGTTGCGCTGCGTGATGTCCGAACCGCCTTCACCGTACACGTGGTCGAAGACCTCGCCGATGATGTGGAACGAGCTGCTGAGGTTCGGGCCGCCGTTGCCGACGAAGAGCCGCACCGACTCGCCGACGCGGACCGTCGGCGCGTTGTCGCCCGTGAGGGCGCCGACCGAGCCGTTGAAGACCACGTGCGTCGGACGCTCCTCGACGCCGCGTTCCATATCGAGCGTGTGCGGCTGGCCCGCCGCGCCCGGCTTGGCGTAGAACTCCGACTGCAGCACGTAGAACTCGTGGTCCACCGGCGGCAGGCCCTCGGCCGGCTCGACGAGGATCAGGCCGTACATCCCGTTCGCGACGTGCATCGGCACCGGCGAGACGGCGCAGTGGTAGATGTAGAGGCCGGGGTTGAGCGCGCGGAACGAGAAGGTCGAGCTGCCGCCCGGCAACGTGAGCGTCGCCGCTGCGCCGCCGCCCGGGCCGGCGACCGCGTGCAGGTCGATGTTGTGCGGCACGCCGCTGGTCGGCGAGTTCGTGAGCTTGAACTCCACGAGGTCGCCCTCGCGTACGCGGATGAACTTACCCGGGACGTCGTTACCGAAGGTCCAGAACGTGTAGTCCACGCCGTCGGCGAGGCGCTTCACGACTTCGGTGGTCTCGAGCTCCACGATGACCTTCGTCGCGTGGTTGCGCGTGATCGGCGCCGGGACCATCGGTGCGCTCGACAGCTCGGCGCGCTCCTCGCCACGGATGTCCGGCAGTTCGCGGACGGGGACCGTTGGCCGCGCCGAGTGGCTGCCCGTGAACGCGCGGGCGCCGGAGAGCAGGGTGAGCGCGGCGGCGGCCGAGACCACGGCGACGATGCCGGTGCGGAGGAATCCGCGGGGGGAGGAAGTGCGCGTATCGGACATTTGGGGGAGCCCTCATTAAAGGTGCATATTAAATGCACCTTTAATGTCGCCAGAGGGGCGACCTGGTGGAGTCGGCCGCTCCCTTAACTCCCCGCCGAGAAACCCTTACAGCCCCGTAAGGCTCAACGCCACACCTGCGACATCGCGCGGATGAAGTTCCCACCGAGCAGCCCGCGGATGGTGGCGTCGGAGTGCCGGCGGCGCACCATCGCCTCGACGAGGTCGTAGACGCGCTTGGGGTGGTTCAGCCCGTCCACGTGGGCCCCGCCGTCCTCGGCGAAGTAGGCGTTGTAGCGCGAGAAATTCGGCTGCGAGGTCGGGGCGATCGGGCCGCTGCGGGGGATCGGGTTGGCGAGGCCGGCCATATCCAGGTCCGAGCCGATTCCCACGTGCTCGGCGCCGGCGATCTTGAGGATGTGCTCCACGTGGTCCGCCACGTGCTCCACGGTGACGGGCGCCTCGGGGCGCACCATAAAGCGGATCATCGCGATGCCCACCACGCCGCCCTTGGCGGCCAGGGCGCGGATGGACTCGTCGGTCTTGCAGCGCAGGCAATCGGGCAGCAGCCCGCGGGCCGTGCCGTGCGTGAAGATCGGCGGCTTCGTGGCCGCGGCGATTGCGTCCATCGTCGTCTGGTCGGCGCAGTGCGAGAGGTCCGCGGCCATCCCCACTTCTTCCATCTTCTTGAGGATGTCGTGGCCGAACACGGTCAGCCCGCCGTCGCGGTGCTCGAGGAATCCCGCGCCGATGCGGTTCTGCGTGTTGTACGTGAGCTGCGCGACGCGCTGGCCGAGCCGGTAGAAGGTCTCGACGTCGTTCACGCCGCGGAAGTGGTTGGCGTCTTGCGTCGTGAGGATGATGCCGATGCGTCCGTTGGCCGCCGTGAGCGTGAGGTCGTCCACGGTGTCCACGCGCCGGAACCACTCGCTGCGCGAGGCGATGAAGCCGTTCCACGTCGCCGCCCACTGTACGCTGGCCTCGTAGCTTGGCGCGCCGTGGCCGAGGGCGAGCGCCGTCACGCCGGACGAGCGGAAGGTCGCGAAGTCCTCTGCGGTGAAGCTGCGCGGGTCGTTGAGCCAACGCTGCGCCTTCGGCGGGCCGGGCTCTTCGCGGAAGTCCGCGAAGGCGAATTGGCAGAGCATATCCACGACCGGCGATTCCTGGATGAGTCGGATCGTGCGTGCGGAATACTCGTCGGGCGCGAAGGCGAACGCCCGGTAGCGCTGCCGCAGGATGGCGGGTGCGCCGAGGATGGAGAGCCCGGCGCCAGCGCCGGCCTTGAGGAGTGTGCGTCGGTCCATCGCGCGAATGTGCGGACGGCCGATTGCCGTCGCAAGGCAGGCGACTCGTGGACGTGAGCCCGGTGCGGGGGTATCATCAGGCGATGCCCCGTTTCCTCAGCATCCTGCGTGTGGCGGCCGCCGCCGCCGCGCTCGGCGCCGTGGCGTCACCTGCGCTGCACGCGCAGCGGACCACGGTCGTCGTGCGCGACGGGTCGGGTGCAGCCGTGGCCTACGCGTACGTGGCGCCCGCGTCGGGCGCCGCCGTGACCGCCGATTCCGCCTGCCGCGCGG
>CAZYQM010000015.1:19157-21627 GCA_964649965.1 uncultured Gemmatimonas sp.
ACGAAGCGCTACATCGGTAACGACATGGCCCGCATCTTCGTGCGCGTGCGCCGCATCGGCTACACGCCGTTGGAGCGCTGGGTGACGCTGCCCGCCGCCGACACCGTTGAGTTCGTGATGGGTCGCGTCGTGCAGTCGCTCGACGCCGTGGAGGTGGTCGGGGCCCGCGACACGCCGTTGGCCCGGCGCGGCTTCTACGATCGGATGGACCGCGTGCAGCGCGGCGCGACGGTGGGGTACTTCATCACGCCGGAGGAGTTGGAGCTCCAGCTACCGATGAACCTCTCGCAGTCGCTGCGTTCCGCGCGCTACGTGAACATCAACCGCGTCGGACCTGGCCGCGACGTGCTGCTCGGCCGCGGCGGTTGCGCGATGAACATCGTCGTGGACGGGATGCTCGTGCAGGGCACGGCGCAGGACGAGGTCGTCGAGCAGGTGCCCACATCCATCAACCGCAGCGGCTCGTACCGGCCGCCGGCGATGGGCCGCGGCGGCAGCAATCTCGACATCAACTCGATCGTCGGCGGCAACGAGATCGCGGCGATCGAGATTTACCCGAGCGTGGCCAATGCGCCATATGAGCTGCAGGCGGCCGTCTCATCCGGCCGCGGCACCTGCGGCATCGTCGCGATCTGGACCGGGGGACGAAAGTAAGCATCGGCTCCTGCACACGCCCCCGTGGTGCGCGCAGGCTCAGCTGACCCGACTGGTCTTCCGCTTCAGGAAGTCCATCAAGATGAACTGCCCCAACGACATCGTGTTCGTGAAGTACGCCCGCCCGCGCGTGATCGCGCTGACCATCTTCACGAACTCCACCAGCGCGCGGTCCCGCGCCAGCATAAACGTATTCACGGGAATTCCGCTCTTCCGGCAGGCCGCCACCTCCTGCAGCGTCTCCTGCAGCACGTAGGCGTCCAGTCCCATTGAGTTCTTGTAGATGCGGCCGTCCGGCATCGTCAGCGCGCTCGGCTTGCCGTCCGTGATCATAATGATCTGGCGCATATCCTTCTTCTGCGCCATCAGGATGCGCCGCGCGAGCTTGAGCCCTTCCGCCGTATTCGTGTGATACGGCCCCACCTGCGCCTTGGCCAACGCGCCCAGCGGGATCTCCTCGGCGGAGTCGTGGAAGAGGATCGTCTTGATCGAGTCGCCGGGGAACTGCGTCGCAATGAGATGCGTCAGCGCGAGCGCCACTTTCTTGGCCGGCGTGAAGCGGTCCTCGCCGTAGAGGATCATCGAGTGCGAGCAGTCGAGCATCAGCACCGTGGCGCAGCTCGAGCGGTACTCGCTCTGCCGCACCATCAAGTCTGAGTAGTCGAGGTCCATCGGCACGTCGAGCGAGCCGGTGCGCAGCATCGCCGCCTTGAGCGTCTCGTTGACGTCGAGGTTCAGCGTGTCGCCGAACTCGTAGGGCTTGCTGCCCGCGTCGGCCTCGATGCCCGTCGCGAGGTACGGGGTATCGTGCGAGCCGAAGTTGCTCTTGCCGATGCCGCCGAGGATGCCGCGCAGGGCCTTGTAGCCGAGGAAGTCGATGCCCTTGGACGTGAGATCGAACTGCACGTCCTGCGCGGCGGCCTTGGCCAGCCCATCAGGACCGAACACGCTCTGGTGCCCGGCCGGCGCCTGCGGCGGCTCCTCGGCCTTCAAGAAACCCTCGGCCATCAGCCGCTGCACGATGTCGTCGAGCAGCTTCGCGAGCTTGTCCTCGGAGATCTCGTCGCCGTCGCCGCGCAGGGCCTCGAGCATCTCTGGCGTGAACTGCCCGCTCTGGATCAATGCGTCGAGGATGGCCTGCTTGAGCGCGTCGAGCGACCGGTCGCCGCCCTGCTCGTCGTCTTCGTAGCCCCACGGGTTTGCGGGGCCGCCACCAGCGAATCCGGATTGCAGCAGGAAGTCCGCCAGCTTGTCCAGCAATGCCTGCAGGTCCACGGCATCCGCGGACTCGGGGCTGAACTTCTTGTATGTGTGAAAGCGCACGCAGACCTCTCCTGCCGGGGCTACTGCATCAACACCAGAAGCGCGAGATAGGTGCCATAGGCGGCGAGCAGCAGGCCGCCCTCTGCGCGTCCCACCACGGCGCGGCTGCGCATCATCGGGAAGAGCGCAAGCGACAACCCGAGCATCCACCACATATCCAGGCCTAGCATAGCGGGCGCTACGGCCAGCGGCTGCACGAGCGCGGTCACGCCAAGGATGCCCAGCACGTTGAAGATGTTGGATCCGATCACGTTGCCCAGCGCGATCTCGCTCTGCCCGCGGCGCGCGGCGATGATGCTCGTGGCGAGCTCGGGCGTGCCCGTGCCGGCCGCGACCACCGTGAGGCCGATGATACGCTCCGTCATCCCGAGGGTCCGAGCGAGTCCGACGGCACCGCGCACCAACGCCTCGCCGCCGAGCACGAGCATCGCGATGCCGACGGCGATCAGGCCCAGCGCCTCCAACGTGGTGCGAAGCCCGGCGCGGGCCTCGC
>CAZYQM010000016.1:0-4848 GCA_964649965.1 uncultured Gemmatimonas sp.
CACGAGGACAAGGACCGGCAGATCACGGACAAGCGCGAGGCCAAGGCCCGCGCGATGGCCAAGGGGCCGATCCTGCTCTTCTCCGGCCCGCCGGGCGTGGGCAAGACGAGCATCGCGAAGTCGATCGCCCGTTCGCTCGGGCGCGAGTACGTGCGCGTCGCCCTCGGCGGCGCGCGCGACGAGGCCGACATCCGCGGCCATCGCCGCACCTACGTCGGCGCGATGCCCGGCCGCATCGTGCAGGGAATGAAGCAAGCGGGCACCAAGAACCCCGTCTTCCTACTCGACGAAGTGGACAAGCTCGGCCAGAGCTTCCAGGGCGATCCGTCTTCGGCGCTGCTCGAGGTGCTCGATCCCGCGCAGAACGACTCGTTCACCGATCACTACCTCGGCATTCCGTTCGACCTCTCCGAGGTGCTGTTCATCGCCACGGCGAACTTCATCCAGAACATCCCCGGTCCGCTGCTCGACCGTATGGAAGTAGTGGACTTCGCCGGCTACACCGAGCGCGAGAAGCAGGAGATCGCCAAGAAGTACCTGATCCCGCGTCAGCTCGAGGAGAACGGCCTCGCCGACAAGAAGCTCAGCTTCGCCGACGACGCCATCGCCTCGCTGGTGAGCCAGTACACGCGCGAGAGCGGCGTGCGCCAGCTCGAGCGCGAGGTCGGCAAGGTGGCGCGCAAGGTCGCGCGTCGCATCGCCACCAAGGAAGGCGAGGATCCGACCACGGACGGCATCATCAGCGCCGAGGAAGTGCGCGAGCTGCTCGGCCGCCCGAAGGTGCATCCGGAGAAGGCGAACGTCGCGCACGAAGTCGGCATCGCCACCGGGATGTATTACACGCCGATGGGCGGCGACATTATGTTCGTCGAAGCCTCGGTGCGGCCGCTCGCCGCGCCGACGGCTGAGGGTGGCGCGCCCGTGTCGCTGATCCTCACCGGCCAGCTCGGCGACGTGATGAAGGAATCGGCGCGCGCCGCGTTCACCTACGTGACGAAGAACGCCGAGGCGCTGGGGATCCCGAAGAGCAAGCTCGGCACGGTCGAGACGCACATCCACGTGCCGGCCGGCGCGATTCCCAAGGACGGCCCGTCGGCAGGCGTCGCGATCTCGACGGCGCTGGCCAGCGAACTCAGCGGCCGCCCGGTACGCAAGAACATCGCGATGACCGGCGAGGTCACCCTGCGGGGGCGCGTGCTGCCCATCGGCGGCGTGAAGGAGAAGGTGCTCGGCGCGCTGCGCGCCGGCATCACCGACATCATCCTGCCGAAGGACAACGAGGCCGACGTGGAGGACGTGCCCGACGAAGCGCGCGGACAGCTGCGCTTCCACTTCGTCGGCACGCTCGAGGAAGTGCTGGCGCTGGCGTTGCTGCCGGAGCCGGGAAAGGAACCACTGGTCGCGGTGGCCTAACGGCAGCTGCCTGGGGCAGCTTCGCGGTGCCCCGCACGTCGCGTGCGAACGAGGAGGGTCGGCCCGGGAGAGCGGGCCGACCCTCCTCGCTTTCACGCCAGACACAAGCTGACAGACGGCGACACCTCAAGACTTTGGGCGAAGCGGCTTCGCCGAAGTGTCGATATTCAATCCACTGCGCAATATCGGCACAGCACGCACGCCTTCAGAGTTACGAATGCCCTATGTTTGCCCTATTGTGCCCCCCCCCCCGCGACCCCTATCGTCTCCGCACTAATTCAACCTCGGGGGATGGCGAATGAATTGGAGACGAGTGGTAATCTCGGCAGCGGCGTTGCTTGGAGGCGTGATGCTCGGTGCCGCCGCGTCGCCGCGCAAGGCGGCGGGATTTTGCGAGATGGATCTCTGCCTGAACCCAAACGTCTGCGTGGCGCAGAGGATTATCCGCACGGGCTGTGATATGCAGGGCGTCTTCTGCTCGACGTACCAGTGCGATGAACAATGATGCTTTCGGTATCGCTGAAGGTACTTGCCATCCGCGGAGCTCTGGTTTCGGCTACCCTCATCGGGATTGCGCAGCCGCTGCAGGCCCAGGCGACGATACGGCATCCCACGGATGCCAATATGAGCGCGCGCGACACCGATGTGATCGTCTCGCTTCGCGACACGACAGCACGGGACCCACGCCTGCGCTACTGGCGTGATGCGCTGAGCGGGGCGCGCCGAGCCGACTCCGTTGGCTCGCTCGATGGCGATGTAGACGAGGCGTTCGGTACCATCGTTGACATCGACGTCAGTCAGTCGAGGATCGCCGTGCTCGACCGGAGCCAGATGCGCGTGGTGTTCTTGGATGCACAGATGCGAGTCGCGGGCACCCTCGGTCGACAGGGAAGCGGACCTTCGGAGTTTCGGGCTCCGGTTGGCGTCTCCATTACCGGGGACACACTTCGAGTGTACGACGCTGCGCTCGGTCACAAGACATTCGTGCTCACGAGACCAGTGTCGCCAGGCACACGACTCCTGTCCGCCGTGCCTCCGGTCGTAGCGGTGCAAACGCTTTGCTTCCGTGATGGAGGCGTCTACGCCCTCGCTCCGTCATCGCTCCAGCCCGGGCGAGAGAGGCTCGGCGACGTGGAACCGCTCGTCTCAGTCTTGGAGCCGAACGGGAGCGTTGGAAGAACTTTCGGGGAGTCCTACCGTTCTCCGAGCGCGCTCGTCCGCCGAGTGATGTCTGAAGGCGTGATTGGGTGCGATGCACGCGGACGCGCGCTGATCGGATTGGTGAAGCTCCCGTTCGTGACGGCCTACTCCGAGGACGGGCGTGTGCAGCGCCGCTTGCGATTTCGAGAGTTCGAGACGTCCACTTCCTTAGAGCGACCGAACTCGCGCGGTCAGATGTCCATCGGAGTAGATCCAGAGACGCGCAGTATGAACTCGCTCTCCCGCATCGTCCACCTCGATGGAGACATCTTCGCGGTACAGGTTTCGCGGTTCGAGCTGTCTCGAGACCGCAGGTCATTCCCAGAGGTTGGCGTACAAACCTACCTCTTGAACATTTTGACTTTCGAGGCCGTCGCCGTGGGTGATCATCTACCTACAATTGGGAAGGTCGACCGCGCACACCTCTACTCGTTCGCCAACGACCCATTTCCGCGCGTGATCCGATTTACTCTAGGCGCTCCAAGAACCGCAAACGCTGGAGAACCCTGATGCGCTTACGTCCAGTCGCGCTCGTGGTGGTGCTAGCGGTCTTCGGTGGCGTAGCTGGGTACGTGGGCGCGACAGTCATCCGAGCCCGTGGCCCTGCAGCGGCGAGTACAGTGGCTACGACGGTCCTGGCGCGCCGTGAGTTGGTGTTGGTTTACATCGGCGCGTCGACCTGCGGCCCGTCCAACGACCCGCGTCTGCCAGCGTGGATACGTGAGGCCGCGGACACGCTGCGAAATCGCGCCCGAATCCTCGACGCGTCGTCCGTGACTGTAGGAGTGGCGCGTGAGACCGACGTCGGCACTGGAATCTCGCACCTCAGGCGGACTGCTGCGTTCGACGAGATCTCGGTGGGCCAGCGTGAACGAAATCACCTTAGCCTCAAGTACATTGAGCGCGAGTTTCCCGGCATTGCGGCAACTCCGCAAGTACTCGTGCTGGTTCGCGAGTACGATGAGCTTCCACTCGGCGGGATTCATCCTGGCTCTGCAAGGGAGACTCTTCTTCTCCGTAGAGTGGGCCTACAAGAAATCGAGAGCTGGCTGCGTCTCGGCACACCCGTCCCGACGTCAACCGCTGGACCGCACCCGACCCAAGGACGCGCAGTACCGTTCTAAGCAGTGCATCCACCAATCACCCAGGGAGGTAGAAGCGATGAGGCCTTCACGAACGTGGCTTCTCTTGGCAACAGCCGTTGGTGTTGCGACCGGTGCACTGCTTGCAGCGACGAGTGCAAAGGCAGAGGCTGCCACCTACTGCGAGCGCGACGAGTGCATCAACTGGACGACCTGCTGGGACAACGGAATTCTCCCTCTCGGTTGCGATGCGGTATACGGGGCGCCGCTGTGCCAAACCTACTTTTGCGGGCAAACCTAGCGTACGTGAGGCTCAACTGGGCCAGGTCATCCGCTAGCGACGGGGTCGGTACGGCGTGAGCCTACCGGCCCCGTCGAGCTTCCAGCGCGGTTGCATCGGCTCGCCGAGCCGGATGGACGGCCCCAACGGCGTCTCCATCAGCGCGGGCGCCACCGGCAGCGTGTACGCCTCTGCGGCGTCGTAGTCCACCTCGTAGCCGAGGTCCTCGAGCGAGCCGACTGAGGTCGCCGAGAAGGGCGTCGCGCCGCTGCCGAGGAAGGGCGTCATCAGCTCCGACGCGAAGGTGCTCTCGCGCCAGTGCGAGAAGCGCGAACCATCGCCGTCCTCGCTGTGCACGGGCACGCTGGTCGCGCAGACCGTCGCGCCGCCGTTCTCGGTCTGGCAGGCGACACGGGCCTGCAGGCCGGTGAAGCGCGCATCCGCCGGGTCGGTGAGCGTGTCGATCACGGCCTTGTCGTACCACACCGTGCCGAAGCCGACGACGTGCAGCATCTCGTGCAGCACGACGCGCGCCAGGCGCCCGGTGCTCAGCAGGTTCTGCACGTCGGCGTCGTCGAAGCGCATCACGCCGAGCGCGGGCATGTCGTTCGGGCGAATCAGGCAGGGACCTGCTGATCCAAGCGTCTTGCCCGGTCCGTCGATGGGCTCGATGACCGCGTAGATGCGCAGGCCGCGGATGTCCTCGCGGCTGACGTCGGCGAATCCGTCGAGGCCGCACTGGCTGAGGTTCGTGAACGAGGCCGGCAGGGCCACCGCCGGCACCGCCCCGACGATCGTCGCGCGAATCTTGTTGCCGGCGAAGTCGAAGGTGCTGCGCACCGCATCGCTCGGCGTCGTGCCGAGCCAGATGAG
>CAZYQM010000016.1:4948-6730 GCA_964649965.1 uncultured Gemmatimonas sp.
TCAGTACCCGCCACGAAGGTCTCCACGTAACGACGCTCGGCGGGCGTGGTCGGTTCCGCGAGGTCGCCCGTCTCGCGGTCCATCTCGGCCAGGACGATGTTCGTCGGCATTGGCCAGGGGTCGGAGGAGGCGCCGCCCCAGCGGGCGAGCATCGCCCCGAAGATCGGCGCCGCCAGGCCACCGCCGCCCGCGCCGGGCGTGATCGTGCGCGGCCGGTCGAAGCCCAGCCAGACCCCCGCCACGAGATTCGGCGCCATCCCGACGAACCAGACGTCGGTGTTGTCGTCCGTGGTGCCCGTCTTGCCGGCGAGTTGGACGCTGTCCGGCACGCTGCGTCGCACGGCGTTGCCCGTGCCGCGGTCAACCGCGTCACGCATCATCTGGAGCGCCACGTACGCGACCGCCGAATCCATCGCCGGCTCGCGTAGCTGCGTGCCCTGCCCCCAGAGCGTGCGGCCGATCGCGTCCTGCACGCGCAGCACGAGGCGCGGTTCCGCCGCGCGTCCGTAGTTGGCGAACGCCGTGAAGGCCGAGACCAATTCGATCGGATGCACTGCCGACGCCCCGATGGCGCTGGCCGGATACGGCGCGATCGGCGAGCTGATGCCCATCCGCTGTGCCAGCGCAATCACCGAGTCGGCGCCCTCGCGCTGCCAGAGCGCCACGGCCACGGGGTTGCGCGAACGCGCCAACGCCGTGCGCAGCGTGAGCGGCCCGAGGAACGCGCCATCGGCGTTCTTGGGCGTGTACACCTGGGCGTCGTAGGCGATCGTCAGCGCGGTGTCCGGCACGATGGCCGTCGGCGGCATCGAGTCCATCAGCGCACGCGCATACACGATCGGCTTGAACGTCGAGCCCGGTTGCCGCAGGCCGTTGGTCGCGCGGTTGTACGGCGCGGTGACGTAGTCGCGCCCGCCGACGAGGGCACGCACGTCTCCCGTGGCAGGATCCATCGCGACGACGGCGCCCTGCAACCAGTTGGCGGCATCGCGCGGCGCCGAGCGCGGCGTGGGATGCCGATACCCGCGCTGGCCTTCGATGCCTTGGATGCCGTCGAGCAGCGCCGCCTGCGCAGCGCGCTGCAGTGCCGGGTCCACCGTCGTCGTGATGCGCAGGCCACCGCCCTGCACCGGCAGTCCCGCGCGCTCGAGCGTCTGGCGCACGGCGTCCACGAAGTACGGCGCGGCGACGCTCATCCCGGCGTTGGGCGCCACGCGGATCGGCTCGCGACGCGCCGACGCCGCCTCGGTGCGCGTGATGTAGCCCTGGTCGAGCATCAGGCCGAGGATGGCGTCGCGCCGGTTCTTGTTGCGCTCGGGATACCGGATCGGATCGTAGATCGCCGGCCCCTTGGGCAACGCCGCCAGCGACGCCGCCTCGGCGATCGTCAGCTCCGCCGCGCCCTTGCCGAAGAAGTGCCGCGCCGCGCTCTCGATGCCGTACCAGTTGCGACCGAAGTGGATCTGGTTGAGGTAGGCCTCGAGGATCTGCTGCTTGGTGTAGTGCTTCTCCATCTCGCGCGCCGCCAGCTGCTCGCGGACCTTGCGCGAGATCGAGCGGTCGGACCGGTCAATGATCGTCGGATGCATATTGCCGACGAGCTGCTGCGTGATCGTGCTCGCGCCGCGCGACGCGCCGAGCAGGTTGTCGCGGATGGCCGAGGCGATGCCGACGACGTCCACGCCGTCGTGCTGGAAGAAGCGGCGGTCCTCGACGGCGACGAAGGCTTGGTACACGTAGGCCGGCAACGAACTGAGCGCGATCGAGGTGCGCCACTCGCGG
>CAZYQM010000016.1:6740-21410 GCA_964649965.1 uncultured Gemmatimonas sp.
TCTCCAGGTAGCGGTCAAGCTCCGACTGCGCCATGCGCCACTCGCGGCCGATCTCGCCGATCAGCGAGCCGTCACGGGCCAGCACCAGCGACGACTGCGCCGGCGGGATGATCTGCCAGGGTTCGACGGCGCTGGAATCCTGGGCGCGCGCGCTGGCCCCCGCCCCGACGAGCAGCAGGGCGGCGACGCGAAGCGACCGGAGGATACGCGTGGAGGACGGCACGATGGATATTCTACCCCACAGGACGCGTCCCAGTCCCCACGCGCCACGAGCGGGGCCCGGCGCCAGCGGAGACCCCGTCCGGCGATAGATTTCGGGCGTGTCCACGCTCACGATCGCCCTTCCGCAGTTCCGCCCGGCCAAGGCGAACGTCGCCGGCAACCTCGACCGCATCGCCGGCCTTGTCGCGCAGGCGGCCTCGCTCGACGCGCGCCCGCAACTGGTGGTGTTCGCCGAGACCGTGACGACGGGCTACTTCGTCGAGGGCGGCGTGCGGGAGCTGGCGATGCCCGTGGAGCGCCTGTTGGCGGAGCTGGATGCACGTCTGGCGTCGATTGCACCGCAGCTTCCCGCAATGGACGTGGTGCTGGGTTTCTATGAGGTCGCGCCCGACGGGACGCTGCACAACAGCGCGGCCTGCATCGCCGTTGGTGGCGGTGAGGGTGCCCACGTCGTCCACCTGCACCGCAAGAACTTCCTGCCGACGTACGGCCTGTTCGACGAGGAGCGCTTCGTGGAGCGCGGCTACGGCGTGCAGGCCTTCGAGACGCGCTGGGGTCGCGCGGCGATCCTCATCTGCGAGGATGCCTGGCATTCGTTGACCGGGACCATCGCCGCGCTGGACGGCGCGCAGGTCGTGGGCGTGGTCGCCGCGGCGCCGGCGCGCGGCGTCGCCCCGCGCGACGAAGGCTCGCAGCCCGGCAGCGTCGCGCGCTGGGAGCGGCTCATCCGCGACATCGCCGACGAACACGGCGTGTACTGCGTGCTGGCCAACCTCGTGGGCAGCGAAGGCGGCCGGATGTTCCAGGGCGGCTCGATGGTCGTCGGCCCGCGCGGCGACGTACGCGTGCGCGCGCCGTTGTTCGAGGAGGCGATGCTCACCGCGACCGTCGAGCTCGCGGACATCGCGCGGGTGCGGTCGGAGCTGCCGCTGCTCAGCGACCTCAAGGCGCAGTTGCCGAGTCTGCGGACGGAACTCGATCGCGTACTCGGCCGCGATCAGGGACGGAAGCCGGATGCAGGCGGCGTTCGTCATTCGTCATCCGTCCTCCGTCCGACCGTCGCAAGAGACGTCCCGCTGGCCGCCGTGAATCACCTGCCGCTCGTCATCGGCAGCGCACACGCCGCGCCACCCTCGCTCGACATCGACGCGCGGCTCGTCGAACAGTGGCTGGTGGCCTTCCTGCGCGACGAGTTCCAGCGCCGCGGCTTCACGAAGGCCGTCGTCGGCGTGTCCGGCGGCGTGGACTCGGCCGTCGTCGCCGCGCTGGCCGCGCGCGCGCTCGGCAAGGAGAACGTGATCGGCGTGCGACTGCCGTACCGCACGTCGAGCGCGGACTCGTTGGCGCACGCGCAATTGCTGATGGACCAACTGGGCATCACGCAGCGCACGCTCGACATCTCCGGCGCCGTGGACGGCTACCTCGCCGAGGAACCGGATGCCGACGCCGCACGCCGCGGCAACGTGATGGCCCGCGTGCGGATGATCTCGATCTTCGACCTCAGTGCCAAGCACCGCGCCCTGCCGCTTGGCACCGGCAACAAGAGTGAACGCCTGCTGGGCTACTTCACCTGGCACGCCGACGACTCGCCGCCGGTGAACCCCATCGGCGACCTCTTCAAGACGCAGGTCTGGCAGCTCGCCGCGTACCTTGGCGTGCCCGACGAGATCGTGCGGAAGCCGGCGAGCGCCGACCTCATCGCCGGCCAGACGGACGAGGCCGACTTCGGCGTCAGCTATGCCGTCGCCGACGAGATCCTCAACTGGTTGCTGCACGGCTGGACCCGCGACGAACTGCTCGCGAAGGGCATTGATGGCGAGGCGTTGCGCCTCGTGACCAAGCGGCTCGACTCCACGCATTGGAAGCGCAAGCTGCCGACGGTCGCGATGGTGAGCGGCGCGGCGATCGGCGAGAGCTACCTGCGGCCGGTGGATTACTAGGCGCCGCAAGATTCGGGTCGCGACGGCTGCCTCACGCGCCAAGATTGCATCCAGACCTCAAGGGAGCTCGTGATGGATGCTGCTTCGGACTACGCGCGGATCGAGAAGGCGATCCGTTATCTCGATCGCGAGCGCGCCGCGGCGCCCTCGCTGGCGGACGTCGCCGCGTATGTGGGGTTGAGCGAGTCGCACTTCCAGCGGATGTTCACGCGTTGGGCGGGCATCAGCCCCAAGCGCTTCGTGCAGTATCGCACCGCGGAAGTCGTGAAGCGGTTGCTGCGCGAACGGCGCCCGGTGCTCGAAACGACCTATGAGGCGGGACTCTCCGGCCCCGGTCGCTTGCACGACCTCGTCGTGAACGCCGAGGCGGTGACGCCGGGAGAGCTGCAACGCGGCGGACTGGGCGTGACGCTGCGTTACGGCTTCCATCCGACGCCCTTCGGCGAGTGCCTGATCGCCGTGACGCCGCGCGGCGTCTGTCACCTCGCCTTCGTCGAGCCCGTCTCGCGTCGCGAGGCGCTCGCGCGGCTGGAGCACGATTGGCCGCTGGCGCAGCTGATCCCCGACCAGGATGCCACGCGCCCCGCGGCGGGCAAGGCGTTCCCGCCGCCGGGCAGCACGGCCCTGCCCTCACTCGCGCTGCACGTGAAGGGCACGAATTTCCAGCTCAAGGTGTGGAAGGCGCTGCTCGAGATTCCCGTCGGCGACGTCACGACGTACGGCGCGATCGCCACGAAGCTCGGCGACCCCAAGGCATCACGCGCTGTGGGCTCGGCGGTGGGGGCGAATCCGGTGAGCTATCTGATTCCCTGCCATCGCGTGATCCGGGCGAGCGGAGAGCTCGGCGGATACGCGTGGGGGGTCGAGCGGAAGAAGGTGATGCTCAGGCGGGAGGCGGCGCTCACTGAGCGATAACTGCAACAGCAGCTGAGAGCTGTAAGCTGTAAGCTGTAAGAAACAGCGCTGTCGTTCGCTTCCAGCTTACAGCTTAGAGCTTATAGCTGCCGTTAGGCCGCCTGCGCGAAATGCAGACTCACCGCCCTCCTCGCCCCTCTCTTCAGCTGCCGGTGCACCGCCCGTGCATACCGCATAAAGTTCTGCCCGGCCACCGGATACCGGGCGAAGAATTCTGTGGGTAGCATCGAGCCTTTGCGCTGGTTGCAGGCCTGGCAGGCCGAGACGAGGTTGCCCGGGTGGTGCGAGCCGCCGCGCGAGAGCGGGATCACGTGATCCAGCGTGGCGTTCTCCAGTCCCAAGCCGGTTCCGCAGTACACACAGCGACGTCCACAATCCCGGAAGGTCGCACGCTTGACCTGGCGCTTGTGCTGCTGGTGCAGCACGCGGCGAGCGTTGCGGGAAAGCCCGCGCGGGGCGCGGGCGAGAGCGATGTGGTGGACGCCCCGATGTGACATCGAACCTCGCCAGAAATGACGACACCCCGCAGCAGGCCAACAGGCCCGGGCGGGGTGTCATCGGTCGGGTGGGGGAGACTCCAGCTCACGATCGCGGTGAGCGATCGCGGCCACTGCGGCTGGAACGGCTGTCCGAACGTTTCGGTCACAGGCCTCCCGTCGCGGAGCGTGGCGGCTCGTGTCTCCGGGCCACGCCCCTGTGTGGGTACGACGCGCCTATGATGCGGACGTCACGTGATTCCGCGCAAGGGAAATCCGTGAAGTCGCACTTTTGTGACGTTCTACCGGCGGTCGCCGCTCCAGATGGCGAGAATGCTGCACCAGCCGTTGCCGGCCGCCCGCTGCAGTTCGATCGGGGCCGCGGCGGCCGTCGGGTACAGTTCCATCCCGGCCACCGACTGCGCGGAGAGCAGCTCGTCCACCGAGGTGCGTGACGCGAGGAAGCGCGCCGTGCCCTGCGGGCCACCACCGAGGCGGCGGACTTCGTCTTGGCCCTCGCGCGTGTACAGCTCCTCGACCATTCCCGTCATCCGCATCCCATCCACGATGACGGCCACGGCGCAGCCCGGCGAGCGGCCGGTCAGGATCGCCCGCGAGCTGTGGCGCTCGATCTTCACGTAGCTCTCGCCCGCGAGCAGGGCGGAGACCTGGTTGACGTAGCGCATATCCAGCTCTTCCGGCGTGTAGAAGCGCGCGACGGTCGCACCGCGACGCACGCGCTCCATCCGGTCGTAGAAGCCGGAGCGCGCCAGCGGCGTATCCCGGCGCTCGGTGATCGTGCGCGGATTCAGCGCCCGCGGCAGCGGATCCATCTCGACGATGAAACGCCCATCCTCCACGACCCGCACCCACTCGCCGAACGGCCGGTACCCGATCCGGCGGACGACCAGCTCCGCCGAGTCGGCATCGATCGGCGCCGGCAGCTCGACGATGCCGTTCTCGTCGGCCACGCGGTTCACGCCGCTCTTCACGGTGAGCACGGCGTAGGGGATGGCTTGGCCGCCGCGGTCACGGATGGCGACTTCACGCACCACCGTGCGCGCGGCCGAGTCGGGACGCGCCGCGACCTGCGCCACGAGTACCTGCGGGAGGGATGACACGGCCGCGAGTGCCGCGGCCAACACGGGCAGTCGGAAGGACGAGATTCGGGACATACGTAACACCGTTGGGGGTTCGCCCGAATAGTACCCCGATGCACACCTCAGGGTCGAGATGCACGCGAGGCAAAAAGTCGGTCCCAAAGCCCCCGCATCGTAGTAAATTGCAGCGTCTTAAAGGCTTCCCCTAACCCAGCCTCCAAATGGCCACCTCCGCCAAGGCCCGTCGCGCCACGCACGGCCTCACGAAGGACCAACTGCTCGCCGCCTACCGCACGATGCTCCTGTCGCGTCGCCTCGACGACAAGGAGATCCAGCTCAAGCGGCAGAACAAGATCTTCTTCCAGATCTCCGGCGCCGGCCACGAGGCCGTACTCACCGCCGCGGGCCTGGTGTTCAAGCCCGGCTACGACTGGTTCTATATGTACTACCGGGACCGCGCCCTCTGCCTGCAGCTGGGGATGACGGGCGCCGAGATGCTCTACTCGGCCGTCGGCGCGGCGATCGACCCCAACTCCGGCGGCCGCCAGATGCCGTCGCACTGGGGCCACAAGAAGCTCAACATCGTCTCCACCTCCTCGCCGACCGGCACGCAGTTCCTGCAGGCCGTGGGCTCGGCCGAGGCCTCCGTGCGCGCAAAGGCGCTGGGCATCACCGAGGGCTTCGAGAAGGACGAAGTCGTCTTCGTCTCCACGGGTGACGGCACGACGTCGCAGGGCGAGTTCTGGGAGTCGCTCAACACGGCGTCGAACCTCAAGCTGCCGGTCGTCTACCTCGTAGAGGACAACGGCTACGCGATCTCCGTGCCCGTCGAGGTGAACACGGCGGGCGGATCGATCAGCAAGCTGGTCGCGAGCTTCCCCGACCTCTACATCCAGGAAGTGGACGGCTGCGACCTGCTCGCCTCCTTCGAGGTGATGCAGAAGGCCGTGGACTACGCGCGTCAGCGGAAGGGCCCGGCCCTGGTGCACGCGAAGGTGATCCGCCCGTATTCGCACTCGCTCTCGGACGACGAGGTGATGTACCGCCCCGACGCCGAGCGTGAGGCCGACGCGGCGCGCGACCCGATCACGAACTTCCCCAAGTGGCTCGTGGACGAGGGCTACTGCACCGAGGCCGACATCGCCGCGATCCAGGAGTCGGTGGACGCCGAGGTGCTTGCCGCCACGGATGACGCGCTCGCCCAGCCACAGCCGGATGCGAGCACGGTGCCGTACGGCGTCTTCTCGCCGGACGTGGATCCGACGGGCGAGCAGTTCGACACCGAGGACGACCCGCAGTTCTCGGGCGATCCGACGACGATGGTGGACCTGCTCAACGCCGCGATGAAGGACGAGATGCGGCGTGACCCGAAGATCCTGATGTTCGGCGAGGACGTGGCCGACGTCTCGCGCGAGGAGTACCTCGGCAAGGTCAAGGGCAAGGGCGGCGTCTTCAAGGTCACCTGGGGCCTGCAGAAGGAGTTCGGCTCGACGCGCGTGTACAACTCGCCGCTGGCCGAGGCGAACATCATCGGCCGCGCGATCGGCCTGGCGCTGCGCGGCTTCAAGCCGGTGGTCGAGATCCAGTTCTTCGACTACATCTGGACCGCCTATATGCAGCTGCGCGACGAGCTCGCGACGATGCGCTGGCGCTCCAACAATATGTTCTCCGCGCCGATGGTCGTCCGCACGACCTACGGCGGCTACATCCGCGGCGCGATCTACCACTCGCAGACGGGTGCCTCGCTGTTCACGCACTGCCCCGGCCTGCGCGTGGTCTGCCCGAGCAACGCGCTCGACGCCAACGGTCTGCTGCGCACGGCCATCCGCTCGGACGATCCGGTGATCTTCCTCGAGCACAAGCATCTCTATCGCCAGACGTACAACAAGGCCGCGTATCCGGGCCCGAACTTTATGATCCCGTTCGGCAAGGCGAAGATCGTAAAGGAAGGCTCGCACGTGACGGTCGTGACCTACGGCGCGACGGTGCAGCGCGCGCTGGTGGCCGCCAAGCAGATCGAAGAGGAGAAGGGCATCTCGGTCGAGGTCATCGACCTGCGCACGCTGTCGCCGTGGGACAAGGAGACGGTGTACGCGTCGGTGAAGAAGACCTCGCGCGTGATCGTGGCCTACGAGGATTCGATCTCGTGGGGCGTGGGCGCGGAGATCGCCGCGCGCATCGCCGATGACTGCTTCGCCTGGCTCGACGCGCCGGTGAAGCGCGTGGCCTCGGCGGATACCTTCGTGGGCTATGCACCGTCGCTCGAGGATGCAATCCTGCCGCAGATCGCGGACTTCGCGAGGGCGTACGAGGAAATCGTCGAGTTCTAGGACGTCAGCTCTAAGCTCTAAGCTGTAAGCTGTAAGCTGAAAGAGGGGCGCACCGATTTTCGGGGCGCCCCTCTTGCGTCGGAGGGCGCGGAAGGCCCCGCGGGCGGCTCAACGTGCGGACCGGTTTTGTCGTACACTCATTGTGTGCGCGATTCGACGGTTTCGGATCGCCTTCAGCCCTGACTCTCGCTCTCCCGCTCTTGCGATTCGCTTCCGCGTTCGTGCTGGCACTCGCGTGCGCCGCCTCGGCGGTGCACGCGCAGGATTCGACCGCGCGGCGCGACACGGTGTCGTCGCTCGACGCGATGCGCGTACGCGCCGCCTACACGCCGCGCGTCGTCGGCAGCGCCGCCTCGGCGACGCTCGTGCCCGACTCGATGCCGTTGGGCACGGCTGCGCCCTCGATGGGCGAGATGCTCCGGCGCCTGCCCTTCCTCTACGTCCGCCAGAACTCGCGCGGCGAGAACGAACTGTCCATCCGCGGCTCCGAGTCGCGCCAGGCGGCGGTGCTCTTCGAGGGCGTGCCGCTCACCCTGACCTGGGACGCACGCGCGGACGTCTCGGCCATCCCGCTGGCCGGCGTGCAGCAGCTGCACTACGTGCGCGGGCTGTCTTCCCTGCTCTCCGGACCCAACGCCATCGGCGGCGTGGTCTCGGCAACGCTGTGGGGCGACCACGACGCGCAACGTGCGCCGGACCGCGTCGCGCGCGTCGAGCTGCAGGCCGACCAGTTCGGCGGCGCACGCTCCTCGGCGACCTTCGGCGGTGCCCTGCGGCACTCGGCGACGAGTTCCGTGCAGTACCGCGTCGGCGCCGGCTGGCGCGACCTCCCCGGCCTCGCGCGGCCGCACGGCGTCACCGAGCCCGGGCGTGACGAGGCGCTGCGACTGAACACCGACAACCGCGCCGTGGACGCCTTCGCCGGCCTCCGTTATGAACACGAGCAGGGGCGCTATCTCTCGGGCTTCGCGACCGTGACCGACGGCGCCCGCGGCGTCGCACCTGAACTGCACGTCAGCGGACCGCGCCTCTGGCGCAATCCTGAGGTGCGGCGCGCCATCGCCGGCCTCTCCGCCGGCACGGGCGCGCTGCGCAACCGACTCGGCATCGGCGACGCCGAGATCTCGCTCGGCATCAACGACGGCCTCACGCGCATCAACAGCTACACCGACCGTAGCTACGACACCCTCGACGGCACCGAGCGCGGCGAAGACCGCACCGCCACGCTGCGCGTCACCTTCGACCAACAGGTGGGTGAGCGGCTGGTGCTGCGCGGCGCGTTCACCGAGTCGTGGGTGCGATACCTCGAGACGGTGGACACCGATCCGACGCTCGAGTACCGGCAGCGCCTCTCCAGCGCCGCGACGGAACTCGATTTCCGTCCGACCCGCGCACTGACCTTGTCTGCGGGCATCTCGCAGGACGCCGCCACCACGGACGAAGCGGGCGGCCGACCGCCGCTCGGGCGCAAGGACGGATTCGGCTGGCGCGTGGGTGGCACCTGGGTCGTCGCCGAGCAGGGCCTGCGACTCCACGCCTCGGCCAGCCAGCGCCGCCGCTTCCCGGCACTGCGCGAACTCTATTCGGGTTCGCTGAATCGCTTCGAGCCGAATCCCGCGCTGCGTCCGGAGACCGCGCACAGCGCCGAAGTCGGCGCGGGCTTCATCCACGCGCGCTTCGACGTGCAGGCGGTGCTCTTCCGGCAGCGCATTGACGACGCAGTCGTACGCATCACGCTGCCGAGCTCGCAGTTCCAGCGTGTGAACCGCGATCGCTTCACGAGCGCGGGGCTCGAACTCACGGCCGGCACGATGCTCGGCCGCGCGGCGCTGCGCGGCGACCTCACGCTGCAGCGTGCACGCCTCGCCGACGCGACGGTGTTCGATCCGGCGCTGCGCCGGCCAGAAGACGTGCCCGACGTGTTCGGTTCGCTGCAGGCCGTGCTGCCGCTGTCGCGCGGCATCGAGACGCAGGCGCGCCTGCGCGCGCTCGGCCCGACGCGTTGCACCAATCCCGACAGCAACTCGCTGGAGACGCAGCGTGGCGCGCAGGCCGTGGACCTCGGCGTGGAGCGTCGTTGGGGCAGCCTTACGCGGATGTTCGGGCGGGTGAGCGCCGCGCTGCAACTCGAGAATGCCTTCGACGCGTCCATCTACGACAAGTGCGGCCTGCCGCAGGCGGGGCGTACGCTGCGGCTGTCGCTGCGGTTCGGATAGCAGGCGTTCCGGCGCGCGCATCACGCGCGGTGCCCGGTGTCGGGATGGCAGCGCGCAATTCGCAGTGAGGCGTATGGCAGATTCCATCCAGCATCGCGAACTGCGGTTCGACGCAGACGACGGTCTCACTATCGGCGGCACGCACTGGCAGGGCGCGACCGCCGATCACGGCGTGGTCGTGGTCGCAACGGCGACCGGCGTACACCATCGGTTCTACCGCCGCTTCGGTGAGTTCTTGGCGCAGCGCGGATTCGAAGTCGTGGCCTTTGATTGGCGCGGGATGGGCGCCTCGCGCACGCCGCAGGGGCACCGCGACCCGCGCCTCACGATGCGCAACTGGGGCGAGCGCGACTTGAGTGCGGCAATCGCGTGGGCCGACCGGCAGGCGGCGGGCCGGCCGGTGCATCTGGTCGGCCATTCCTTCGGCGGACAGGCGCTGGGGCTCGCCCGAAACGCCGCGCGCGTCCGGCGCGCCGTGTTCGTCGGGGCGCAGCACGGGTGGATGGGTCACTGGCCGTTCCGGCTGCGCCTGCCGCTGTGGTGGCTCTGGCGCGTGGCGATGCCGCTGGGTGCGCGCGTGTTGGGGCAGTTCCCGTCTCGCCTGCTGGGGATGGGCGAGACCCTGCCGAAGGGCGTGGCCGAGGAATGGTCGCGTTGGTGTTCGCGCCCCGAGCATATGGGCACCTGGGAGGGACACGCGGCACTGCGGATCCCTGTGCTGTCGCTGAGCTTCGAAGACGACGCCTTCGCACCGGCGCGCGCCGCCGCGGCGCTCCTCGAACGGTATGCGCAGGCGGAGCGGTTGCACGAGCACCAGCCGGCGACCGGCCTCGGGCACTTTGGCTTCTTCCGAGGCGGTGCGGCGCAGCCGCTGTGGGAGCGTGCGCTGCGGTTCCTGACCGATTCCTGACGGAGGGCGTCGCGCCCGAGGCAAACCTTGCGGCGCTCCGGCACGTCATAGTCTCGACACCCACCGAGAGCCTTGAATGCGTGCCTTGCCGCTCGTCGCCTGCCTGCTGCCCCTCTCGCTGACCGCGCAGTCCCCGATGTTCCGGGGCACGCCTGCCCATCTTGGCGTCGCTGACGGCCCCGCACCGACGCTCGAGCGCGTGGTGTGGCGGTTCAAGACCGATGGCCGCGTGCTCTCCTCTCCGGCCGTCGTCGGCGACGCGGTGTACATCGCGAGCACCGACGGCCGTCTCTACGCCGTGGATCGGGCGACCGGCCGCGAGCGGTGGCGCTATGCCACGCAGGGGCCCATCAGCTCGTCGCCGGCGGTCGCATCGGGGCTCGTGTTCATCAGCAGCGTGGACGGCTTCGTCCACGCCGTGGACGCCGCGACCGGAGAGCGTCGCTGGCGCTTCGCGACGCGTGGCGAGCGCCGCTTCACGGCACCGGGCATCCACGGCGCGATCCCGCGCAGCGAGCGGATGCCGGATCCTTTCGACGTCTTCCTCTCGTCGCCGACGATCGTGGGCGACGTGCTGTACGTCGGATCCGGCGACCAGCACGTGTACGCGCTCGATGTGCAAAGCGGCGCGCAGCGCTGGGCGTTCGCCACGGGCGATGTCGTGCACGCCTCGCCGACGGTCGTGGGTGGCGTCGTGTACATCGGCAGCTGGGACCGGAATCTCTATGCGCTCGACGCGGCCACCGGTCGCGAGCGATGGCGCTACACCACGGGTGCGGACACGGTCATCTACAACCAGGTCGGCATCGCCAGCTCGGCCGCGGTCGCCGGCGGGATCGTGTTCGTCGGCGGGCGCGACGGCCATTTCCACGCCGTGGACGCGGCCACCGGCGCGCTGCGTTGGAAGCACGACAACAACGGCGGATGGACCATCGGGTCGCCAGCCGTGCGTGACGGCGTCGTGTACTTCGCGACCTCGGACGGCCGCCGCTTCAAGGCGCTCGATGCAGCCACGGGTGCGCGGCGCTTCGACTTGGCGAATCCCGCCATCTCGTTCTCGTCACCGACGCTCGCCGGCAATCTCGCGTTCTACGGGACCTCCGACGGTTGGATCCGTGGCGTGGACCTGCGCAGCGGCCAGGCGGCGGGGGGATTCCAGACCGACGGCTCGCGGGCCAACCTCGCCCGCTGGCTGGACTCCGCCGGCGTCTTCCAGACGTCCGGGATGTATCCCGACCGCACGCTCGACGGGATGATGATCGGGATGCGGACGATGTTCACGGTGGGATCCGTGCTCTCGTCCCCCGTCATCGCGGATGGCGTGCTCTACGTGGGTTCGACGGACGGCACCCTTTACGCGATCCGCTGACGCCGCCGCGGGAATGCACGGCGAATCCCTGATGGAAGGTCGGGCTTTCTCCGCCTGAATCGCCGGTCGTCGAACACGAAGTTGCGGGGGTCACGACTCGCGTCCGGCACTCCCCCTCGGGCGCGCGACCTCCTCCCGCCCCTCCGATGACCACCCCGAAGACCTTCGGCCAGCAGCTCGGCCGCCGCTCCTGGGCCGAGCCCTGGAAGATCAAGATGGTCGAGCCGCTCTCGATGACGGATCGGCCGCAGCGCGACGCGGCGCTCGCCGCAGCCGGCTACTACACGTTCCTGCTGCGCTCGCGCGACGTGTACATCGACCTGCTCACCGACTCCGGCACCAGCGCGATGAGCGACCGCCAATGGGCCGGGATGATGCTCGGCGACGAAGCCTACGCGGGCTCCGAGAACTACTACCATCTCGAAGACGCGGTGCAGCGGCACTACGGCTACAAACACCTCGTGCCCACGCATCAGGGGCGCGGCGCCGAGCATTTGATCTCGCGCAGCGCGATCACGCCGGGACAGTACGTGCCGGGCAATATGTATTTCACGACGACGCGACTGCACCAGGAGATGGCCGGCGGCATCTTCGTGGACGTGATCGGTGACGTCGCGCACGATCCGCTCGACCGCTCGCCGTTCAAGGGCGACATCGACATCACGAAACTCGATGCGCTGGTCGCGCAGCACGGCGCCGAGCAGATCGCCTACATCTCGCTGGCGGCGACGGTGAATATGGCCGGCGGCCAGCCCGTCTCGATGGGCAACGTGAAGGCGCTGCGCGCCTGGTGCGACACGCACGGCGTGAAGCTCTACCTCGACGCGACGCGCGCGGTGGAGAACGCGTTCTTCATCCAGGAGCGCGAAGCCGGCTACGCCGGCAAGTCCGTCGCCGAGATCCTGCGGGAGTTCTGCGGCTACACCGACGGCGCCTGGATGAGCGCCAAGAAGGACTCGCTGGTGAACATCGGCGGCTGGGTGGCCGTCAACGAGTGGGACCTGTTCGAGGAGATGCGCAACCTCGTCGTCGTGTTCGAGGGACTGCACACCTACGGCGGGCTCGCCGGTCGCGATATGGAGGCGATGGCGATCGGCATCACCGAGTCCGTGCAGGACGACTACATCCGCGCGCGCATCGGCCAGGTGCGCTACCTCGGGATGCTGCTCGAGGAGTGGGGCATCCCGATGATGGAGCCCGTGGGCGGCCACGCGATCTTCCTCGACGCGAAGCGCTTCTATCCGCAACTCGCGCAGGACGACTTCCCGGCGCAGACGCTCGCGGCGGAGCTCTACCTCGACTCGGGCATCCGCGCGATGGAGCGCGGCATCGTGAGCGCGGGCCGCGATCCCAAGACGGGCGACCACCATCGGCCCAAGCTGGAGCTCACGCGCCTGACGATCCCGCGCCGCGTGTACACGCAGGCGCATATGGACGTGGTGGCCGAGAGCGTGAAGGCCGTGTTCGACGCGCGCGAACGCGTGACAGGGCTGCGGATGACCTACGAGCCGAAGTACCTGCGGTTCTTCCAGGCCCGCTTCGAGCCGAAAGCCTAGCGGCGCTCGACGGCGTCGCGCACGTCGAGCAGGATCTCGAAGTACAGCTGCTCGCGCCGGTAGGCGAAGTCCAGCGACGCCATCTGGGCTTCGTCGCCCGACTCCTTCGCGCGGCGGAAGGCCTCGGTGTACATCTCCTCGAGGTTGGCGAGGATGCGGTCGCGGGAGCGGGACATCGAAATCTCCTTCAGGGCACTGAACGTGAGCCGAGGCGGCACGAAGGGGGCCGGTTCCGGCGCGGCCTTCGCGGGCGTCTCCAACAGGTATTTGGATGCGGCGTCCAGGAACGTTCGCCGCGCACTGGGGTCTGTGGCCATCGCCGTGGAACCTAGCCGCCTGCGAACTGGCACGGCAGTTGCTTGATTAATCTACGTGTGTCTCGGAACTCCCTGCCACCGTGGCAGGGTGTCCGCAACCCTTTGTAGGAGAATGAGATGAACAACGTGAAGGTCTTCGTCCTGATGGCCGCGATGACTGCCCTCCTGGGCGCCATCGGTGGTGTCTTCGGAGGCCAGAGCGGACTCGTCATCGCGCTGCTGTTCGCGGGCGTGATGAACGTCTTTATGTACTGGAACAGCTCGAAGATGGTCCTGCGGATGTATCGCGCCCAGATCGTGGACCGCGCGCAGGCGCCCGAGCTGTACGAGATGGTGGACCGGCTGCGCCAGCGCGCCGGCCTGCCGATGCCGACGGTCGCGATCGCGCCGCACGACCAGCCGAACGCCTTCGCCACGGGCCGCAACCACGAGCACGCGGTGGTCTGCGTGACCGAGGGCCTGCTCAAGCTCATCAACCGCGATGAGCTCGAGGGCGTGATCGCGCACGAGCTGGCGCACATCAAGAACCGCGATATGCTGCTGCAGACCGTGACGGCCACGATGGCCGGTGCGATCTCGTCGCTGGCGCAGTTGGCGTTCTTCTTCGGTGGCCGCGACGAGGAGGGCAACTCCAATCCGCTCGTGGGCCTGGCGATGCTGATCATCGCGCCGTTGGCGGCCTCGCTGATCCAGTTCGCCATCTCGCGGCAGCGCGAGTTCAAGGCGGACGCCGTGGGCGCCGAGATCTGCGGCAAGCCGATGGCGCTGGCGAGCTCGCTGCAGAAGCTCGACGCCTACGCCAAGCGCATCCCGATGGACGTGGCCCCGGCGGCCGCGTCGTTGGCGATGGTCAATCCGCTCGCGGCGATGGGCCGTGGGATGATGTCGCTGTTCTCCACGCACCCGAGCACCGAGGAGCGCGTGGCGCGCCTGGCGGCGCTGGCCGCCTGAGTCTTACCGGATGCCGCGCGCGGCGAGCAGCCGCGCGATGGCGGCATCGTCTTCGGCAAAGGGCATCAGCGAGGTGACGACCGCGTCCTCGCTGTCGCCCTCCACGGCCATCAGCGCCGGCGGAATGCCGCCCTCGGCTTCGCGGGGCGTGCCCACGCGACGGTCCACCTCGATGACCGCGGCCACGGCGCCAGGCGTGGCCGCCGGCACGCGCCGGATGCGCACCATTCCGTGGGGCATCCGGCGCTCGTAGAGGACGCTGGTCAAGTCCTGGGTCATCGCGGATAATGTCGCCCCACCCGGCGCGTTCGTCCACCGAGGACCGCCGCCGCGGCCTTGCTCACCAGCGACTTGCCGCAGCCCTGAAC
>CAZYQM010000017.1:0-3509 GCA_964649965.1 uncultured Gemmatimonas sp.
CGGCCTCTACTTCGGATTGAGCGAGGGCACGGAGAAGGCGTTGGTGGCGGACTTGGCACCGCCGACGCGGC
The DNA here is from genome assembly GCA_964649965.1 of uncultured Gemmatimonas sp. GTDB lineage: Bacteria > Gemmatimonadota > Gemmatimonadetes > Gemmatimonadales > Gemmatimonadaceae > Pseudogemmatithrix. The sequence continues at coordinate 72 of CAZYQM010000017.1, forward strand.
GCGGGGCGGCGTTCGGATGGTTCAACGCCGCCGTGGGCATCGCGGCCCTGCCCGCGAGCATCATCTTCGGCGTGGTGTGGGACGCCTTCGGCGCGGAGATCGCGTTCACGATGGCGGCGGGGATTGCGGCGCTGTCGAGCTTGCTGTTCGCCATCGTGGTGCCGGCGGCGCGCAACGGGCGTCAGGCCCCAGCGGCCTGAGCGGCGCGACTCAACAGCAGCGCGCGCCCGGCTTCTCGTAGCGCGCGTTCAACCGCTCGGCGAGGAACTCCCGCTCGCCGAGCGGTTCGCGCTCGGGGTGATGCGCACGGACGTGGGCGACGTATGTCGCGTAGTCCGGCGCCCCGATGATGCGGCGCAGCAGCGCCGCACAGCGCTGGATCCACGAGGACCCAGCACCGTGCGGCATCGCAGGCTGCGGCGTGATGCTCACCGCCGCGCCTTGCTGCCGTTGGGACCGATGGTGCGGTCGAAGAGCTCGAGGATGCGGCGATACTCATCCGTCCACGAGCTGGGGCGCACGAAGCCGTGGTTCTCCACGGGGTACACGGCCATCTCCCAGCCTTCCTTGCCGAGCTCGATGAGCCGCTGCGCGAGCTGCACGACGTCCTGGAACTGGACGTTCGTGTCCACCATCCCGTGCGCGATGAGCAGGGGATCGTTCAGCCCCTCGGCGAAGAAGATCGGCGACGAGCGGCGGTACGACAGCGTGTCGTCCTGCGGGAGATTGAGGATGCGACCCGTGTACCCGTGGTTGTAGTGCGCCCAGTCGGTCACGGAGCGCAGCGCGGCGCCGGCGCCGAAGTAGTCGCCCTTGTTGAACAGCGCCATCAGCGTGATGAAGCCGCCGTAGGAGCCGCCGTAAATGCCGATGCGCTCGGGGTTGATGCCGAAGTTGGCGGTCAGGTACTTCGAGCCGCTGACGTGGTCGTTGAGGTCCCAGCCGCCCATATGGCGGTAGATCGCCGTGCGCCAATCGCGGCCGTAGCCGGCGCTGCCGCGATAATCGATGTCGAGGACCGTGTAGCCCTTGGTCGCGAGCAGGTGGTGGAACATATACTCGCGCGAATAGCTGCTCCACCAATTGTGCACGTTGTGCAGGTAGCCCGCGCCGTGCACGAAGATGACGCCCGCGCCGTTGGGCTGCGCGCCGACGTCCTGCGGGCGATAGATGCGCGCCGGCACCGGCGTGCCGTCCTCCCCGGGGACCATCACGATCTCCGGCTTGATCCAAGCCTGCCGACGGAACTCCTCGGTGGTGCTCGTCGTGAGCTTGGTCGTCGCGGCCTGGCCGACGCGGCCGAGGTAGAGCTCGGGCGGCGTGTTGGCTTCGGAGTACACGGTGACGTAACGCTGGCCGTCCGGCGCGAAGCTCACGTCGTGGCCGCCGTCGCCGGCGGTGATGCGCGTGCGGCTGCCACCGCCGATCGGCACGCGGTACGCCTGGCGCGTGAACGGCGAGGGTTCGCTGGTGCTGAGCTCGAAGCTGCGGCCGTCCTCGCTGACGTTGACGCCGAGCACCTCCCAGCGCCCGCTGGTGATGGCGATCTTGTCCGACGCGTCCGGCTGCACGGTGTAGAGGTGCGAGTAACCGGTGCGTTCGGAGACGAACCAGATGCGGCCGTCGGGCGTGAAGCCGGTGCAGCTGAAGCAGGGGCCGTTCACCCAGGCGTCGTCGCGCAGCGCATCCACGAGTACGGTGCTGCCGTCCGCCGAGGCGACGCTCCAGATCCAGCGGTGCTTGAAGTCGGCGCTGGTGACGAAGAGGATCGCGTGGCGGCCGTCGGCGCTCCAGTCGCCGAGCTGCGCACCGCCGGCGGCGCTGGTGGAATCGGGCGAGAGCTTGAGCCAGGTGACCTTGCCGGACGCGAAGTCGAGATGGCCGACCTTCGGCGTGCCCTGGTTGTCACCGACCTTGGTGCGGCCGGGAATCATCCGCGGATAGCCGTCGGTGGTGATGTAATCGGGAACGTCGCTGCCCTTGGTGCCCTGCGCGGGCGTGAACGTCGAGATCAGCGCGCTCTTGCCGTCGGGCGAGATGGAGAGGCCGGTGATGCGCTCGGCCTGAGGGATCCACACCACCGGCAACGCGCGGGCCTCGGCCTCGCGGCGCTCGGCGCGGCGCAGGGAGTCGGCACGCAGTTCGTCACGCACGACCTCGAGCAGCAGGCGCTGCTGCTCGGCGACCGCGGCACGCTGGCCCTGCGGCGCGGCGGGGTCACGCGGCGCGTTGCCCGAGCGGATGTCGGTGAGCTGCCGCGTGAGGCCGGTCGCGAGGTCGAAGGCGAAGGCGTTGTTGTCGCGGACGAAGTAGAGCGTGCGGCCGTCCGGCGCGATGCGGGGACCGCTCTCGTTGTCGGTGGTCTGCGTGACGCGGCGCAGGGAGATGCCCTGGCGGGCGTCGCGCTGCTGCACCCAGATGTCGCCGTTTGCGGCGACGACGCGCAGGCGGCCGTCGCGCGAGCGCGGGCCCGTGGCGAGCCAGGGCGCGACGGAGTCCATATGGGCATCCGTCACGAGCTCCGGCTGCGCGCCGGCGCGCGGGGCGATGCGGTACGGCTTCGTCTGCGCGTCCCACGCGGCACCAGGTTCGAGCCAGCGGAAGTACACCCACTGGCCATCGGCGGTCCAGCGCACCTGCGCCGGTTCGCGGCCGTAGAGCTCCGGTCCGCGCATAATGTTGCGCACCGAGAGGTCGAAAGTGGACTGCTGCTGCGCGGTGAGCGGCGCGGCGGCGATCAGGACGAGGGCGAGCAGGCGACGCATATCAGGTATCCAGTTCTTGGGATTGAACTGCTTTTCACCACGGAGACACGGAGACACAGAGACTACACGAGGCGACTTGGCGATTGGCGCATCGAGGCTTCGCGCGTCACCTGCCGAGGCGGCATCGTTCGCTGATGCAGTCTCCGTGTCTCCGTGTCTCCGTGGTGAGGGCTGTTTGACTTACGCGCCGGCGACGGCACGCGCTGAACGTTGATACGGTGTCTCGGTGGACTTCGCCGGCACGCGCCCGCTGAGCACGCCGTACCAGGTCCACGCCGAGTCGATGAGGATGATGAACGTGGCGAGCAGGAAGAACCCCGCCACGGCCGTGTTCACCTGGTCGTTGAGGATGAGCCGCCCGGCGCCCGCGGCGTCACTCACGCCCGGGATCGCCGCGCCGGCGGCCATCTGGTCGCGCACCCACTGCGCGTGGCTCAGGAAGCCGATGCGCGGGTTCGGGTCGAAGATCTTCGCCATGCTCGCCGTCGTCGTCACGATCACCAGCCAGACCATCGGGATGAGCGTCACGAAGGCGTACTTCGCCTTGCCCATCTTGATGATCACCGTCGTGCCCACGCAGAGCGCCACGGCCGCCAGCAGCTGGTCGGAGATGCCGAACAGCGGCCACAGCGAGATGATGCCGCCGAGCGGGTCCGTCACGCCCAGGTAGAGG
>CAZYQM010000017.1:3519-5093 GCA_964649965.1 uncultured Gemmatimonas sp.
TACCAGCTCACGCGGCCGAACGGCGCCCAGACGTGCTTGCCAAGGTCCTGCAGCATAAAGCGGCCGACGCGCGTGCCGGCGTCCACCGTGGTGAGGATGAACAGCGCCTCGAACATCAGGGCGAAGTGGTACCAGAGGCCCATCGCGCCGCTGCCGCCGAGCACGGAGGCGAAGATGTTGGCCATCCCGACCGCCAGCGACGGCGCGCCGCCGGTGCGCGAGAGCAGCGAGCTCTCCTCCACCTGCGCGGCGAGGTCCACGAGGTCCTGCGGGTTGAGCACGAAGCCCCAGGTGCGGATCACTTCCGCCGCGCTCTCGGCCGTCGTGCCGAGGATGCCGGCGGGCGCGTTGATCGCGAAGTAGATGCCCGGCGTGAGCACGCAGGCGGCGATGAGGGCCATCACCGCGACGAGCGACTCGGTGAGCATCGCGCCGTAGCCGACGAAGCGCGCGTCGGCTTCGTTGTCGAGGAGCTTGGGCGTGGTGCCCGAAGCGATGAGCGCGTGGAAGCCGGAGATCGAGCCGCAGGCGATCGTGATGAACACGAAGGGGAACAGCTTGCCGGCGAACACCGGGCCCGTGCCGTCCACGAACTGCGTCACCGAGGGCATCTGCAGCGGCGGCAGCACCAAGAGGATGCCCACGGCGAGCGCGACCACGACGCCGATCTTCACGAAGGCGCTGAGGTAGTCGCGCGGCGCGAGCAGCAACCACACCGGCATCACCGAGGCGGCGAAGCCGTAGATCATCACCGCCCAGGCCAGCGTGGGACCGCTCAGCGTGAACATCGGGCCGAGCACCGCGTGCTCGGCGGCCCAGCGGCCCACGTAGAGCGAGAGCGCGAGCAGCACGAGGCCGATGAGCGAGGTCTCGAGCACCGCGCCCGGACGCAGGTAGCGCATATAGACGCCCATCAGCATCGCGATGGGGATCGTCAGGCCCACGGTGACCGTGGCCCAGGCGGAATCGCGCAGCGCGTTCACCACGACGAGCGCGAGCACCGAGATGAGGATGATCATAATCCCCATCACCGCGACGAGCGCCGTGTAGCCGGCAATCGGGCCGATCTCCTCCTTGGCCATCTGCCCCAGCGACTTGCCGTCGCGGCGCACGGAGGCGCAGAGGATGACGAAATCCTGCACGGCGCCGCCGATGGCGACGCCGACGATGATCCAGAGCGCGCCGGGAAGGAAGCCGAACTGCGCGGCGAGCGTGGGACCGACGAGCGGACCCGGACCCGCGATGGCCGCGAAGTGATGGCCGAAGACCACCCACTTGTTGGTCGGCACGAAGTCGCGGCCGTCGGCGAGGCGCTCGGCCGGCGTGGCGCGGGTCGCGTCGAGCGCGAAGATCTTGGCGGCGATGATCTTCGAGTAGAAGCGATAACCCACCGCATAGGTGCATACGGCGGCGGTGATGAGCCAGGCGGCAGAGATCGTCTCGCCGCGGCGCAGGCCGAGCTCGGCGAAGGCGGCCGCGCCGATGATGGAGACGACGGCCCAGACGAGGGCGGAGAGCCAGCGGGGCATCGGGGAGGGGATCGCACGCGCGTGCGCGGAGGCCGGTGCGCCGGT
>CAZYQM010000017.1:5103-19218 GCA_964649965.1 uncultured Gemmatimonas sp.
GATGAGGGAAGGGACCCGAGTGGCGGCCGCGTGGGGGACGGCGCCTGTCTGTCGCTCGCCAATCCTACGCGATTCCGGGAGTCGGACGGAAGGGTGCATCCGATTAGATTTCCCGGATGCGGCTCCTGTCCCTCCTCGCGCTGCTGGTCACCCCCGTGTTGGCGGGGGCCCAGGACGTTGCGCCGACCGAGCGCCCGCTGGCGGCGTTCGCGGCGCTGCGCGTGGCCGTGGCGCCGGTGCAGTTCTGGCGTGCCGACACCGCAGGATGGAGCGTGCCGCTGGATGGGGCGGGCCTGCGCGCCCAGCTCGACAGCGCGATCGCCCGGGAGTTCCGCGACCGCGGAATGGGCGCGCGCTGGGCCTTCGCCGGGGATGTCGTGCGCAGTGCGCGGCGGAACCCCACCCTGCGCGCCGACCCGACGGCCCTCGGCGCGGGCCGCTGGCGCAGCCAGCTGCCCAAGCCCGGCGATGCGTTGCCGCCGCTCGTCGCCGACAACCTCCGCACGGTGAGCGCGCTCGGCGACACGCGCTACGCGCTGATTCCCGTGGAACTGCGCGGCGCCGGCGCGGATGCCGTGCTCCGGCTCGTCATCGCCGACACGCGGCTCCGCACCGTGGTGTGGACTGCAGATCTGCTCGCGGACGGATCCCCCGACGCGGCGGCGGCTCTCGCCGCCCGCGTCGCCGACCTCGTCGTTGACCCGTAACACTCCCCCCAAGAGATATGTCCAAGAAGCTCGACGTCACGCTTATCCCCGGGGACGGCATCGGCCCCGACATCACTGACGCCACCGTGCGGGTCCTCGAGGCCGCCGGTGCCTCGTTCACCTGGGACCGCCAGCTCGCCGGGATGGCCGCCGTGAAGGCGCACGGCGACCCGATCCCCGAGGCCACGCTCGACTCCATCAAGCGCACGAAGCTCGCGCTGAAGGGTCCGCTCGAGACGCCCGTCGGCAAGGGATTCCGCTCGATCAACGTCGCGCTGCGCAAGGAGTTCGACCTCTACGCCAACCTGCGGCCGGCCAAGACCATCCTGCCGAAGAGCCGCTTCGAGAACGTGGACGTGGTGCTCGTGCGCGAGAACACCGAGGGCCTCTACGTCGGCGTCGAGAACTACGTGAAGATCGGCAGCGATCCGCACGCGGTGGCGCAGTCCGTGGCGATCATCTCGCGCGTGGGCGCCGAGCGCATCGTGCGCTATGCGTTCGAGTATGCGCTCAAGCACGGACGCAAGAAGGTCACGATCGTCCACAAGGCGAACATCCTCAAGTACTCGCAGGGCCTCTTCCTCGAGGTCGGGCGCCAGGTCGCGAAGGAATACGAAGGCCGCGTCGCCAGCGACGACAAGATCGTGGATGCCTGCGCGATGGAGCTCGTGATGCGTCCCGAGAAGTTCGATGTGATCGTCACGACGAACCTCTTCGGTGACATCCTCTCCGACCTGACCAGCGGCCTGGTCGGCGGGCTCGGCCTCACGCCGGGCGCGAACATCGGTTACGACTGCGGCATCTTCGAGGCCGTGCACGGGACGGCGCCGGACATCGCGGGGCAGGGCGTCGCGAACCCGACGGCGGTGATGCTCGCCGGTTGCCAGCTGCTCGACCACGTCGGCGAGGATGCGCGCGCGAATCGCATCCGTGCGGCCATTACGACCGTGCTCCGCGAGGGCAAGACGGTGACGCGCGACGTCGGCGGCTCGGCGACGACCGACCAGTACACCGACGCGGTCATCGCGCGGCTCCAGCAGGGCTGAGTCGCGCGTGCGGCTGCTGCAGGTCTCCGACGTGCACTTCGGCCGCCACGCGGTGGCCGCGTACACGGACGCCGTCGTGCGGCGCGTCGCGGCGGGGCGCTATGACGCCGTCGTCGTCGCCGGAGACCTGACGCAGCGCAACTTCCGCGCGCAGTTCCGCGCGGCCAAGCACTGGCTCGACGCAATGCGTGCGCACGCGCCGGTGTTCACGGTGCCCGGCAACCACGACGTGGCCTGGTGGTGGAAGCCCGTCGGACTCGGCGTCGAGGCGCCGCTGCTCGCTGGATACCGGCGCTGGATCAACGCCGAGCTCGAGCCCACGCTGCAGTTGCCCGGCGTGACGATCGTCGGCCTCAACTCCTGCCACGGCGTGCGCACCTATACGCTGACCACGCGCGCCCGCGACCTGTCGGTCGTCGGAGCCATCCGGCCGGAGCAATGGGCGAAGGCCAAGCGCGCCTTCGACGCCGCGCCGGCGGGTGACCTCAAGGTGCTGGTGTTCCACCACAACCTGCTGCGCGGCGATCTCTCGCGGCGCTGGGGCCTCGTGAACCGGGCCGACGGCATCGGCGAGGCGCTCGCGACCGGCGCCGACCTCGTGATCAACGGGCACGACCACCAGACGCGCATCGAGGCCATCGAGCTGATGGACCGGCGGATGGTCGTCTCGCACAGCACGAGTTTCTGCGAGCGCACGCGCGGCGGGCTGCCCGCCGCGTTCCAGGAGATCGAGGTCGATCCCGCGCGTCTCGTCGGGCCTGCGTCTGGGACGACGACGCGCAGGACTTCGCGCCGCGCAACGACCGGGAGTTTCCGCGATGAGCGCGCGCAACGCGGCGGACGAGACCCAGCTCGGGCTGTTCGGCGTGGCCGCGTCTCCCGCCGCGCCTGCCGTCACGACCGATCAGGCAGGCGCGCCCCCCGCGCTCGATGCGGAGCCGGACCTCGGCGACGACCTCGACGAACAGGACGCCGAAGATGCCGAGGACGCGGCACGCGCGGCCGACCTGTTGCTCGGTACCCTGCGCGGGCTCGGCTTGCAGCACGTCCGCGCACTGGTGCTCACGCGCAACCGCAGCGTGGTCGTGTCGCTCAAGGGTTTCGAGCTGCGCCTGCACGAAGGGTTCTGCTCGGCTCCCAAGGAGCTGCACGCGCAGATCGTGCGATTCGTGATGGCCAAGAAGCCCTGGGAGCGGAACACGGCGCGGCAGGCGATCCTCGCGTATCCGCTGCCCAAGCACACCAAGCCGCCGCGCGCGCCGGAGAAGACGCATCCCGACGACGAGCCGCTGGCCGACCGCCTCGCCGAGTGGCACACGCGGCTGAACGGCGAGCGCTTCGCGGCGCAGTTGAAGCAGATTCCCATCCGTGTGTCGCGGCGGATGGTCCGGCGCCTGGGGCACTACGCGCCCGGCGTGGAAGGCGGCGGTGCGGAGATCGCCATCAGCGCGCGGCACGTGCGCCGCGACGGCTTCGCGAGCGCGGTGGAGACGCTGCTGCACGAGATGGTGCACCAGTGGCAGCACGAGAACGGACTGCCGATCGACCACGGCTTGGATTTCCGCCGGAAGTGCCGCGAGGTCGGGGCGGTGCCGCGGGCCAAGCGGCCGGCGTAGCGCCAGTCTGTCGCCGAGCCCTCGCGCGCTTCTAGCCCTGCGCGGAGGGCGCGACTTCGCGCAGCAACGCCGCCAGCATCGCCTTGGCGAGCTCCTCCTCGCCCATAAACACCTCGACGCGCGGCTCGTGGCGCAGCTCCTCGGCTTCCTTGTCGCCGTGCGTGCGCACGATGACCGGCAGCTCGGGGCGCAGGCGGTGGGCGATGTCCATAATCGCCTTCACGCCCACCGTGTCCGGCGTGGCGATGACCAGCGCGCGCGCCCGCGTGACGTGGGACTGGATGAGCACTTCCGGCTCGGTCGCATCACCGGCGACGGCGGGAATCCCCTCGCTGCGCAGTCGCGCCACGATCTCGCGGTTCTGCTCGGCCACCACGAACGTGATGCCCGCGGCCTTCAGGGCATCGCCGATGCGGCGGCCGACGCGTCCGTAGCCGACGATGAGCAGGTGGTTGGTGAGCTGCGAGGGCGTGAACGAGTGCGGCAGCTCGGCCAGGCGGTCGCCGGGGCGTGCCATATGCCGCGCGAGCCGCGACCGCTTGAGGATCCACTGCCGCGCCGGCTCGATGGCCGAGAAGACGATCGGGTTAAGGGCGATCGAGATCACCGCACCCGCGAGGATGAGGTTCTGGCCCTCGAGCGTCATCAAGCCGAGCGACACGCCCATCCCGGCGAGGATGAACGAGAACTCACCGATCTGCGCCAGCGACGCGGAGACCGTGAGCGCCGTGTTCAGCGGGTAGCGGAACAGCATCACCAGCCCGAAGGCCGCGATGCTCTTGCCGATGACGATGATGAACAGGACGGTCAGGATCTTCAGCGGCTCTTCCCAGAGCAGCGCCGGATCGAAGAGCATCCCCACCGAGACGAAGAACAGCACGGCGAAGGCGTCGCGGAAGGGCAGGGACTCGTCGGCGGCGCGGTGCGAGAACTCCGACTCGCGCATCACCATCCCGGCGAAGAACGCGCCCAGCGCGTAGCTGACGCCGAAGATCACGCCGGCGGCGTAGGCGATGCCGACGCCCGCGGCCATCACGGCTAGCGTGAAGAGCTCGCGCGAGCCCGTGCCCGCGATGCGCAGGAGGATCCACGGGAAGAGGCGCCGCCCGACGACGAACATCAGCACGACGAACAGCACCACGCTGCCGAGCGTGAGCGACAGCTCCTTGCCCAGCGAACTCCCGGTGATGACACCATCGCCGGTGAGCGCGGCGGCCAGCGGCGGCAACAGCACGAGGGCGACCACCATCGCGATGTCCTCGACCACCAGCCAGCCGACGGCGATGCGACCGGTCAGCGTCTCGAGCGATCCGCGGGCTTCCAGCGCGCGGAGCAGCACGACAGTCGAGGCGACGGACAGCGACAGTCCGAAGACCAGACCCGCGCCCAGGTCCCAGCCCCACCAGAAGTGCGCGACCGCGTAGCCCATCAGCGTCGCGACGGCGATCTGCAGCACCGCGCCCGGCACCGCGATGCGGCGCACCGACAGCAGGTCCTCGAGCGAGAGGTGCATCCCGACGCCGAACATCAGGAGCATCACGCCGATCTCGGCCAGCTGCTGGATGAGCTCGACGTCCCCGGTGAAGCCCGGCGTGAACGGCCCCATCACCACGCCGGCCACGAGGTAGCCGACGAGGGCCGGCATCCGCAGACGGACGGCGATGTAGCCGAGCACCAAGGCCAGCACGAAGGCGCCGGCGATGGTCGAGATCAGCGATACGCTATGGGGCATCGGCGGTCGCGGATGCGGTGGGTGCGGCTGACATCCCGAAGAATGTGCAATCGCGCGTCGCGGGGCGAGAGTCGGGGCCGTATTCGTGGGGCGCACGACGCAGTGGCCGGATGGTGAGGGAATCGGTAACGTTGCGCAGCCCTGGCCCTGGAGACTCTTCGATGCTGCGCCTTGCCACCGTTCGTGCGCTCTCGCTCGCACCGCTCGTGCTGGCCACCGTCGCCATCGGTGCGCACGCGCAGGCCGCGGATCCCGCGATGCTGCGCCGCGTCGACTCGGTGTTCGCCGCATTCAGTTACACGTCAACGCCCGGGTGCGCCGTCGGCGTGGACCGTGCCGACGCGCCGGTGCTGCGCCGCGCGTTCGGGATGGCGGACCTCGAGGCCGGAACCCCGTGGCGTGTGGGGACCATCTCCGAGAGCGGCTCGGTGGCCAAGCAGTTCACGGCCGCCGCGCTGGTCATCCTCGCCCGCGACGGCGTGCTCTCCCTCGACGACGACATCACCAAGTGGGTACCGGAGGCCAAGGGGCTCGGCGCCCGCATCACGATCCGCCAGGTCCTGAGCCATACCAGCGGCATCCCCGACCGCTACTTCCTCCACGAGATGGAAGGGCGTCCCGCCGGTGACGTGAACCATCCGAATGCCGAGGTGCTCGACATCGTCTCGCGCCTGCGCGACCTGAACTTCGCCCCCGGCGAGGACTACCTGTATTCCAACACGGGCTACGTGATCGCCGTCGCGGTCGCCGAGCGCGCGAGCGGAAAGTCGCTGCAGCAGCTGACGGAGGAGCGGATCTTTCGTCCGCTGGGGATGCAGTCGCGCTGGCGCACGGACCATCGGACCGTCGTGCCCGGACGCGCGCCGGCCTACAGCGGCACGGCGACGTCGGGCTTCCGTCACGAGCATCCGTTCACGCGCGTGTATGGTGCCGGCGGGTTGCTCGTCACCGTGGATGACTTTCTCAAGTGGGCGAATGCGCTGATGTCCGGCGCGGGCGAGTGGGGCGCCGTGCGCGATTCGCTGCAATCGGTCATCACGCTGAACGACGGCACGGCCATCACGTACGGACTCGGCGTCACCACGGACCGCTGGCGTGGCGTGCGGCGGATGTCGCACACCGGCTCGACCGGTGGGTATCGCGCCGCCCTCTACAGCTTTCCGGAGCAACGCGTCGCCGTCGCCCTGCGCTGCAACGTCGGCTCGGCGAATCCCGGCGGGCTCGCTGCGGCGGTCGCGAACATCGTGCTCGGTGACGCGCTCACGCCGGCGGTCGCCGAGGCTGCGCCGGCCATCGCCGTCACACCGGAGGGGCTGCAGGCCAACGTCGGGACGTACCGTGCGCCGCGCACCGAGGAGGTGATGCGGCTGGTCGTGCGCAACGGACAGCTCGCCGACAGCCTGGGCAACGCCGTGTTCCTCCCGCTCGGCGGCGACCGGATGCGCCAGCGCGGGAGCGAGCGCACGCTGACGTTCAGCGGCAGCGGCGAGACGCGACGGCTGCGCATCGAGGCGCCGAACGCGCGGGCGGTCGATTTCGAGCGCGTCGCACCGCCGCTGACCGGTGCTGCGGCAATGGCGGCCTACGCCGGGACATATCGCATTCCCGAACTCCGGACGGAGTACAGGATCGAGGCTCGCGGCGATTCGCTCCTCATCGATTTGGGCTGGCGCGGTGAAGTGCGCTTGCTCCCGCTGTACCGCGATGGATTCTCGACGGGCGGCGGCGAGTACCTGCGGTTCACCCGCGATGCCCGCGGCCGCGTGACGGGAATCGTGGCCTGGGCGGGCCGGGTGCGGCACCTGCGGTTCGAGCGCGTCAGCGGGCGCTGACGGGGCGGTGCAGGGGACCGGTCGCTAGATTTCCGCTGTCCCCTTCCCGACCGGTCCGATGGCCTCCGATCTCGATACCCAGACCTTCCTCGCCTCGCCGCAGCTCAAGCCGCGCGAGGGTGACCTCTTCAACATCGACGCCGCGCTGACCGAAGAAGAGCGCGCGGTCCGAGACTCCGTCCGCGCCTTCGTGGACGAGAAAGTCCTGCCGATCATCGGCCAGTGCTACGTGGACGGCCGCTTCCCCAAGGAGCTGATCGCCGAGATGGGCGAGAACGGCTACCTCGGCGCGAACCTGCCCGAGGAGTACGGCTGCGCCGGCCTCAGCAACGTGATGTACGGACTCATCAACCAGGAGCTGGAGCGCGGCGACTCGGGCATCCGCTCGTTCGCGTCCGTGCAGGGCTCGCTGGTGATGTATCCCATCTACGCGTTCGGCAGCGAGGAGCAGAAGAAGCGCTACCTGCCGAAGATGGCGAAGGGCGAGATCATCGGCTGCTTCGGTCTCACGGAGCCCGACTACGGCTCGAACCCCGCCGGGATGATCACGCGCGCCAAGGAACAGAAGGACGGCTCGTGGATCCTCAACGGCGCGAAGATGTGGATCACCAACGGCTCCACCGCGCAGGTGGCGATCGTCTGGGCGAAGACCGAGGACGGCGACGACAGCGGCAAGAGCATCCGCGGCTTCATCGTCCCCACGGACACGAAGGGCTTCAAGGCCAACGGCCAGAAGGGCAAGCTCTCGCTGCGCGCGTCGGATACCAGCGAGCTGGTGTTCGACAACGTGCACCTGCCGGCCGACGCGATCCTGCCGAAGAGCGGTGGCTTGAAGAGTCCGCTGATGTGCCTCACGCAGGCGCGTTACGGCATCAGCTGGGGCGCCATCGGCGCGGCGATCGCCTGCTACGAGGAGGCGCTCAGCTACTCGAAGGAGCGCGTGATGTTCGGGCGCCCGATCGGCGGCTTCCAGATCCAGCAGGTACGCCTCGCCGATATGCTCACGGAGATCGTGAAGGCGCAGCTCGTCTCACTGCATCTTGGCCGGATGAAGGACGCCGGCACGTTCACGCCGCAGCAGGTGTCGTTCGCCAAGCGCAACAACGTGAATATGGCCACCGACGTGGCCCGTGAGGCGCGTCGCCTGCTGGGCGGCAACGGCATCGTCGCGGAGTATGCGTCGATGCGGCATATGGCCAACCTCGAGAGCGTGTACACCTACGAGGGGACGCACGACATCCATTCGCTCATCCTCGGGCAGGCCGTGACCGGGATGAACGCGTTCGGGGGCTGAGCCTCGCCGTTCAGTGCGGCGGCGCTTGCCGCACGAAGGGGATGTTCCTCGCACGACCCTGGCTGAGGGCGGCACCGATGACGGTGCCGCCCTCATCGCGTTGGAACGTCAAGGTGAGCCCGCGTCCGGAGAACTCATCCTTCGTGAGTGGCCCGAGCGCGATCGGCGTACTTCCGGGGTAGCGCACCATCAGGGTGTTCCGCTCGACGCTCACGTGCCACGCACCGTCCAGGTCGTCGCTTACGTATCCGCCCACATACGCCGAGAGCTCGGCTGCCGTCGGCGTCACGAGTTCGATGCGCGAGACGACTTCCTCGGGTTCCCCCTCCACGTTGATGCGGGCACGCATCGCCAGTGCGGCATCCTGCGACGGCGCGTCGAACTCGATCACCACCGCGACGGGGGTGCCGCTCACGCGGAACTTGGTGGGCGTGACGGCGACCAGTCCGAACGGCGCGGGCGAGGTGAGCCGCAGGCTGCCGCCCTCGACGACGAACGAGAAGACATTTGAGCCCCCCGCGGAGCGGTAGCTGCCGACGTAGCGCTGCAGGGTGGCGGCGGGGACGGTGGCGGCGGGCACCGCCCCCGTCGGCGGGACTGCCGCCGCGGGCGCCGTCTCGGCCACCGGTTCGAGTGCATCGGCCAGGTGCACCTCGGCGACGGCGTCCGCCAGCGCGACGGGATTGCTCGACGCGACGTTGCAGAACACCGCGACGCCGTAGTGCAGCTCGGGCACGCGGAGGAACTCAGCCCGATAGCCGCCCCAGGAACCGCCGTGGCGCACCGTCCGCTTGCCGCGCAGCTCGCCGTGCATCACGCCCAGGGCATAGTCGAGCACCGTGCCGTCGTTGAGCACGCCACGCGTGTGCATCGTGTCGAGCAGGGCCTGCCCGCCGACGCTGGGCGTATGGAAGTTGCGGTCCCACAGCAGCATATCCTCGACGGTGGTGAACACCGCGCCGTCGCCCAGCTGCAGCCAGCGCGAGACATCGACGTGGTAGCCGTCGCCGCGTGGCGCGAAGGCCAGCGCGCGATTGGGGATCACGTCGTCGTACGAGCCGAGGTAGGAGGTGTGTTGCATCTTCAGCGGGCCGAAGATGCGGTCCTGCGCCTCGTCGCGGAGCGACCGCCCCGTGACGCGCTCCACGATGAGGGAGAGGAGGAAGTACCCCGAGTTGCTGTACAGGTGCTGTGCGCCCGGCGTGAAGTTGAGCGCCCGCTGCTTCGCGATGATGCGCAGGGCGTCGTCCGGTGTGGTGACGTCGTCGATTTGATGGCCAGAGAACTCCAGCAGCCCGATGTAGTCGCGCAGTCCGCTGGTGTGGTGCAGCAGGTGCCGGATCGTGATGGGCCGCTCGTAGACCGGAAGCTCGGGGAGGAATCGGCGCACGTCGTCGTCGAGCGAGAGCTTGCCCTCTTGGGCGAGCAACACGACGACTGCGGCGGTGAACTGCTTGCTGGTCGACCCGATGTCGAACACGCTCGCGCTCGTGATGGGGACGCGGCGCTCAAGGTCGGCCAGGCCGTAGCCCTTGGCGTAGATAAGGCGATCGTCGCGGTACGCGCCGACCGCGCAACCCGGTCCATCCGCGCGGTCATACGCGGCAAAAATCGCGTCCACACGCGCATCCGGAGCGATGGCGGGAGTCCTCTCCTGCGCGGACAGCACGAGCGGTGTAACGAGCACCAACGGCAGCAGGCCGAAACGCACGACGCATCTCCCTGAATGGATCTGCCGAGTATCGCCGCCGTGGCGGCGATTGGCTAGCCCCAACGCGGCGCCACGATGTGGCGGCCGGCAAGCGCCGGCGCTAGGCCCGGCGCGGCCGCCAGAGGAACGGCGTGAGTCCCAGCGTCAGCAGCACCAGGGGCCACGGCCGCCCGCGCCAGATGGCGTAGTTGGCAGCCATCTCCTGCCACGTCTGGCCGCCCAGCAGGCCCACCGCGAACTCGTACTTGATGGTGAGCGTAATGAGTACGAAGCTCATCTGCCACAGCGCCTTGTTCGGTGTCTCGGGCGCGATGCGGAACACGGCGTGCGTGATCGCGAGGATGATGAGCACGCCGAGCAGGGCGCTCGCGGCTTCGGCGGCGCCGGGACTGAGGACCGACTTCAGCCAGAACTCCCGGAGCGCGCCGTTGAGCGGCATCGCGACGGCGAGGATCAACCAGGCAACGATCAGGCGGGAATAGGGCACAGGTCCTCCGGGCGACCTCCCGAACGATGCGTGCGGCGCGACAGCAATTCCGTCGGGGAGTCCCCGCGTCCGGTGTCGGCGAAGTCCGGGTCTTGCGTGGGCGGTGGGTGAGTCGTAGTGTATGGCAACACCAACACACTTACCAGATGACTCTCCCACTTGCTCCCATTCGCGCGGCTTCGCTCCTCGCCCTCGTCGGCGTCGTGACCTTGGCCTGTGCGGACGCAGGGTCGCCTGCATCCGGTCCGCCGGAATGGGCGCTCGAGGCGACGCCGGTGCTCGCCGTCGGCGATACGGAAGACAGCGACACGGCCGTGTTCAGCCGCATCACCGACCTGCGCCTGATGCCGAACGGTGCGCTCGCCGTCGCCGATGGCGCTGCCTCGGCGATCCTGTTCTTCAGCGCGTCTGGCGCGCCGCTCGGCAAGGTGGGGCGTCGCGGACGCGGGCCGGGCGAGTTCGCCGGACAGATCTCGCTGGCGCGCCTCGCCGACGACGCGGTGGCGGTGTGGGATCCGTCCCAATCTCGCTGGTCGGAGGCGAAGGTCGGTCGCGCGTCGGTGGAGATGCTGCCGGACTCGCTCGGCGACGCCGCGTGGGTGCACGCCGGCGTGATCGTGCTGGGCGAGGGATTGGTGCCGGCGTGGGCGCCGTCGCAGGTCAAGTCCGTGGCGGATTCGAATCCCGCGACGAAGCTCGGCTTCCTCGACGAGACCGCGCTGCTCTGGCTGAATCGCGATGCGGCGTTGCGCGAGTGGGTCGCGTACGATGGGCCGGCGGCCGTGGGGCGCCTCAGGCTGCCGCCGAACTTCAAGCCGATGCAGTTCCGGGCCGACCGCGTCGCGGGACTGCTGGCGGATTCCGTGGGGCTCGAGCGCGTGGTGGTGTATCGCTTCACGCGACCCGCGGGCGTGATGCCGTCGCGCCAGCCAGCGGGCGCGGCACCGGCGGACTCGGGTCAACGCGCTGCGCTGTCGTCGTCAATGCGGATGGCGGTCGTCGCGCAGGAGATGCACTTCGCCACTGCCGGCGGCTACACGACGCGCGTGGATTCGTTGACGCTCGATATGCCGCCGGGTGCGCAGCTGCGCATCATCGACGCCGACAACCGCGCGTGGCGCGGCACCGGCGTGATCACCGCGACGGGGTACAGCTGCGGGATGTACATCGGGCTCGCGCCGCCGCGTGGCTGGCACGAAGGCGAAGTGCGCTGCGCGTGGTGAGACGCGCACGACGCGCGTGACGCGTTGCGGCGGGCCCGCGGCGGCGCCTAGACCCGCGCCCGCCCGTACCGCTCCTGCATCATCCCGCGCAGCCACATCGGCATATGCCGCAGGGCGAACACCACCGCCTTGTAGCGCTTGCCGGGAATCACCACCGTCGGCCCGCCGCCGAACGCACTCTCCAGCGACTCGCGCACGACGCGGTCGGCGTTCAGCCACGCCCAGGACGGGATGCCCTTCGACTTGTCGATCTGCATCCGGTCGTGGAACTCGGTGTGCGTGAAGCCGGGGCAGAGGGCCTGCACCTTCACGCCGGTGCCGGCGAGTTCCATCGCGAGGCCTTCCATGAACACGCGCTGGTAGGCCTTCGTCGCGCAGTAGTTCACGTTGCCCATGCTGGCGGTGAAGCTGGCCACCGATGCGACGGTGATCACGAAGCCCTCGCGGCGCTCGATCATCTTCGGCACGACGGCGCGCGTGAGCAGCATCGGGGCCATCACGTGCAGCTCGAGCATCGTGGCCTGCTCGCCGACCGGTCGCGTGGCGAGCTTGCCCTTGGTGCCGAAGCCGGCGTTGTTCACCAGCACCATCAGCCGTTCCTCCTTGCTCAGCCGCTCGGCCAGCGCGCGCATCGGTTCGTCGCGCGAGAGATCGGCCTGGTGCGCGGTCGCCGTGATGCCGTGCTGCAGCGAGAGCTCGTCGGCCAGCGCCGTGAGGCGGTCGAGGTCGCGCGCGACGAGCAGCAGGTCGAAGCCGCGTTGCGCGAGCTGGAGGGAGAACTCGCGGCCGAGTCCGGAGGAGGCGCCGGTGACGCAGGCGAGGGGGCGGGGGAAGACCTGATTGGTATTGGTCACGGGGCTAATCTATCATTCTCGGGCGATGGGCATCATCAAGGCTTCAATCCCCCTGTTCTTCCTGCTGATCGCCGCCGAGCTCCTCTGGAGCCGCGCGACCGGCCGACGCGTGATGCGCTTGAACGACTCCCTCAGTGACTTGAGCTGCGGCATCCTGAGTCAACTGGCGGGTATCTTCACGAAGCTGTTCACGATCGGGATCTTCATCTGGGTGGCCGATCGCTGGGCCGTACAGCACTGGTGGCCAGCGATCCCCGCCTGGCCGGAGCGCGCGCCGCTCGCGGCCGCCGACGCGTTCCCGTGGTTCAGCGTGGACCTCGCCGCGCTGCTCAGCTGGAGCGCCGTCTTCGTGCTGGTGGACCTCTGCTACTACTGGAGCCACCGCTGCGCGCACGAGATCAACATCCTCTGGGCGGGGCACGTGGTGCACCACTCGAGCGAGGAGTACAACCTCCCGGTGGCGCTGCGGCAGAGCGCGCTGCACGGCCTGATGAGCTGGGTGTTCTATATGCCGCTGGCCTTCGCCGGCGTGCCGTGGAAGATGTTCGTCGCCTGCAACGCGCTGAACCTCATCTACCAGTTCTGGATCCACACGCGGGCCGTGGGGCGGCTGTCGCCGCTGGGCGAGTACATCCTCAATACGCCCTCGCACCACCGCGTGCATCACGGCGTGAACCCGAAGTACCAAGACAAGAACTACGCGGGTGTGTTCATCGTCTTCGACCGGTGGTTCGGCACGTTCCAGGTCGAGGAGGAAGAGCCGGTCTACGGCATCACGAAGCCGCTGGGGAGCTGGAATCCGCTCTGGGCCAACGTGCACGTGTTCGTGCAGATCGCGAGGGACGCGTGGCGCGCGCCGCGCTGGCGCGACAAGCTGCGCATCGTGTTCGGACGCCCGGGATGGCGGCCGGCGGAACTGGGCGAGATCGAGCGGCCGCGGGAAGTCAGCGCCGACACCTTCGAGAAGTACGACCCGCCGGTACCGGCACCGCTGGCCTGGTACGCCTTCGCGCAGTTCGTGATTGCGCTCCTCGCGGCGGTCGTGCTGCTCGGCGAGGCCGATGCGCTGCCGATGTGGGTCAGTGCGGTGGCCGCGTTCTTCATCGCCGTGGCCCTGGCCGGCGTGGGCGGCATCTTCGAGAGCGCCAAGTGGGCCGGCAGCCTGGAGACGGCCCGCCACCTGACAATCGCGCTCGCCAGCGTATACCTGCTGTGGACGGGTCTTGGACCGGGCCTGTTCGCGTGGATCGGCCTCGGAGTGGCCGTGGCCTCACTCGCGGTGCTGCTGAGGTACCGGTCGGCGCTCACGGCCACCGAACTGGCACCGTTGATGTGAGCGTCCAGTTATCTTTCACTCAGTCCCCAACGAGGATTCCGAGTTGAAGATTGCTGTCTGCCTGAAGCGCGTCCCCGATATGGACGTCCGCTTCAAGATCGCCCCCTCCGGCAAGGCCGTGGACGAAACGGGGCTCAAGTTCGATATGTCGGACTTCGACGGCTATGCCGTGGAAGCCGCGATCCAGATCACCGAGAAGGCCGGCGCCGGAGAGGTCACCGTGATCTCACTGGGCGGCGACGTCGTGCAGGAGACCCTGCGCAAGGCGATGTCGATG
>CAZYQM010000017.1:19228-19560 GCA_964649965.1 uncultured Gemmatimonas sp.
TACGACCTCATTATGTTCGGCCGGATGAGCATCGACACGGCGCACGGCGCCACCGGTGCGATCGCCGCCGAGCTGCTCGGCCTGCCCTGCGTGACGGCGATCTCCAAGCTGGAGTTCGACGGCACCACGGCGAAGATGCGCCGCGAGCTGGAAGGTGCGTACGAGCTGGTCGAGTGCGCGCTGCCGGCCGTCGTGACCATCGACGAAGGCATCGCCCGCCCGCGCTATCCGTCGCTGAAGGGCATTATGGCCGCGAAGAAGAAGCCGCTCGACGTGAAGCCCGCGCAGCTGCCCGCCGAGCGCCTCGCGCTCGATGCGATGGCGCTGCCGCC
>CAZYQM010000018.1:0-339 GCA_964649965.1 uncultured Gemmatimonas sp.
CGCGTTGCCGTTGCCGCCGTACCAGAACTCGACGTGCAGGTGAGCAACGCCGCGCGCGTCCTTCGGGCTCGCGCCGACGACGCCGAGCGGCTGGCCCGCGCGCACGCGTTCCTTGGACGCGCCGCGCCGGGTCTCGCCGACGCGCAGGCTCGCCAGGTGCGTGTAGTACGTGGCCCAGGGCGCTCCATGCGAGAGCACGACGGAGTAGCCGGTCGGTGTCCAGCCAGCGGACCTGACCTCGCCGTCGGACGCGGCGAGCACGAGCGTGCCCGGCGGCATGAAGTAGTTGCGCGTGTGCGGCGAGCGAACGCCTGGCGCGCGCGGCGGGAACACGTCGGC
>CAZYQM010000018.1:349-2203 GCA_964649965.1 uncultured Gemmatimonas sp.
GATCCGCGGCGAGCCCCAGCCATCGGACACCTCCGGATCGCGTCCCTGCCAGCGAGGCACCGGGTAGATCCAGCGGCCGGGCGGAAGGCCCGGCGGGTCGCCGGCCGACACCGACGGCGCCACGGCGGGGAGCGGATCGTCGCGGAAGCTGTCGCGCGCGTCGTCCGCGCGCTGGCCATTCCGGCCGCGCCACCAGAGGAAGCCACCGACGGCGGCGGCGCCCACGATCATCGGCACGACGACCGACGTCCCGCGCGACGGACCGGGCTCGATCTCGCGCGTGGCGATCACGAGGAATCTCCCATGCGCGTCAGCGGCGCGCTCGGCGCTCGGCGCGCGAGCAGCTTGGGCACGACGAGCACGCCTCCGACGACCGCGGCGCCGACGAGTAGCGGCGTGCCGAGTCCGCCGAACAGACCGCGGAACAGACCGCGGGGCGCCGCGGACGCGATGTCACCAGCCTTGCGCGCGACGTCGCCCGTGGTCTCTGCGATCGTCTCGGCGCCAGCGGCGAGGTTCTCCGGGAGCCGCTTGACGGAGTCCTTGACCGAGTCGACGACCATCTCCCACTTCGAGGGCATGTCGCGGACCGCGGACAGGTAGATCGCCTGCCGCTTCGTCCAGCGCAGCCAGAACGTCTCGTTGTGGACGAACGTCGCGGCCGGGTCGGCGCCGGCCGTGGCGATCTCGATCTGCGACCGTGCGTCGTTCCACTCGTCCTTGTGCTGCTTGGCGCGCGCGAGATCGCTGCGCCACACCTTGGCGTGGACCCGCGTCCAGACCTCGGCGAGCTGGCGCACGTCGCCGTTGGTGGTCTCGGGATACGTCCAGCCCGCGCGCGTCGTGCTGGTCAGGACCTTGCGCTTCTCCTTGAAGAACCGGCGGGTCGCTTCCCACAGGTCGAGCGGATCGGCGATGTCCTTGATGTGGAGCTTGCCGTCGTCGTTCAGCTCGATGGCGAGGTTCCGGTACATCACGACGCCCTCCGCCCCGCGCGCTCGCGCACGAGGTCGAGGTATCCCGGCGTGCGCAAGAGGTCGTGTGCCGTCGAGAGCGCGATGGCGATCTTGCGGCTCTCGCGCCAGAACGCCGGGTTATCGGGGTACGTGCCGTCGGCGTCGTGCTCGCGCGCGTACGCCTTGACGGCATCGGCGATCGGGCGCCAGCGGCGCACGTGTCCGAGGAGCCATCCGCGCTCGTGCGTCTCAGCCGGGACGCGATCGATGGCCTCGGCGACGTGCTGGTTGAGCAGGCGGACGACCTGGCGGACGTCGCCGACGGTGGTCTCAGGGTAGCGCCACTTGCGCTCGTCGAGATGACCGAGGCGGCGACCGAGGAAGTAGGCGCGGAGATCCTGCCAGGTGGTGAGCGGATCGCTGTCGGCGACGACGGTGAGCACGCCATCGGCGCGCGCGACCATCGCGTTGCGTCGCGCATCGACCGCGGCGAGGCGCTGGGCGAGCGCGAGCGAGTCCGACAGCCAGAAGCGCTCGTTTTCCGGGTAGGGCGCGCTCCACGGGACGGTGGCGCAGAGCGCGTGAACGCGTGCGAGCGCCTCACGCCACGCCGCGCGCGTCGCGGCGAGGTCGGCGAAGTCGTAGCGCGGCAGGCACAGCTCGCGCGAGAGCGCGAGCGACGCCTTGCGCACGTCGCCGGCCGTCGTCTCGGGGAACGCCTCGCCGCTCGCGCTCACCGCGGCGTTGCGGGTGTCGAGGTACGAGCCGAGCATGCCCTGCCACAGATCCCAGGCGGGGCCTCCGGACTCGAGCTGGTACGGGTCGCCGTTGCTGGCGCCGCCGCCGGCGTAGAAGTCCCAGGGGACCTCGCCGCTTGCGTCGTAGCCGGGGCCGACCA
>CAZYQM010000018.1:2213-17820 GCA_964649965.1 uncultured Gemmatimonas sp.
CGTCGCCTTCGCGCATCTCGCCCGCGCGGGCGGATAGCGCGGCGGCGCGGGCGGGTAGACCGGCGGCGGGTAGCTCGGCGGCGCGGGCGGGTGCGGGCCGCCCGCCGAGGGACCGGCGGGCGGGTGGACGATGGGAGGTGGCGCTACCGGCATGCCGGGCGGCGGCGCGGTGCCGACGACCGGCGGCGGCGCGATGGGCGAGCCGGGTCGGTTGCCGCCCGTCCAGCCGAACACGCCGGGGCGATGTCCGAACAGGCGACCGGGCGACATCGGTCCAGGGGAGTGCAGCGGCGGTGTGTGGCCGCCGCAGCGGGCGCCACGGCACCGAGGGGTCTGCGGGCGTATCATGGTGGGCTCCTGGTGAGAGAGCGGGGAAGGGATGCGGGAGGAGGACCGGGGGCGCAGGCCGCGCGCGAGCGCGGGGGCAGGCCAGGAGTCAGGTCACGTCAGGTGCAGGGGGCGATCGATCGGTCGCCGGCCGTCGCGATCAGTCGCGAGCGGGCGCCGGCTGGATCACGATCGTGATCGGGCCGGGGCCGACGGGGATCACCGCGTCGCCGCACTCGTCGAGCACGAACGGCGCCGGCACGCTCTCGCAGGCCGGATCGGTCTGCGTCTGCGTGACGGGCGCCTGCGCGGGCGCGGGACACGTCGGCTTCTGCTTGCCGGGCTCGGGGCACGGCGCGCAGGGCGGACACGGCGGACACGGCGGCGGAGCCGGCGGCGCGGTCGGCGCCGTCTTGTACGCGGGCGCCGTGGTGCCACCGAGGAAGCCACCGAGCCAGCCGGTGACGCCGTCGTTCGCCGACGGGTTCGGCTGACCGGGACCCTTGTAGTTGGGGGTGCTCATCCGGGTGGCTCCTTGGATCAGCCGAGCAGCTTGGCGAGCAGCGAGCCGACGGTGCGGAGCTGCTCGTCGCGCTTGGCGTGGGTCGCCAGCGCCGACTGGTAGGCGATGAGGTTCGCGAGGTCGGTCTCCGTGTCGCCGATCGGGTTCGGCGACGCGGGGAGCGACTGGAGCGCGGCGAACGCCTGGGCGGCGAGCGCCAGCACCTCGCCGGTCGGGAGATCGGCGATGCGGTGCGCGGGGCGCTGCACGATCATCGGCGCCGGCTGGTAGGCCGGGTAGATCGCGGGCTGGTACATCGGCGCGGGCGCCGGGTAGTACGGGCGCCGCGCCGGGTAGGTGCCCGGCCGCAGCGTGCCGGGGTGGCGGATGACACGCACGCGCGCGTTGCGCGGGTCGCTGTCGTCCATCTCGATGAAGTCCTGGTCCATGGGAACTCGTTTCGTTGGGGGTTGGCGTTGCAGCCCACCCCCGGCTCGCGCGAAGCCATGCGCCCCCGGTCCTCTCCTCGGTGGGGGCGTGGCTGGTCGTTGCGGTCTGGGCCGCTAGGCCGCGTAGCCCCAGGCGCCGCTGTCGTCCCACGCGTCGCCGTCGATGCCGCCGTCGCCGTACGCGTTGCGCGGATCGTCGTCGGCGAGGAGCGCGTTCACGCGCCGCTCGGTGCGCTCCATCGCGCGGAGCATGACGTTGTCGTCGTCACCGCCGAGGTACGCGTTCCGCTTGCCGGCGTTCGGCGATGCCGCGGGCGCGGGCGCCAGCGCGGCGGCCTGCTTCTGCGCGGCGGCGGCCTTCTTGAGCGCGCGCTCGGTCAGGTACGCGACGCCGAGCTGGCCGACGCCCGCGCCGAGCATCCCCTGCGCGGCCTTCTGCCAGTGGCCCTTCAAGACCGTGGCGCCGAGCGCGCCGACGAGCGTGGTCCCGATCGCCATCGGCATGACGCCAACGTTGTCGACGAACTCGTTCGCCGCGATCGCAGTGACGATGCCGCCGGCCGCGTTGGCGCCGACGCCGAGAAGGTGCTCCTTGTTGATCGTCGCGAACTCGGGCTTGACCGCTTCGACCGCGGCGGCGGCGGCCGTCGCCGCCTTCTTCTTGGCGGCGGCGAGCGCGCGCGCCGGACGCGACGGGCGCGGGCGCGGCAGCGGGTACGGGTACGGGTACGGAAGTGCCGGCTGCGTCGCCTGCGGCTGGAGGAAGGACGGCTGCACGGGCGCGAGCGGCAGGAGGACGTCGTCGGGGATCCCGTCGGGCGCGTTGCGCCGGGGACGGCCGGGGTAGTGCTTGTGCTTGGCCATGGTGGAACTCCGGCTCAGCGGGTGGAGGCGATGCCGGCGAGCACGTCGTCGAGCGCGTCCTCGTCGACCACGCGCGGGCGGCGGCGCACCACGATCGGCGCCACGGCGACGGTGCCGCGCTTCGACGAGCGGGCACGCTTGCCGGCCGCGGCGCCGAGCGCCATCGCCTCGGCGAGCACGATGCGGATCGCGGAGAGATCGCCGTCGGTCGCGTCGTAGAGCGAGCCGGCGAGCGAGCCGAGCCCGGAGACGCCGAAGTCGATCTCGAACGCGGTGATGAGGATGCCCGCGACGGTGAGCAGATCCTCCTCGCTCACGCTCACCTCGCGGAGTGCGCACTCGGTGGACTTGCTGGCGCAGGCGACGAGCACCGCGCGCTGCACGCGATCGATCGCGGTCAGATCGAGCGGGTCGCTCGCGTGGTTGCGCGCGACGTCGAGGAGCCAGAGCGCGACGCGACGACCGGCGTCGAGAAGCGGCGCGTAGTCGATCGGCCGCGGGGCCTGCGACGGGTCGCGCTCGATCTCCTCGTCGGGCACGATGTGGAAGCCGCGAGGGAGGGCGCGGAGGGTGATGGGGATGGAGACGCGGAGGGACAAGGGAGCCTTTCTCCCGGCGGGCGCCGGGATGTGACCGGCGGGGAGCCGGTGGGTGTCGGCCGCGCGACGTGCGCGACCGATCCGGTGATCGGGTGGAGGTGCGGGTGAGGAACCTCGAGACCGAGGTCCGGGCCTCGGAGCGGGCGGGCGCGCGCGATTCGTTACGCGGCGCCCGCCCGCTCCAGGTGACGCGCCACGAGCGCGTCCTTGGTGAGCGCGGCGATCGAGTGCGACGGTGGCGCGGGCTTGGTCAGCGCACCGAGCGTCATGCCGTCCTTGTTCAGCTCGGACTCCAGGATCCCGAGCATCCCGGGGGTGACACCGAGCGAGGCGAGCTTGACGCGCGCCACGGCGGTTCCGGCCTGGAGACCGACGACGCCGAGCGCGCGGAGCGCGGCGGTCAGTCCCTTGGGGATCGCCGGGCGGAGGCGGTAGCGACC
Organism: uncultured Gemmatimonas sp.; assembly: GCA_964649965.1. Taxonomy (GTDB): domain Bacteria; phylum Gemmatimonadota; class Gemmatimonadetes; order Gemmatimonadales; family Gemmatimonadaceae; genus Pseudogemmatithrix. Next base: position 5,395 of record CAZYQM010000018.1, read on the forward strand.
GACCTTGAGCTCGACGGCGTTGCGGTGCGCGGGCGTCGCGTCCTCGATGCGCGAAGGAGCACAGCCGCCTTCGTGCGGCGCGGCGCACCCGCAGCGCCCGACCGCGCGCTCCAGATCGAGCACGGCCTGGGCGACGCGTTCGACGACACCGATGCCGGCCGGTCCCCACTGCGGGGCCTCGCGCGACGCGAGCGCCAGCACGGTCGCGACATCCTCGGCGAGCGACGGCTTGACCGGCTGGCCCTTCGTCACGCCGACGAGCGCGGCCTGGCCGTTGCGCAGTCGGCGCGGACCGCCGGGGAGCTTGCACGCGGGCTCGGCGGCGACGCGGCAGACCCACGCGGCCGAGGCCGAGAGGTCGCTCGGCACGGGCGTCGCGGCGAGGACATCGATCCCCGACTGCGCGCAGTTGCGCGGTACGCGCGGATCGAGCACGACCGGGCGGTTGTTCTCGACCGGGAGCGTGTGACGCCCCACGGGCGTGTCGATCGTCGCGAGCCGGCGGACCGGCTTCGGGTCCTGCAATTCGGCGAGGACGCAGTACAGGCTCGCGCGTTCCAGACAGTTCGGGTCCGGCGCGGGCAGTCGCAACCGCTGCGGCGGAGAGCATGCTTCGACGCGCGGGCCGTCGCCAGGTTCGCCCGTGTCGTCGCGCTGGGGCAGCGAGCGCATCCAGCGGATCGTTGCCACGGGCGTGACCAGCTCGCGGGCGAGCGTGGTCAGCTCGGGATCTCGATCAGCGACGACGCCGCGGACGACGTCCGTGATCTCGTCGAGGCACGCGCGGTCGTTGAGGGGTGTGGTGATCATGGCAGAGGTGTTGGTGAGGAGGGATGTGGGCGGGGGACGCGCGAGACGGAGATCGGTGCGTGGCGACGCGGCGCGGATCAGTCGTCGAGGTCGGCCAGCGCGACGTACAGGAACGACCGCTCGAACATGTTCGGATCGAGCGCTTGCCTCATCGCTGCGCGTTGCGCGAATGGGTCGTCGATCGCGGGACGCCGCACGGAGCGCGGGCGCATCGGACCACTCGGCGACGCGCGACCGCGGGACGGGCGGCGCGACCTGCTCACTGCCCCGCCCTGCGGGCCAGCTCGGCGCGCACGACGGCGGCGGCCTCCGCCGGGGCGAGCGCCATCAACCGCTCGATCCACGCGTTGCGCTCGGCGATGGAGGTGTTGTTGATGAGCGCCTGGGCCTGAAGGATCGCCGGGAAGCCGAGATGCTTGGCGATGAGCTTCATATGCGCGACCACGTCCGGCGTCACCGGGCGCGGCGCCTCGGGCGCCGTGGCGGAAGTCGTGGCGACCGAGGTCGTGGCGACGGTGCGGGTGGGAGGCATCGGGCTCCGTTCGGGTTCCGTGGCGGTGTGCTCCGCCGGCTTGGGTTCGGCGTCCGGCGGCGCGGTGTCGAGGTCGCTCGGGTCCTGCTGGGTGGTGTCGTGCTCCTGGTCAGGGTGGTCGTCCTGGTCGTCGGCCGGCGCGGTGTCGAGGTCGCTCGGGTCCTGCTGGGTGGTGTCGTGCTCCTGGTGGTGGTCCGTGTCGTCGGCCGGCGCGGTGTCGATGTCGGCGTCGTCGTGCTCGGTGGTGTCGTGCTCCTGGTGAGCGGCGGCGTCGACCTCGGTCTGCGCGTCACACGCCTCGTGCGAGCGCGCCTTGCGCGCCTTGAGCCACTCGACCTGCTCGGCCGCGAGTCGCACGGCCTCGTCGAGCGGCAACGCGCACAGGCGCGTCGTGAACATCGCGCGGTCGGCCGGCTCCATCGCCCGGAAGATGCGGCGGAAGATCGAGCCGTCCTTCGCGCCCAGCTCGTACGAGATCGCCAGCATGTGCGACACGCGGAGATGCGAGAGCGGATCGCCGGCCTCGGGCTCGTCGCTCGCCAGCTCGGCCGGCGGCGCGGCGTCCGCCGCGTTGCGCGGCGAGTCGTCACCACCGAACAGGCCGCCGAGACCACCGAGCCCCGCGCCCATCACCATCTTGGCTACCTCGGCCACGGGCGCGACGGCCTGACCGACCGACGCGACCAGCTTGGTCGCCTTGGTGAAGAAGTCCTCGCCCTGCGCCTCGGTCGCCGCGTCGTCGCCAGCGTTGTCGTCGCTGTCGCTGTCCTCGTCCTGGTCGGGCACCTCGTCGGCGAACATCGCGTTGCGAGGCATCGCCACGAAGATCGGCGGCGGCGGCGGCGCGGCGGGCGGCGGGGGCGCGACGGGCGCGGGCGGCGTGATGCCCTCGCGCTGGAGGAGCAGATTGACGAGCAGCGTCTGCTCGCGCTCGGCATGCGCCGTCGTCGCGAGGAGCAGCGGAGGGATCGCCGCCAGCGTCGACTGGACCATCGCCGCGAGCTGCCCGAGCTGCTGCACGTGCGAATCGCCCTGCTGCTTTCCCATCTGCACCACTCCGTGCAGGGCCTCGGCGAGCAGGTACTCGACGCCAGTCATGGCATCGGGCACCGGCAGCGCCCGTGACGCGGGGTACGACGCGATCGCCGTGGCGGCGTTGCCGCCGACTCCGTTCCGCAGCGCCCGGCTCGGGACGCGCGGCGCGAGCGCAGGCATGCCCGTGTCGTCGAAGTCAGGCTCGAGGTCGAGCTCGTCGTGCTCGTCGCTCACCGCCCCCGGAACCGTGACATAGGCCGCTTCGACCTTGGGGAGCGCCATCTTCGCCGCGTCGAGCGCGTCGAGCCGGTAGCGCGCGGGCTGGTGGTCCACGGCCTCGCCGAACTCGTCGATGCCGTTCTCGATCGGCACGATGAGCGGGAGCCCGTCTTTGTCGAGCACGATGTCGAGCGCGCCACGCTGACCATCGCGGAAGCGACGCACGCTCCAGAACCTTGCTTCTCTCGGAGGTGAGAAGCGCTTACTCTTGTAGTTGAACGCAAGCTCGGACAAACGGATGCCTCCCGCCCCCGATGCGGGGGCCGATGGCGCCGACGCGCGGCGCGAGACCTTGAGAGGTTCGCCGCGCACGTTGGCCGCCGAGATGCGGGCTCTACGCGCGACCCACGCGTTCGATCACGTGGCTCTCATTAAGGTGTCTTGCTGCAAGTCGCCGTGCCATACCGTCTGCTACGAACTTTTTTTTCGAGGGTCGCGGCAACGAGCGGCACCATCCATGGGGAGGAGCAAAGCGGACGGCCCGCGAGAGGCTCGACGAGGCCCCCAACGAGGCCCACGAGGGTGTCAACGAGGGGGGCAACGAGGCCCCGCGAGGGTGTCCGCGAGGGTGTCCGCGAGGGGGGCAACGAGCCACCAGAGGAACCTCGTTGCCCCCCTCGCAAACGTCCTCGTTGTGACGTGATCACACGTATTTGGTGCGCGCTTCACTGTCGTGAAGCGTCACGTCACCGCGTCGAGATGCGCTTCGGCGCGTTGGCGATCCGCTCGCACGCGTCGGTCGTGGGGACATCGGAGGCCGATCGGCGGGCCGCCGCGACGCGACGCACGCGCGCGACGCGCGTGGCGGTCGTGGTCGGCGCTTTCGCGGCGGGATCCGGAAGGTCCCTCCGCTGAACCCTTCGATCGGTCGAGATCCCAAGCGCGGCTCGGATCTCGGCGAGCAGGTCGGGTGAGACACTCCGAGCCGTGCGCCGGAGCCGGCGCTTGGGATCATGGAGCGCGTGCGGGTTGAGGCCGGTCGCTTCGACCAGCTCGGCGTCCGTGGTGTCGCCCTGGACCATGGCACGCAGAACAGCCAGCACAGCGCGGTCACCCTTACGGAAGCGAGTAATCTCAGCCACGAGCCGCCGCGCCAGATCGGCGAGGTCGGCGTCGGAGCAGGCGACAACCTCCGACGCCAGCGCGTCCTCCACGTCAGTCCACAGCGCGTCGTCTTCGCCGAGCGCATCGAGCGCGACCTCGGGCACGGGGTCCGTGCTGTGACTCCGGCGATACGTGTGTCGGCACCGATACCGGATGACGTCGCGCACATGGCCGAGCAGCGGCACCTTCTCCGGCCGCCATGCCAGCGTTCCGTCCAGGGTCGCGGTGAGGATGTCCTGCACCAGATCCTCCGCGGTCAGATCCACCTGCACGTCATGCCGACCAAGCCGGGCGATCGCGTTGGTTGCGCTTCCCGTCGCGGCGTCGAGCATCGTGTTTGTGACCTGTTTGTGAAACTCCGCGCGCCACTCAGCCGAGGGCCAGCGGACAAGAGGGGCGTTCTCCTGAGACTCCGTGGACGACATGATTCTCCTTCGAGACAAGAGGGGGCCATCGCGGAGCACGCAGGGCTCCGCCGTTGACCGGAACGTACCGATCACCCCCGGTCACCCGCCGTTCCGGCTTGCGCCGGCTGCACGTGACGACCGAGGACGCGAGTCACGCTAGCGATCGGGCGCGCGTCGCGCCACCCGATCGGCCATTCCCCCCAGGAATCCCGGGTTGCCTGCCAGGACGTGCCACGTGCTGCCGCGGATCACCGCGCGAAATTGGCAATGTTCGGTACTCGTCCCGGGATTTCGGGGGGCAACGGCCACATCGCTTGACATTGTGTTTTTTCCAGTCGTGCGCGTGACGCTGGTCGGATCCGGAGCTAAGTCGTCGCCCCAACAGGACGCCTCCCATGCGCCCCAAGTCGTCGCTCCCCACGCAACCCACACTCTCCAACGCTTCCACCCCCGCCTGCCAGATCGTCGCCTTGCTCGAAGAGGAGCGGCGGATCATCCACAGGTTCCCCGAGCACGGCGGACACGTCACGATCGGCAGGTCACAGGACTGCGATATCTACATCGACGACACGCGCATCTCGCGCGAGCACGCGTACATCGAACGCCTGCCCGACCGCATCATCATCCGCGCCCGTCGCCGCGTGCGCGTGGACAGCGTGGACGTCGCCGAGGCGTCGCTCAGGCCCGGAGACCGCTTCGATCTGCGCGGGCTCGGCTTCACGGTCTTCACCGAGCCGATGGCGGAGGCGTATCCGGCTCTCGAATACTTGGTCGGCGATCCTCGCATCGTCCGCGACCTCCTCACGATGCCGCGAGGCAAGCACGCCGTCCTGCTCGGCGTCGAGGGCGCGCCGCTTCTCGACATCGCGCGGTGTCAGCACGCCGCACTCGTGGGGGCCGATGCACGTCTCGTGGAGGCGTCCCTCGGCGCTAGCGGCAATCCACGAGTGCCCGATGTCGAGACCCTTCTGCCCGAGGTGGTGAACGGCCGGATCTACATCGATGGCCGCAAGCGCGACGCCAAGGGCAAGACGTTCGCGCCGCACCTCGCGCTCCCGCTGTTGGAGCGGCTCGCGCGACCCGAACAGCGCACGGCGCTCACGCTCGCGCTGCACGACCTCTCGGACGTAGACACCAACGTCGTGCGGCGCGGTTGCGCGAACTTCCTGATCCCGCCGATCACGGACCGCCTGCGGAGCGAGGCGCCCTTCGATCGCGACAACCTCATCGAGACGACCTTCGCCAAGGCCAAGTACCCGCTGCTTGCGCGGCACCTGCACCCTGACTTCATCGCTAGGGTGGTGCGCTATGATTGGCCCGGCGACTACAAGGCGTTCGAGGCCGTCGTCTACTACGCGACGTTCGCCTGGCTCCGCATGAGCGAGGGGGCCGATCAGTTGCACAAAATCTACCGGCGGTTGACGACGTGGCTCCGCGACTCCGATCTGACGTGGGAGCGGCTCCGCGAACTCCCTCCCGATGTTCGCGTTACGCGGCGAATCTCGCGGTCCCTCGTGCAGTAGACGAGCGATTGTCATTCTCGGCATCATCCTCGTTCGCCGAGCAGATGGAGCGCGAATGGGTCCTCGTGCGGCTCGACGGTCGCGCGGCTGTCGTAGAAGCCGTCGGCCACGCCAGCATCGAAGTCGGCCACGGCGCGCGGCTCGTCGGCGTCACGCGGACCGGCTGCGGCGCCGCGCCGGCCCGAGCGTGCAGCGCTCACCTGTCGGGCGATGGCCGCGACCGTGCGCGGCCCGGCGATGCCATCGACACGCAGCGCCCCGTGCTCGGCCTGCTTCGCCGCGACGTCGAGCGCGAACGCCGAGCTATCGACCTCGGCGTTGCTGAAAATCAGCGCTGACACCTTCAGTCTCCGGATCCATTCCGGGTTCTTGCGCCGTGCGCGGCGGATCTGCCGATCGGTCAGCGGGATCTCGGTGGGCCGAGCCTCCACCGTGGCGCGCTCGTCGTAGAAGTCGTCGCCGGCTGCCGAGTCGAAGTCGACGACTGCTCGCTGCTCGTCGCGAAGCGAGCGCTGCACCGGCACGAGCGATTGCGTCAGCGTGCGCTTCCCCGGCGAGAGCCCGCGCGTCAGGTCCGACGTCGAGGACGATGCAGTGACAAGCGAGCGGTCGTGGTCCTGGTAGGGCATGGGGTCCTTTGAGGCGTGATGGGCGTGCGGTGAAGCAGGCGGCTATTCGATCTCGTCCAGCGCGTCGAGCGTCTCGCGCACGTCGCGACACCAGCGGAAGCGGATGCCGCGCGCGGTCAGCTCGCGAACGGTCGCGTCGCCGATCCGATCGGCCGCGCCTTCGATGACGACGTGAGTCGGCGTGACGCTGGTAACGAGCTTGGCGAGCGTGGCCTGCGTCGCGACCCACACGAGCACGACGCCGCGCGCGCCGCAGCTCGTGCGGGCTCGTCGCGCAAGCCCTTGGTCCTCGGAGATGAGCACCACGAACGCTCGGCGCGGCTGCGTCGTGTCGCCGACCGGCCGCGGGCGCGATGTCTTCTCCGCGACGGGAGCCGTCGCGCTGCTTGACACTGCGGGTGGGCGAGTGCCCGCCTTCGCGAGCAGACGTCGGTAAACGCCGCGGATGCGCTCGCGTAGCTCGTCGTCCGAGGACGCGCGCGCCGTGCTCGCGGTGATGGCGGGCTCGCCCGCTACCGCGTAGAGTCGGTCCAGGAACGCCACCAGCTCGCCGTGGCCCATTGCCGCGAGCGCGTCCTCGGTGACGTCGAGATCCGGCAGCTCGCTCATTGTGGCGGCGTCCCCCGCGCCAGGCGCGCGCGGCGGCGCGTAATCGGTGAGAGCGACCGCGGTCGAGAGCACGCGCCGGTCGGTTCCGCGGACGCGCCCCGCGAGCTCGCCCGCCTGGTGGAAGACAACCTCGAGCCCGTCGGCCTCGCCGAGCTGGCCGGGCGCGAGCGGCCGGTGCCAAGGGATCGGGCCAGTCTTGGCGATCGCCTCCACGAGCGCGCTCGCCGTCTCGGCCCGAATCGTGTCGCGGATCCGCTCTCCAAACCCGACCGCGGAGTTGCTGTCGGCGACGACGTGATCGATCGCCACGCGCACCAGCTCGGACGGGTGGCGTACCGGCACCCGCGCCCACGCGAGCATGATCGCCCGCAGCTCGGCGTAGGCCAGCGCGCGCACGATCTCCTCCACGTCGGTGAAGGTTGCGAGCGCATCAATTCCGCCATGCGGATCGAAGTCAGTGTGGGAGCAGCTCATGAACCTTCAGGGCCGCCGATCCGGTCAGCTCGTTGTGAGGGGGAACTTGCGGCGCTTCATCCATCGGCGCAGCGAATCGACGTCGATCGCCTCCAGCTCGGCGGCGCGTTCGAGGCCGACGAGCCGCACGCGGGTCACGCGTCGGACAGTGACGTCTAGTTCCTCGGCGTTGCCGGCCCAGGTCGTCGATGTGAGCGTCTGCATCTCGCCGGTACTGAACACCGGCCCGGCGAGCCCAAGGGGAACGCCGTACTCCTGCACCGCCGAGTGGATCGCGCGGTCGATCTCCATCGCGCCGCGAACGGCCAACGGCGGCTCGTCGATGGAGACCGCGAGGTCACGAAGCTCGCGGCCCAGGTAGTGCTCGGCCGGCGTCGCCTTCTTCTTCTCGGACTCCACGAGAGGCATCACGAAGATGAGTCGTTGGTCCCGTCGTGGAGCGATGAGCGCATCGCGAAGCGTCGTGGAGTCCGCCGGCCAGAACTCGGCAGGCACGACGAGCGTTCCGAGGCGAGACCGACGGAGAATCGCGCGCTGCGCTGCGATGTCGTTCGGGATCCGATCGTTGACGACGTACAGCGGCCACGCGGGGCCGGGTGCGGTCTGGTGGAACGTACGCACCAGACCTTCGGAGCCACCGGGTGGAACGTGCGCGATCACATGCAGCCGGCGGATCGAGGCATAGGCCGCGTGTTCGACGTTGAGCAGGTACGAAGGGTGAAACCCGAGGAAGCGCATGAAGCGCGCGCGCACCGCCTCGGTGCGTCCGCTCATCGCGACCATGGCGACGGCGCCGAAGGTCACGACGCCGCCGGCTCGCAGCTCGAAGAGACCGCGAGCCTCGCCTTCGAGGTAGGTCCCGTTTTTCGACCCCGCATCCGCAACGATCAGGCTCGGCCCTTGCCGGCGGATCGTCGCGTGGCCGAAGCCCGACGATCCGCGGCGGCTCACCGATGGATCGTTGATGTAGATTTCGGCGCCCTGGTCGTTGGCGACGCGCAGGACGTCCCACGGCTCGGGCGGAAAGGTGCGCACCGAGTCAGTGCCGTAGACGCGCAGGCCGACGATCGGGTCGCCGACGCTCGACACGAACAGGTCGGGCAGGCTCGACGTGCTCGGCGGCCCATTCGCGGCTGGCGGCGCGGTGTCCATCTGTGTTCCCTTCGTACATGCACGCGGCAGTCGTTGAAAGCGTCCAGGCCCGGACACCAGCCCTCAGTTTCGGTGGCGTTGTCCGGCACGCCGGCAAGAGTGCGGAACCACTTCGCGCAACGTTGATCGACCGGACAACGCCCCCGAAATCGGCCCCCCTTGTCCGGTCCAACCGCGTTGAATTACGGGGATCTGTTAGGCTCGGGGAGAGTATGACGGGGCATGTCCCACGGTTCTCTGCTCGTGCCGCGACGCCCGTCATGGTTCGCCACGTTGCTCGACCTCGGCGCGCGCATCAGCCTCGCGCTGGCGTGGTTGAACCTGCCCCTCGTTGCGGCTCGTCAATGGGGAGGGGCGGGCGCATGAGCTACGACAGACGAGAGAGGGGTGCGCCGCCTTCGGCGAGTACCGTCGCTCGACCGCCAGGCACGCCCGGCAAGACAACGGGAACGGGACGCATCCCGGGCAAGCCGAAGGACGAGGACTACGCGACTGTGTGCGATGGGGTCGACGACCCGGTCAACTGTCCGCTCAGCCCGGAGATGCGAGGGCGTGCGTTGTCGGATCTTGGCGACGCGGTGGGCACGGCGATGGACAACTACCGCGACGCGATCCAAGACTCGCGCATCGAGATCCTGACGACCTCGGAGAGTAGCTGGGGGTTCCTCGCCGAGATCCTTTTCTACTCGGTGACCGGGCCGCTCATCTCGATCGGAACCAGAGCGCTGATGAAGTACGCAGGCAAGCTTGCCGCCGACGCCCTCGCGCGTGGCCACGATCGGCTGGGCGTCAGGCTCGCGCACCTGAGTGTGGACAAGGACAACGTTCAAGCGGCGCTGACGAATGCATCGCGCGGTCTCCGCAAGACCCTGATGAGTCTCGCACACGAATCAGGCGATCGCGGCAAGGCGATCTTCCTGCAAGCGATGCGAGCCCAGATCCCATCCATCCGGCTCGAAATCAAGGAGCACGCCCGTGGTCTCAATGACATCGAGCTTCAGGCACTCATCGCCGCGTACGAGGACGTCGAAGCGCACAGCGTCGAGAACTACGCCGCAGCGATCGATGACATCCTGCGTCGGTACGATCGGAATCACATCGACGATGTTGGGCGTGAGCGCAGGCAGCGTGCGCACAATTTTCCGTCGGGCGACGAGAAGCCCGATCGAACGATGGAATCGATCCAGAGCGGTCGCCTCGCGTGGGTGACTCACGGCCGGCGGCGGGAGCTGGCCCTCCTGAGTTACGTCAACGACGAGCGCTCCTTCCGACACTTCATCGATCAGGACTTCCAGGGGCTCGCGGTGAACCTGTACGCCGAGAGAACTGGACGACAGCCCGATCTGATCAACCTTGACGAGAACACTCATGCCGCCGGCTGCCCGTGGGCTGACAGTGCGCGGACCGCGTTCACCTTCTGCGTCGACACTTCGAAGCCGACGACCCCAACCACGAGCGAACGAGAGACCCCGTGAAGAAGATCGTCGCTTTACTCGCTGTGCTGTTGCTCGTTGCGGTCGCCGTGGCGGTCTACCTAGGTGTCCGTTACAGCGAGCTGCGAGCTGAAGCGCGAGACTGGAGAGACGTTCGGCAGTCGCTTCGATACGCGTGCATGGACAACTACCTTCGAGGGGAGCCGAGCAACAGCAAGGTCATCTTGTTCCGCAAGGCGTGCCTCAAGATCGGAACATGGAACGGCCCGGCCGAGCAGTAGCCGAAGAAGACAAGCGCGATGAGCGACTACGAACACGATCGGCGTCGGACGTCCGGCATCTCAGCCGGCGCGAACTCGGTCACAGGTACGCCCGGCAAGCGTTCGCTCGTCGAGAGCCGCTACGGCGTGCAGCGGAAGGCTCGGACGCCATCGACAGACGCGCCGCCGACTGCCGTCGAGATCGCAGCGCGAGGTGTCGACGGGCCTGGCGAACGGCGGCCCTTCATGGACGCGATCCAGAAGTCCGCCGGTCGCGACCTCGGCGCCATCGAGGCCCACATCGGCGGCCCGGCCGCCGATGCGTGCGCCGAGCTGGGCGCCACGGCGTACGCCACCGGCAACAAAGTGGCGTTTGCATCTCCGCCTGACTTGCATACAGCAACGCACGAAGCGACCCACGTGCTCCAGCAGCGCGCGGGAGTCCAACTGAAGGGCGGCACTGGCGAGGCTGGCGACGAACACGAGCGCCAGGCCGACGCGGCGGGTGATGCGATGGTCGCCGGCAAGTCCGTCGCGCCGCACGTCCCCTCAGTCGGCGCGCTCGGCGGCGGCACGATCGGCGTTCAGATGCAGAAGGACGGCGGCAAGTCGAAGACGCCGAAGGGGGCGACGCCGCTCGTTGTCCACGTGTTCCACAAGGGCGGCAAGGTAACGACGTGGCGAGGTGTGACTGACCTCGACGACCTGAAGGGCCACGCGTTCTACGGCGGCGAGGACGAAGGCGGAACGTGGCACTGGAACAGTCCGCTCGGCGACGAGATCGATCTCTACAAGGATGAGAACGATCGCACGCCGACGCCGATCACCAGTCTTGCCCGCCGGCCGTCTGTGGAATTCATCTCGATCCACATCGGTGCGACGGACACCGAGATCCCGGACGCGGAGCTGGTAGCGCAGATGTCCGGCGTCGCATCGGCGAAGAAAACGAGGAAGAAGCCCACGGGGCCGATCGATCCCGACCGCGCATTCTTCGACGACGGCGGGCATACAAGCGACACACAGACACGCGATGAAGGCGGCGCCAAGGGCGGCCAGCATGACGGCGTCACCGGATCGACGGGGCATCGACATCGCACCGGCGAGGGCGAGCACCTCACCGGCAAAGCTGACGACATCGCTTCGAGCGGAACCGATTCCGATGCCGCGCTGGCTGGCGATAGTCAGGGTCAGCGCCGCGGGCTGGTGCTCGACAAGAGCGGCGCCGACGTTGGCCGAAAGAAGGGGCCAACAGGTGGCGCCACTGGCAACATGAGTGACGCTGGCCGATCCAACGGGCACCGCGATGGGACGTCCGATGACCGGACGAGCATCACGCACAACCCGAACGCGGAGAAGGGCGAGGGTCCCGGCGGCAACATCCCGGAGGATGGTGGCCGCGTCGGAGGCATGGCAGGTGGTGAACAGGGAGGAAAAGACGGTGGGGCTCCGATCGGGATGGGGTTCTGGGAGGTGCTCACGATGTCAGCGACGATGGCGCGGACGGCGTACGTGGCCGACCTCGTGCTGTCCGCGGACGTCGATGGTGCCGTCGACAAGCTCGTTCGCGCTGCCGGAAAGCGCCTCGCGAGGAAGGTGCTGGAGAAGCGCTTCCTCAAGAAGGCGATCAAGGCGCAGATCAAGAAGCTCGCGGACACCGGCATGGCGCGTATCGAAGAGCGTCTCCTCGACGTCGCAGACTGGAACGCCCTCGACGACGCGGCGAAGAACCAGCTTCGAGCCCGCTGGCGCTACGAGCTGGAAGACGAGCTACATCGTCGGATCGATCGCGAGCTAACGGAACGCATTGAACAGCTCAAAGAGGTCGTCGGCGACGGGAAGCACATGGCGAAGGAGCTGGGCCAGGAAGGCGACGACTACCTGGACGAGCTGGTTCGCGAGTACGACGGGGAGCTCAAGGCCACCATGCGCACGCGCGCTGCGCTGCGTGAAATCGAGGAGCCTCAGGGAGCGGGTAGCTTCAAAAAGCTGGAGGACCGCTTCGGCGACGAGGTGAAGTTCGCGAAGGAGTGGGCGGCCGTTTCGCAATTCTGGTCAGAGCGGCGGGCGTTCGACGGCATGATGGTCTACCGACGAGACGACCTGTTCGATCCGCGTTACATCAGGGACGGGAAGTCGAACCTCGAGAGAATGCGCGCCGGCAACGCCCCCATCGGAACGG
>CAZYQM010000019.1:0-8386 GCA_964649965.1 uncultured Gemmatimonas sp.
TCGGTCCCGACGATGGACGGCGCGGCGACGACGAAGAGCGGCAATACGCCGCCGACGAGCGTCCAGGCGGCGACCTGCGCCGGCTCCACGCGCTGCGCCAACGGCACGAGGCCGGTCGTGTAGAAGGCCCAGACGACGACGGCGCCGAGGATCAAGAGGTCGCCGAGCAGGTGCGCCGTGCCGTCGGACTGGACGCTGCCGCCGACGACGAGCATCACGCCGGAGATGGAGAGGATGATGCCCCAGACGGCGCGCATCGGCAGGCGCTCGTGGCCGCCGGCCCGCGCGACGATGGCGACCGCTGCGGGGCTGGCCGCGACGACGAGCGCCGCCGTGCCGGCGCGCGTCAGCGCGAGGCCGCTGACGAAGAGCATCTGGTAGACGAAGTGTCCGAGCACGCCGAGCCCGAGGAGCTTCTTGCGGTCGGCGACGCTGGGGCGCAGTCCGTGCTGGGTGTAGGCGATCGTGAAGAGGATCACGCAGGCGATGCCCATCCGCAGGGCATTGTACACGGTCGGCACCATCGCCTGGGTGCCGTACTTCATCACCGAGAAGTTGACGCCCCAGATGACCGCCATCCCGACGAGGCTGAGTTCGGTGGCGTGGCTGGCGCGGGCGTGTGCGGTCATAGACAGGGGAAATCTAGCGGCATTTCCCGATGAATCCCGATGCGGGGGCGTCCGTGCCCCGCTAGCTTCAGGCGATGCACGTCTCCTTCGCCCTTTTCGCGGATTCCGCGAACATCTCCCAGGAAGGCAAGCTCAACATCCTCGGGGTCTTCGACGCCCTGCAGGTGGCCCAGCTGCCCGCCGTGCACCCACGCGCGACGATGGTCGTGCGTCTCAAGGCGCTGCCCGACGACATCGGGCGGCACACGCTGGGGTTCCAGTGGCTGGGGCCGGCTGGGGAGGAGATGTGGTCGTCCTCCGGACAGCTGGACGTCGGGCCGCCGCCGCCGGGCGCCACGGAACTGGACGTGCCGGTGATCGCGGCGATCGACCTGCCCATCCAGCACTCGGGCACGCACGTGATGCGCATCGTGCTGGATGGTGACGTCTGCGCGGAGCTGCTGCTGCACGTGCGGGCGGGCGCGCCGGTGATGCCGGCCGCCGGAATGGTCAGCTGACGGCGCGCTCGATGGCCTGTTCCAGGGCCTGACGCGCCAACTGCTCGGCCTGCGCGGCGCTGCACTGCGGGCCATCCATCGGCGCGAGCGCGAAGACCACGTCGCCATCGGCCATCGTGCCGGCGGGCGTGATGCGCGACAGCAATCCGGTGCCCGCCGTGCGGGCGACCGCCTGCAACTCGAGGCGAGAGAGCGCGCAGTCCACGGCGACCACGCAGATGGTGGTGTTGGTGCCGGCCGTGAAGCCACCCGACGGCGCCCCACCGGCGATCGCCCGCGCGGTGTCCACGAAGGCGCCGTCCTCGAGGCGTGCGCCGGCGATGATGTTGCCCGCGGCATCGCGTACGTCGCCGAAGGCGTTCACCACGGCGATGGCCGCGGCGGCGCAGCCGTGTCCCTCGGCGACGGCGATGCCGAGCCCGCCCTTCATCGCGCCGACGGCGCCGCGGATCTTCCCGACCGTCGCGCCGGTGCCGGCGCCCACCGACCCCACGGCGATGTCGTCGCTCGTCGCGCTGTCGCAGGCGTCATAGGCCATCTGCGGCGTGGGTCGCGCCTCGAAGCGGCCGAGCGGCAGCAAGTCGAAGATCACCGCGGCGGGCACGATGGGCACGACGCCCGCTCCCACGTTGAAGCCGCGGCCGCGCTCCTCCATCCAGCGCATCACGCCGGCGGCGGCATCGAGGCCGTAGGCCGATCCGCCGCTGAGCAGGATGGCGTCCACGCGCTCGACGAGATGGCCCGGTTCGAGCAGTGCGGTCTCGCGCGTGCCGGTGGCGCGACCGAGCACGGCACAGGCGGCGCGGTGCGGCGCGGAGACGCCGCGCACGACGGTGCAGCCGGTGGCGCCGTCGCGGTCGGTGGCGTGCCCGACGGCGAGACCGAAGCGTGCGAGCGAAGGCGCGCTCACGCGTCCTCGTCGTCGGCCTTGGCGTCCTCGGCGGCCTGGCAGCTCGCGCAGAGCGTGATGCCCTTGAGGACGCAGATCTGGCAGATGAAGGTCCCGCAGTTCTCGCAGGGATAGCCTTCGCTGGCCCGCTCTTCCTTGCCGCAGGAGCGGCAGACCATCACATCGCGCTCGGACACGGTTCCTCCTACTTCTGGCGGTCGGAGAGCTCGTACTCGCGGATCTTCTTGATCAAGGTCGCGCGGGAGATGCCGAGTTCCTTGGCCGCGTGGGTGCGGTTGTGGCCGTGCGCGCGCAGCGTGCGGTCGATGTGCGCGCGCTCCACCTCGGCCAGCGAGCGCGGCTCGTGGTGCGCGACGTCGGCACCGCTGGCGTTGGCGACCTCGCGCGGCAGATGCAGGACGTCCACGGCGGGCAGGCCGCGGGCCATCAGCATCGCGCGCTCGAGGACGTTCTTGAGTTCGCGGATGTTGCCCGGCCAGCTGTAGCGCAGGATCGCGTCGAGCGCGGCGTCGGTGAGCGCGGTCGGTGCGCCCGGCAACGACGGCAACAACGCGTCCTGCACGGCGGCGACCAGTTCGAGCAGGTCCTCGCGGCTGCGCTGGCGCAGCGGCGGGAGCTGGATGGGCATCACCGCGAGCCGATAGTACAGGTCCTCGCGGAAGCGGCCGGCGGCGACGGCCGCCTGGAGGTCCACCGACGACGCGGCGATGACGCGCACGTTCGGGGTGATCTCCTCGCGTCCGCCGACGCGGCGGAAGCCCTTGCCCTCGAGCACGCGCACGAGCTTTGGCTGCAGCGTGGGGTCGAGGTCGGCGATCTCGTCGAGGAAGATCGTGCCGCCGTCGGCGATCTCGAAGGCGCCCGCCCGCGTGATGCCGTACTCGTTGCCGGCTTCGACGCCGAAGAGCTCGCTGTCGAGCGATTCCGGACGCAGCGTCGCGCAGTTCACCTCGACGAACGGCTTGTCGGCGCGCGGACTCTGCGCGTGCAGCAGCTCGGCCACGCGACCCTTGCCCGCCCCGCTCTCGCCGAGGATCAGCGCCGTCGTGCGGTCCGACGCAGCGAGGAGCTGCAACTGCGCCTGCAACTCGCGCATCGTCGGCGTGGAGCCGAACACCAATCCCTTCTCCGCCCCGCGCTTGTCGCTGAGCCAACGGCTGAGCCGTCGCAGCTGCGCCTTCTCGAGCGCGCGTTCGGCGGCCGCCTTGAGATGGCTGAGATCCACCGGCTTCGTCAGGAAGTTCTCCGCGCCCTTGTGCAGCGCATCCACGGCCATCGGCACGTCGCCGTAGGCCGTGACCATAATGACCACCGGATTGTGCTCGCGGATCGCGGCGAGCACGTCGAAGCCGGTCATATCGGGCAGGCGCACGTCGAGCAGCACGAGATCCGGCCGCAGGCGCTCGTACGCCGCGATGCCGTCGGCCCCGGTATAGGCCTCGGCGACGGTGTGCTGGCCGTCGTGGCGGAAGAACATCGCGAAGGCGGTCGCGATGGCCACTTCGTCGTCAATGATGAGGATACTGGCCATTGCTAGGGCGAGGGAGGCGCAGGCGGCGGGACAATCGGGAGCGCGACCTCGAATGTCGCGCCCTTTCCGGGTTCCGACTGCACGCGAATCGTGCCGCCGTGGTCCCGAACGATTCCGTCGGCGATCGAGAGGCCTAGGCCCGTCCCGCTGCCGCGCGGCTTCGTCGTGTAGAACGGGTTGAAGATGTGCGGGAAGTGCTCAGGCGCAATACCGGGCCCGGAATCCGTGATGGCGATCACCGCCGTCTCCCCGTCGCGGCGCGTGCGGACGCCGATGCGGCGGGGGCCCGCCTGCTGCACGGCCGCCTGCTCGGCGTTGCCGAGGATGTTCAGGATCGCCTGTTGCAGCTGGAACGGGTCGGCCCAGGTGAGCGGAAGATCGCGGTCCAAGTTCACCTGCAGGGCGATCTCCTGCACGCGGAGCGGATAGCGCCGCAGCTCGAGCGTGTCCTCGATGACGGCGTTGAGGTCGGTGGCGAGCCGTTCGGCGGGGTTCTGGCGCGCAAAGGTCAGCAGCTTGCCGACGATGCGGGCGGCGCGACGGGCCTCGGCGCCGACGATGCCGGCCGCCTCGCGCGTCTCGCTGCCCTCTGCCGCCTCGGTCTCGATGAGCTGCGCGTGGCTGAGGATGGTCTGCAGCGGCGCGTTCATCTCGTGGGCGACGCCGCTCACGAGTTCGCCGAGCGCGGCGAGCTTCTCGCGGCGGACGATCTGCTCCTGGAGGTTCCGCTCGTCGGTGACGTCGCGCGCGACGGCGAGCACGCCGGTGACGCGTCCCGCTTCCACCAGCGGCGTGGCGAGCACGGCGGCGACGCGCTGCGCCCCGTCGGGACGCGTGAAGCGCACTTCGCGGCGCTGGCGCTCGCCGCCCAGCGTCGCGGCGAAGAGCCGCCAGAGGTCGGCGCGTTCGGAGGGCCGCAGGATCTCGACGAAGTTCGTGCCGACGAGTTCCGCGCGCGACTTGCCGCTGACCTTCTCGAGCGCGCGGTTCACGGAGGTGAAGCGGCCGTCCTCGTCAATCGTCGCGATGGCGTCCTCGGCGGAGTCCACGAGCCGCGTGTGCGTGCGCTCGAGGCGTTCGAAGGCGACGCTGCGCGTGTGCTCGTCGGTGATGTCGCGCACGATGCCGAGGATGCCGGTGACCGTGCCGCGCACGGTGATCGGGCTGTTGGCGACGGCGACCAGCCGACGCGAGCCGTCCTTTCGCAGGATGTGGCACTGGTAGCGCTCGCGGCCGCCGCCGAGCACGCTGCGGAAGTGGCCGGCGACGGTCGACTGGTCCTCGGGGGCGATGAGCGGGATCGCGGGGCGGCCGAGCATCTCGCTGCGGCTGCGCCCGACGAGGGCGATCGTCGCGGGGTTCACGGAGGTGAACAGGCCGTGGCGGTCCACGGTCCACACGGCATCGCCAGAGACCTCGACGAGATCGCGGAAGCGGGCGTTCGACGAGGCGACCTCGTCACGGGCCCGGGCTTCGTCGGTGAAGTCCGTGAACGAAACGACGAGTCCGCTGACGAAGCCCTGCTCGCGGATGGGGCTCATCGTCACGGTCACGCGGCGGACATCGCCGTCGGGGCGCGCCACGCTGCACTCGGCGCGCACGGCGTCGCCGCTGGCGGCTCGCTCGAGATACGCCCGCAGCTGCTCCTGCTCCTCGCGCGCGACGAGTTCGTGCAGGCGCTGGTCGCGCAGCGAACGGCGATGCGCGAACAGCAGCTGGGCCGCTTCGTTCGCGTACTCCACGACGCCGCCGATGCCCGTCACGAGGATTGCGTCCGTGGTCGCCTGCAGCACGAGCCGATGTTGCTCGGCGAGGGCCACCAGCCGCTCACGCTCCCGCCAGAGCTCCTCGAGCACCGCGGCCTGGGCGGGCGGGAGTTCGTGGAGCAGCGCCCGCAGGCGCGGCTCGAGCGAAGCGTCGGGGACGAGTCCCGCGAGTAGGCGATCCGGCATCAGCGCCGATCCAGCGCGAGTGGGGGTGTCGGAACGTACGGGCCTGTGGTGGCGGCGGCAAACGCCGGGCGCGGTGCGAGAAATCGCGCCGCGGCGGGGACCACCGTCGCATCGAGTATCGGCGTCTGCAGCAACTCGCCATCGGCCTGTGCCGGCACGGCGTCGAGCGCCTCGAGGCGGATCGACGAGCCGCGCCGGAATGTCATCCGCGCGTCCGGCCGGAAGTCGCGGCGCGCCATCCGCCACGCGAGGCCGGCGCCGTCCACCGCGCCGCGCGGCGCGAAGAGGCAGAGGTCAAGCGCGCCATCGGCCGGCGAGATGCCCGGCCCGAGGCCGAAGCGGCCGTCCATCACCGCGCCGACGTTGGCGATCATCGCCAGCGCCGCTTCGACCTCGAACGATTCGCCGTCCACCGTGGCGTGCACGCGGAAGGCGCGCATCGTCGGCAGCGCACGCGCCGCGCTCCACACGTAGGCGCCGACGCCGAAGCGTCGCTTGGCCGCCGGCGCGGCGCCGGCGATCATCGCGGCATCGAGGCCGAAGCCAGCCGTCAGCGCGAAGAAGCGCCCGTCACCGAGCCGACCGAGGTCCATCGTCGCGGTCGGGGCGGCGGTGATCGCGCGCACCGCCCTTGCGACGTCGAGCGGGATGCCGAGATGCCGCGCGAGCTGGTTGCCCGTGCCGCCGGGGAGGATGCCGACGGCGGTTTCACTCCCGACCAAGGCGCCGACGACCTCCATCACCGTGCCGTCGCCGCCCAAGACGAGCACCGTCTCGCCTGTGGCGCTGGCCGCACCCTCGGCGGCGATGCGGGCGGCGTCACCCGGTGCCGTGGTGCGATGCAGCCGCGGCGCGATGCCGAGCTCCGCGCAGGCGCGCAGCGCGGCCGCCTCGGCGGAGCGGCCACCGCGCGCGGCGGGATTCACGATCAGCAGCGGGGCACGCACGTCAGAAGCGCCAGGCGCGGAACAGGTCGATACCCACCTGCCGCGGAGTGGGAACGAAGCCGCGGGCGGAGTTCGACGCATCGGAGGCGCAAAGCATCGCGCTGGTCGGCGGCTCGACACCGAACGACGCCGTGAAGCCGCGCCCGAGCAGGTAGTCGAACTTCACGCCGAGGGCGTCGCCGAACGACAAGGCGTTGCTGCCGCCGTTCTGCGACACGAGCTGGCCGACGCCGCAGAGGCCGGCGTCGAGACGTACGAAGGCGCGGTCGCCGACCTGCTTGGCGCAGTTGAAGCGCGAACCGGAGAGGATGCCGCCGCCGACGTCGCGCGCGCTGCCTTGGTACGCGTCGAGCCCGGCCGTCGTGACCTGCGCGTCGTCGCAGAGCCCGCCGGCCACCTTGCTGCCGAGCACCGAGCCGAGCGAACCGAGCACGACGCGCGCCGCGGTGGCCGACACGTTGCCGTCGCGGGCGATCTCGAAGCTCGGACCGCCGGTCACGAGGTACGACACGAGGTCGGCGTTCGTGACGCGCATCGAGTCCGGCGTCGAGAGCTCCGCCGTCGGCTGCCGCAGCGTGCCCCCGAGGTGCACGCGCACGCGCACGTCAGGCCGCACGCCCTGCTCCGAGTACTGCCGCACCGTGTGCAGCGCGGTGACGTTGAGCGACGGATTGAACTCGGGATCGCCGAAGAAGCGGATCTCGCCCTGCTCCACGGTGAAGGTGCGCTGCACGGGGCCGAGGTTCAGGCGATACGTGCCGCGCACGGTCTGCAGCGGCCCGGTGACGGCGAGCTGCACCTGGCCCGCGTTCGGGCCGCGGGCGATGCGGCCGCGCGTCACGCTGACCTGGCCGCCGAGGTTGATGTTGGCTTCGCTCGAGCGGATCCACACGTCGCCGCCCATCGTGACCGGCACGTTGGCGACGATGAGGTTCTGCAGGAAGTCCGGCAATGCGCGCTGCGCCGCCCCGCTCTCCGTGAGCACGAGCGTGTCGAGCGCGGCAAAGCGATCCGGCCCCTGCAGCGAGATGACGTCCTTCGCCGCGAGCTCGGGAATGCCGATGATCGCGCGGTCCGCGGTGAGCGCGCCGCTCAGCGTGGCGCGCTCGAGGCTGCCGGCCAGGCGCAGCTCGCCGCTCAGGTCCACGTCCGCCGTGCCGGGCTTGGCGTACACGTTGAAGGCTCGGCTCGTGGCCCGCACGTCGAGTTGCGGGTCCTCGCGATTGCGGAGGCTGAGCCAGCCGCCGAGCGTGAGCCGCCCGGCGCGCGAGAGCCCCTGCACGGGCGAGGTCAGCGTCAGGTTGCGAATGGCGACCGAGTCCCCGAGGAAGCCGATGTCGGCCTCGACGTTGCGCCAGCGCACGTTGCCGAGTCCCGGCGGCGCGAGCGCGCCGTTGCGCACGCGCAGGTCGCCGCTGGCAGTCGGACGCGCCCAGGTGCCGCCGAGCGCGAGGGCCACCTGCAGCGAACCGCGTGCTCCGCCGACGCCGCGCGTGAGCGACTCGAAGACGCCGAGATCCACGGAATCCGCCGCCACGCGTCCGCGCACGGCGCCGTCGTCGCGCATCAGGACGCCGCCGCCGTTCAGGTCGAGCTGAAGCGGCAAGGTGACCTCGGCGATCGCCGCCGGCACGCGACGGCTCCCCAGCGCGAGTCGCAGGTCCAGCTGGTCGCGCTGCGCGACGACGCGCGCGGTGAGCGTGTCGAGGCGCACGCCGCGCAGCAGGCCGTCGCGCAGTTCCGCGTCCGCGTCGAGCGTGGGCGCCGCGCGCGTGCCGCCGAAGCGGGCATCGGCGTCGAGCCGCCCGCGTTCGATCTCCGGCAACTGCAGCAGCTCCGCCACGTCGGCCATCGGCACGTCGCGCCCGCGCAGGCGGAAGTCCAGCTCGCCTTCGGCCGGCAGCCCGCCGGCGAGCGTGA
>CAZYQM010000019.1:8396-12814 GCA_964649965.1 uncultured Gemmatimonas sp.
AGCGTGAGCGTGGACGCGCCGCTCGCCGCGAGGGCGCGAGAATCAAGGCGGAATCCGCCGCGGGCAACAGACAGGCGCGCCGGCGCACGCAGGCGCCAGGCGTGCAGGTTCGTGCGCAGGGCCAGCGAGTCGGTGAGCAACGCGACGGTGTCGCCGCGGAGCGCGAGCAGGCCGCCGAAGGCGAGCTGCGTCCCCGACTGTCCGAAGGCGCGCAGCGAGACGCCGGCCGGCTCCTTGCCGGCGAGCGAGGCCTCGGTGCGCAGCGACTGCAGGCCGAGTCCCGCCAGCGTGAGCGTGTCACCCTGCAGCGCGACACTGCCGCTCGGCGCCGCCGGCAGGCCGATCAGCGCGGCATCGAGCTGGGCCACCGTCGCGCGATTACCGGCGAAGTACAGGCCCGCGCCGCTGGCCGTCACGTCGGCGGCGAAGTCGCGGACCCAGCCGTGCAGGCGCGCGTCCACGAGCGCGTTGCCGGCCAGCGAGTCGCCGACGGGTCGGTCGAGCAGCGGGCGGAATCCGCCCAGCGAATCCATCCGGACGCGCAGCCGCAGCGTGTCGGCGTACATCGAGTCGAGCCCGAGCGCGCCGGCAGCGGCGATGTCGGCCGCCGAGGTCTCGAGGGCCAATGTGTCGAGCCGCGCGAGGCCGTCCGCAAAGGTCAGCCGTGCGCGGCCGGCGAAGATGCGCACGCCATCGAGGATGGAGCGTTCGAGGTCGAGGTCCACTTCGCCAATCAGGTCCGCCAGCTTCTCGAAGCCGATCTCGCCGCGCAGCGAACCGCTGATCTCGCCTTCCGGCGCGCGCGGGTCGGCGAACAGCACGCGCGGATCCACGGCGTCGCTGCTCAGGTTGCCGATGACGCGGTAGTTCGGTAGCGCGTTGTCGAGGCGAAGGTTGGTGTTGAAGCGCCCGGCCGGTCCGGCCATCGCGGTGACCAGCGTCAGGTCGTCGGCGGTACCGCTGGTGCGCAGCGGGCCTTCGTACTCCCCGCGCAGCGGCCACGCGGGGAACGACTGCGCGAGCGCCGTGAACGAGATCGGCAACGCCTCGACGTCGAGATCCCAGCGCAACGGCGACTCGGCGTCCCAGCGCAGACGCGCGCGACCGACGAGCCGCGACGCCGGCGCCGCGCCGTCCACGTGCGTGATGTCCGCGTCGCTGAGGCGGATGTCGCCCCAGGCGGAGTCGAGCACCGCGCGGCCGCTGAGCGTGCCGTTGAGCTTGGGCAGCGTCGGCTCCCAGGCCTGGGCGCTGCGTAGGTCGAAGGCCGCGAGGTCCACCGCTACGCCTCCGAAGACCGGCACCGCCGGATCGGTGATGTCGAGCGTGCCGCTGGCCCGCGCCCGCGCCGTCGCGCCGGGAACGTTGCGGTCGTAGAACGTCGCCGTGGCGTCGTCCACGACGAAGGCCGAGAGCGGGCCGCCGCGCGCGCGCAGCCGGCCGACGAGGCGACCCTCCAGCGGGATCGGCAACGGCCCGCGATTGAAACGTCGGATCAACGCCGCATCGAGCGGCGCCATCTCGAGGTCCACGTTGCGCAGCGCCACCTCGCGGCCCTTCACGCCCCAGGTCATCTGGCCGGCGAGCCGCGAGGCGTGCGCGCGCACGTCCATCTGCGTGATCACGTACTCGACGAGGCGCGGGTCGCGCGGGTCGTTGCGGATGTCGAGCCGCATCCGGCCACCGCCTTCGGTGGGGATGGCCGGGTTGATCCACGCGACGTCGGCGAGCGCGACGGAATCGCTCTCCACGCGGAAGGCGTACTGCGCGGGTTGGCCGCCGCCCCAGGTGACGCGCCCGGCGGCGCTGCCCACCGAGCCGGGCAGCGTGAAGCGCTCCAGCTCGGCGCGCAGCGTGTCGCGCGCGATGCGCACGCTGCCCGCGAGGTCGCGGAACGCAAACGGCGGATCGCGCTCGTCCACGTCGAGGCGTGCGATGTCGAGATTGATGCCGACCGAGTCCGGATACGCGAAGCGGCCGCGCGGCAGGTCGAGCGCGATGTTCTGCCAGCGCCAGGCGCGGGTGACGCGCGCGCGCGGCGCCGAGTCCGGCGCCCAGGGCAAGAGCAGCGCGAACTCGCCGTCGCGGACGCTGAGCTGCTGCACGACGAACACGTTGCCGAAGGCCGTGCGCGCGCGGCGCACGCGGCGCGTCGTCCGGCGCGGGAACAGCTTCTGGTGCGTCCAAGTGCCGTCGAACTCGCGGCGCACCGCGACGAACGGCCGCTCGACCTCGACCGACCGCAGGATGATGCGGCCATCGGCGAGGTCGCGCGGATCGAAGGTCACCCGCACCGGCCCCGTCGCGACGAAGGTCGAGTCGTCGAGGTCGGCGATGCGCACGGAATCCACGCGCAGGTCGGTGAGGAACGACCCGCTGAGTGTGCCGAGGTGCACGCGGGCCCGGAGCGCACGCGAGAGCTGTGCCTCGGCGACGGAGCGGATCCACTCGCGTCCGCCCTCGGACTGCGTGGCGGCGACCAGCGCACCGATGGCCGCCGCCCCGATGAAGATCATCAGGCCGGC
Source organism: uncultured Gemmatimonas sp. (assembly GCA_964649965.1). Classification (GTDB taxonomy): domain Bacteria; phylum Gemmatimonadota; class Gemmatimonadetes; order Gemmatimonadales; family Gemmatimonadaceae; genus Pseudogemmatithrix. The sequence continues at coordinate 10,922 of CAZYQM010000019.1, forward strand.
CGAGACCAGGGCGACGAGGGCGCGGCGCGCGAAGGACATCGGCTAGAAGGCCTGGCCGATGGCGATGGACGGCGTCCAGCGCCCGAAGAAGTCGCGCCGCGTGCGCGGCACGTAGCTGCCGGCGCAGCGGCCGGACGCCTGCGTGAGCACGCCGTTCTCGAGCGTGGTCGGCAGGCGGTTGGTCGGGCTCACGCAGTACAGCGCGCCGCCCGCCGCCACCGGCGCGTCGAAGTACGCCGCGCCGCCGGGCCGCGAGTAGACGTTGTACGCGAGATCCGCGCGCAGGAATCCGATCGGCGTGCGGATGGAGATGCCCGCGCCCGGCGTCCACTTCAGTTGGCGGAAGCCCAGCCCGCGCACGCCCTCGCCGCGGTTCCACAGCTCACCGACGTCGGTGAACAGCGTCCACTTGATCAGCGAAGGCAGGAAGGGGCTCACGATGCGCAGTTCGAAGTTTCCGACGATGCTGGTGTTGCCGCCCGTCGGCACGGCGCGCTCGTTGGCCTCGGCGCTGTTGGCGCGCAGGAAGACCGTGTCGCCGGGCGCGACGCTGGTCCGCGGCAGGCCGTCCGTGCCGACGGTGTCGTACGACGTGGGGATGTACACCGATGGGCCGAGCTCGTTCTGCCGGAAGCCGCGCACGGAGTTCGGGCCGCCGGCGTAGAGCCGCTCCTGCGGCGGCACGAAGGTCGCCGTGCGGCCGAACGAGAAGTCCGATCCGAACACGGCGCCCAGGCGGAGGCGCATCGCGAAGGTGATGTCCGGACCGAAGGGCCGGAACAGCGCGCCGTCGAGCGTGACGCGCGTGAAGTCGATGTCGCGCTCGGCGCCGACGAGGTCGGAGGCGTAGCGCACCTCGAAGCGGCCCATCACGCCGTTCGAGGGGTCGAGCGGGTCGTTGGTGCGCTCGTAGCTCGACCCGCCGCTGAGCACGGCGAGGCGCAGCGGACGCTGCAGCGCGGCGCGGTCGCTGTCCTCGCAGGCGTTGAACACGGCGCAGAACAGCGCCGGCTGCGCCTCGGTGCGGCCGTACTCGACCGTGTAGCCGAAGGACTGCGAGCGGCGGCCGATGGCCCGCGTCAGGTTGAGGCTGCCGCCGGCCGGCGTGGTGCGCAGGTAGGCGTTGTACTCCGAGCGGCGCTCCGAGTACACGGTGAGCGTCGGCAGGAAGCTCGAGCGCAGCACCGCCGGCTGCGAGATGGTCGCGCCGACGTAGTAGTTGAGGTCGCGCGAGTAGATGTCGTTCTGCGCCTGCGGGCAGAGCGAGGACGCGCCGCCCAGCGGTTCGCCGATGCCGATCTTGGAGACGCGCCCGCGCAGGTCCACGCGGGTCGCCGAGCGCAGGAGGTTGTACTCGGTGAGGTCGCCGGTCATCCGGAAGCAGTCGAGCGAGCCCCAGCCGCCGCCGAGGCGCGCCGCGCGCAGGTAGCCCTCGCGCACGTCCACGTTCACGGCGATCAGCGAGTCGCCGAGCTCGTCGCCGGGTTCGACGGTGACCTGCGAGAAGGCCTCGCTCTGGTAGAGCGTGCGCTTGGCGCGCTCGAGCAGGCGCTCGCGGTAGAGGTCGCCTTCCTCGAGGCCCGCGAGGCGTCGCACGGCGGAGGGCGCGACTTCGGGCGGATCGCCGTTGCGACCCGCCTGCGTCACCGCGACGCGTCCGATGCGCCGCCGCGGGCCCGGCACCACGGTGAAGGTGACGGTGGCGCGCTTGGTGTCGCGCTGCAGGTCGTAGCCGAGGAAGGTCTCGGCGTCGGGGTAGCCGTTGTCGCGCAGCCGGCGCGTGAGCGTATCGCGGGTCGCCGCGGTGGCGTAGCGGTCGAACCACCCGCCCTGCGCGGTGGGCAGGCGCCGACGGATGTCGGCGCGCTCCGGCACGCCGTCGAGCCCGGCGAT
>CAZYQM010000019.1:12824-16226 GCA_964649965.1 uncultured Gemmatimonas sp.
GGGTAGCCAACCGCCAGGCAGAGCAGCGTGGTCAGCCCGGCGATGCGCAGCGAGTCGATGATGACCGGCACGCCCTCGGCGATGAGGAAGCGCACCTCGACGCGGCGCGGCGCGATGGCGCCGATCACCGTATCCACCGTGGCGTCGATGAAGCCGTGGTTGCGGTACCAGAGCTGCAGGCGCGCGACGTCGAGCGGCAGCTCGGCTTGGTCGAGGCAGCGGCGCGCGCCGAGCACGCGCGTGATGCGGCGCAGGCGCGAGCTCGCGGTGGTGACGATGCCCGCCGCGAGCTCGGCGTCGCTGAACGCCGTGTTGCCCTGGAACGTGAGCGCGGCGACCTCGACGTCACCGCGGTCGCAGCGCGTCTCCTGCGCGGCGAGCGTCGCCGGCGCCCCGATGGCCAGCGACGCGAGTGCGGTCAGGAGCGCGCGCCGCGCCTTCACCTGCTCAGTCGTCCTTCTGCCCGAAGACGGCGAGGTTCGAGGAGTGGCCGGGGTTCACCTTCTTGTCCGGGTAGATCCAGTGGTAGGCCTGGTTCACCGCGATGGACGCCTCGGCGAAGCCCAGCGCGATCAGCTTGAGCTTGCCCGGATACGTGTTCACGTCGCCGCAGGCGTAGATGCCCGCGCGCCCCGTCTCCATCATCGAGTTCACGTGGATCTCGTCCTTGTCGACCTTGAGGCCCCACTGCGTGAGCGCGCCCATATCGGAGACGTAGCCGAGCATCGGCAGCACCGCGTCGCACTCGACGCGCGTCGTCGTCTTGGTCTTGATGTCCTTGAGCTCGATGCCGGTCAGGCGATCGGCGTCGCCGAAGACATCGGCGATCTCGTGGAAGGTGTGCACCGTCGCGCGGCCCTGCGACGCGGCGACCATCACCTCGTCCACCGTGGCCTGGTGCGCACGGAAGCGGTCGGAGCGATGCACCAGCGTAATCGCCTTCGCGACGCCCTGCAGCTGGTGCGCCCAGTCGAAGGCCGAGTCGCCGCCACCGATGATGACGACGCGCTTGCCCGCGTACTTCTGCGGGTCGAGCACGATGTCGTCGATGCCCTTGCCGTACCAGGGCTCGGCGCAGGCCTGCGGCAGGCGCCGCGGCGAGAACGCGCCGATGCCGGCGGCGATGAGCACCGCGCGCGTCGGGAAGCGGTCCGTCTCGGTCACGAGGACGAAGTGGCCGTCCTCCTCCTCGAGGCCGATGACGTTCTGGCCGCAGTGGATGGGCTGGCCGAACTGGCCGGCCTGCTGGATGAGGTTCTGCACGAGGTCCTTCGCGAGGACCTTCGGATACCCCGCCACGTCGAAGATGAACTTCTCGGGATACAGCGCGGCCAACTGGCCGCCGGGCTGCGGCAGGGCGTCGACGATTTGCGCGCTCGCGCCCCGCATACCAGCATAGAACAGCGCGAACAGCCCAGCCGGGCCGGCGCCGATGATCGTGATGTCACGGATGTCGTGGGTTGCCATCCATATAAAATCGCCTTGGGACGGCCCTCTAGACAACGCCCAGATTCGCGCCAGCTTCCAGTCCTATGAGCCTCGGCCCCGACCTCCGCACCGAAACCCGCTTCCGGCTCCTCCGCGAGCTCGCCCGCGGCGGGATGGCCACGGTCTATGAGGCCGAGCAGCTCGGCGCGGCCGGCTTCTCCAAGCGGATGGCCGTCAAGATCATCCACGAGCGCTTCGCCGAGCACCCGGAGTGGCTGCAGCTGTTCATCGACGAGGCCAAGCTCTCGGCTAACCTCGTGCACGGCAACATCGTGCAGATCTACTTCTTCGGGAACTCCGACCGCGGGCCGTTCATCGCGATGGAGCTGATCAAGGGCATCACGCTGCGGACGCTGATCAACACGCACCGCAAGCGGAAGGAGCCGCTGCCGCCGGACATCGCCGCGTACTGCGCGAGCCGCATCTGCCGCGCGCTGGACTTCGCCCACCACTACGTGGACGACGACGGCGAGCGGATGGAGATCGTGCACCGCGACGTCTCGCCGGGCAACGTGATGCTCACCTGGGACGGTCACGTGAAGCTCGCCGACTTCGGCATCGCCAAGGCGCGGACGATGTTCGATCCGTCCAAGGACAAGACCGTGCTGCTCGGCAAGAAGCACTATATGGCGCCGGAGCAATTGCTCGGGCGGCCCGTGGACGCGCGCGCCGACATCTTCTCGATGGGCGTCGTGCTGTTCGAACTCTTCGCGCTCAAGACCCTGTTCACCGAGAACGAGACGCTCGCCGCGATCGAGGAGGTCGTGATCTCGCCGACGCCCGACGTGCGCTCGCTGCTGCCGCTGGTGGATACGGGCATCCGCGGCATCATCTCCGGCGCGATCTCCAAGGAGCCCGGACAGCGTCCGAACGCCGCGAACCTGGGGCTGTCCCTGGATCGCTGGAATATGGCGCAGGGCACGCCGGGCAGTCCCGAACGGCTGCAGCAGCATCTCGCGGCGCTGTTCCCCGAGAGCTACGCACCGCCCACGCGTCCGACGCAGGTGATCAAGGCGGTGGACATCCCGGACACCCGCCCCAATCGCGGCTAGATTACCGGGATGACGCTCAAGATCTACACGAAGACCGGCGACGACGGCGACACCGGACTGTTCGGCGGCGGCCGCGTGCCCAAGGACCACCCGCGCGTCACCGCGTACGGTGAAGTGGACGAACTCAACGCGGTGATCGGCCAGGCGCGCTCGGTCGAGATGATGCCGCGCATCGACGAAGTGCTGGCCCCGGTGCAGCGCGACCTCTTCGCGCTCGGCGCGATGCTCGCCACGCCGGACCTCGTGAAGATGAAGGAACAGCTGGAGAAGGCGCGGATCTCCGACGCACGCATCGCACAGCTCGAGCAGGCGATCGACGACGGCGAGGCGGAGCTGGAGCCGCTGAAGGCGTTCATCCTGCCGGGCGGCACGGCAAAGGCCGCCGCCCTGCACGTCGCGCGCACCGTCTGCCGCCGCGCCGAACGCGCGGTGATCCACCTGCAGAAGGACACCGAGGTCCCGCAGTTGGTCATCGTGTACCTCAACCGGCTGAGCGACCTGCTGTTCGTGCTCGCGCGCGTCGCCAACAAGCGCGCCGGCGCCGGCGAAGTCACCTGGTGAGGGCCATCTAGTGGCGACGCTCGCCCTGCACGGCTCGAGCATCGAGATCGCGCCGGGCGCCCTCGCGAGCCTCGGGGCCCGCATCGCCGCGCTGCATCCCGGCCGGCGCATCGCCATCATCGCCGACCAACAGGTCGGCCAGCACTACGCGGCCAAGGCCCTCGCGTCCATCGTCGGCGCGGGGATGGCGCTGGGCAGCACCGTCGGCGGCACCGTCGCGCCGGGCATCTTCACGTTCCCCGCGGGCGAGCAGCACAAGACGCGCGAGACCTGGGCGAAGCTCAGCGACCAGCTGATCGCC
>CAZYQM010000019.1:16236-16735 GCA_964649965.1 uncultured Gemmatimonas sp.
CTCGCTGCTCGCGATGATTGACGCGAGCATCGGCGGCAAGACGGGGGTGGACACGCCGGCGGGCAAGAATCTCATCGGCGCCTTCCATCAACCGTCGCTGGTGCTGATTGACCCGCAACTGCTGCGCACGCTCCCGGCCGCGCATCTCCGCCAGGGATTGGCCGAGGCGATCAAGCACGGCGTGATCGCCGACGCCGCGTACTTCGCGTGGATCGCCGCGTCGCTGCGCGAGATCCTCGACGCCGGCGACGCCGACGACGCCACGGCAATGCGACTCGTGCAGCGCTCCGTGGAGATCAAGGTCAGCGTCGTCGCGCAGGACGAACGCGAAGGCGGCATCCGCAAGATCCTCAACTTCGGCCACACGATCGGCCACGCGATCGAGCAGGTGACCGGCTACGGCGTGCCGCACGGCGATGCGGTCGCGATCGGGATGGTCGTCGAGGCGACGCTGGCCGAGCGGATCGGACTCGCGACGCCCGGACTCGCCGACACCATC
>CAZYQM010000020.1:0-7433 GCA_964649965.1 uncultured Gemmatimonas sp.
CGGGCCGGGTTCGACGGCGAAGGAGCCCCACTCGACGTCGAGTTCCTCGGCCACGAGCATCGCCTGCACGCTGTAGGCGCCTTGGCCCACGTCGGCGCGCGGCGTGATGATCGTGATGCCGTTGGGATCGATCTTCACGTAGGGGTTGAGCGTCGCGTCATCGTCGTCGAGCGTCGCGAGCAACGGATTGCGGATGGGCCACTTCACCAGCGCCCAGCCGACGACGAGACCGCCGGCCACGGCGGCGGAGCCGATCAGGAAGGTGCGGCGCGCGATGGTCTTGGCCTTGCCCATCTCAGCGCGCCTCGCGCAGCAGTTCGGCCGCCCGCTTCACGCCTTGGCGGATTCGCGGGTAGGTGCCGCAGCGGCAGAGGTGGGCCTGCATCGCCTCGTCAACCTGCGCGTCGCTGGGGTTCCGGTTCTGCGCGAGCAGCGCGGCAGCGGTCATCATCTGTCCCGACTGGCAGTAGCCGCATTGCGCGACCTGCACCTCGATCCAGGCCCGCTGCACGGCGTGCAGCGACTCGGGCGTCCCGAGCCCTTCGATGGTCGTGACCGGCTTGCTGACGCTACCGACCTGCGCGGAACAACTGCGGACCGGCTTCCCGTCCACGTGCACGGTGCAGGCGCCGCAGACGCCCATTCCGCAGCCGTACTTGGGGCCGGTGACGCCCAGTTCGTCGCGCAGGACCCAGAGCAGGGGCATCTCCGGTTCGACGTCGATCTCGTGCGCGGTGCCGTTGACGATGAGGCGCATTGGCGGGGCGTGAGGGATTCCTGAATATTTCATCTATGACAGCGCGACGCCACACGCTCGAACTCCGGACAGGGTCCGCGACGGAGTTCGTGGACATCACCGAAGCCGTGCGCAGCTGGGTGGAATCGCAGGGCATCCGCGACGGCGTGGTCACGGTGACGTCGCCGCACACGACGGCGCGCATCGTCGTCAACGAGAAGGATGCGGCGCTGCAGCGCGATATGCTCCGCCACCTGCAGTGGTTCGCGCCGGCCGACGCGGCCTACGAGCACAACCAGCACACCGTGGACGGCCGCGACAACGCGCACGCGCATCTGGCCGCGCTGTTTATGCCGGCCAGCGAGTCGCTGCTTCTCGCCGACGGCAAGCTGCAGCTCGGGACCTGGCAGGCGCTGTTCTTCGTGGAGCTGGACGGGCCGCGCGAGCGGCGCGAGGTGCACGTGCAAGTCCTCGGCGAATGAACGCAAACGACATCGACGGCTTCTTCGCCGCGCGCGCGGAGTTGGACGCCGAGGCATACCTCGAACTCGACTACACGTTCGAGTGCCGCGGCGATCCGCGTGCGGCGGCGGCACATCTCTGTAGCGAACAGTCCACCGCGCAGTGGGCCCGCGTGGGCGTGGACGAGGACTTCCGGCCGCGCTTCGCGGCGAAGGTCGTCGCGCTGCGGGCGGAGGCGATCGCGGCGTTCAGCCTGCCGCTGCCGGGCACCGATGCCGGCACCGCCACCGGCGACGGGCCGCGGTACCGCGTGCGCGTCACGCTCGCGCATCCGCACGGCAACTTCGGTGCGCGCATTCCCAACCTGCTCTCGGCGGTGCTCGGCGAAGGCGTGTATCACGTGCCGGGCATCCCCGTGATCCGGCTCGAGGACATCCGATTCCCAGCCTCCTACCTCGCGCGGTTTCCGGGGCCGCAGTTCGGCGTGGCGGGTTTGCGCGCGCTGCTCGATGCGCCGGACCGCCCGATCTTCCTCGGCGTCGTGAAGCCCAACATCGGGCTCGCACCTGCGGCGTTCGCCGACCTCGCGGAACAGGCGTGGTTGGGCGGCCTCGACATCGCCAAGGACGACGAGATGCTCGCCGACGCCGAGTGGTCGCCGTTGCGCGAACGGGCGCAGGTGATGGACGTGGCACGACGTCGTGCCGAAGCGGCGACGGGTGCGCGCAAGCTGTATATGGCCAACGTCACGGACGAGGTGTCGCGCCTGCTCGCGCTGCACGACGCGGCCGTGGCCGAGGGCGCCGGCGCACTGTTGCTGAACACCTTGCCCGTCGGCCTCAGTGGACTGCGAATGCTGCGTGAGAATTCGCGGCTGCCGATCTTCGCGCACTTCCCGATGCTCGCGGCGCTGACGCGCGTACCCGGTTACGGCGTGCACTCGCGCGTGTTCACCACGCTACAGCGGCTCTGCGGCGCCGACGCGGTGATTATGCCCGGCTTCGGCGATCGGATGATGGTGCCAGAGGACGAGGTGATGGCCAACGTGCGGGCCTGTCTCGAACCGCTCGGCGCGCTGCGGCCGGCGCTGCCCGTGCCCGGCGGCAGTGATTCGGCCGAGACGCTGCCGCGCGTCTATGCGCGCATCGGCACGCGCGACTTCGGCTTCGTCTGTGGGCGCGGGATCTTCGGGCATCCGGACGGGCCGCGAGGCGGTGCGACGAGCGTGCGGGACGCGTGGGCGCGACTCGCGCGCGACGGGGTGCACTGACGTGCTCGGCGCGCGCTGAATATGGATGATCGCGCGATGCCCGTGACGGGTGGACGGGCGCGACCCGCCCGGGCTCGCGTCGTCGGGCGCCGCGCACCGCTGTTGCTCACATTGTTGTTCGTCGGACTCGCCGCGTCGGCGAGCGCCTGCCGTCCGCTGCTTGGCCGCGGGGACGTGCCCGTGCTCGTGGATACCCTCTTCTATATATCCGCGCGGGCCCGCGAGGACGGGCGCGACGTTGCGCGCTTGGCCGACAGCCTTGAGTACGGGATGGTCTTCACGCGGCGGCCGATCCTCGACGACCCGGCCACCGACGGCGCACGCATCCAGGTGCTCGACACGCTGGTGCTCAGTCGCGAGGGCTTCCTGATGGCCCTGGGCGGCTGTACGGTGGACGCCGCCGACACGCGCCGCTTCGCCGTGATGTACACGCACGGGTACGGGACGTCGCTGCGCAACCTGTGGGAGCACGCCGCCTTGGCGCGTGTGCGGGCGAGGGGTACGCAGCCGTGGATCGTGTTCGCGTGGCCCTCAATCGGATCCGGTGTAGCCTGGCCACGCATCGGTGAGGTGCTCACGGCCGCCTACCGGCAGGATTCCGTCTCGGCGGCGGCCAGTCACGATGCCTTCGCCACAGCGCTCGCGACGGCGCACGCGGCGACGGGCGGTGCACGTCTGATGCTGGTCGCGCATAGTCTTGGCGGACAGCTCGTCGGCGAGGCATTCCGCGAGCACGCTGCGTTGCGCGCGCTGTTGCAGCAGGATCCGCTGCGAGCGATGGCCTTCGTCTCGCCGGACATCGCGTTCGATCGCTTCCGCGACTCCGTGGCGCCGGCGACGCAGCCGCTGGCCCAGCGCCTGTTGCTGTATGCGTCGTCGGACGACCGGGTGCTGTTCTTCTCGGAGCTCTTCAACGACTCGCAGCGCGCCGGGCGCATCACCGGTGGCGCGCCGGAGATGCCCGCGGTGGCCGGCGTCGAGTCCGTGGATATGACCGACGGGCAGTACGCGAACTCCTGGCTGGTGCACACCTTCGGGACGCGGCACGCGCTGCGGCGGAAGAGCGCCGCGCTGTTCGACCTCGTGCACATCGTCGGGGCGCAGCGGGCGGCGGACTGCCGGGCGCGCCTGGGCACGGGCGAGCGCCTCGCGAGCGGGGTGTGGCGCCTGACGCCGATCCCGGTGCCGCCGCCGAGTGCGGCGGGGCGCTGCGAGCAGCCGTAGCGCCGGCGGGTTGCGCAACCGGGCTGCCGACGTGGAGATCTACCAACTCGGCTGAGCGGCCCCGCCCGGCGTCCCGTAACTTGTGGGATGCGCTCGTTCATCGCCTTCGCCACGCTCGCCCTCGCGGCCGCATCCGCCGCCGCCCAATCGCCGACCGCCGCGCTGCATCGCCTCGTGGCGGCGCGCTACGCTGGCGACAGCGCCTTCCGCACCGTCGCCTTCCTGGATCAATTCGTGCGCTGGCCGGGCAACCGCGGCTTCGACGCGTCCATCGCGCACATCGTGCAGCGGCTCGAGGCGGCCGGGTACGTGGCGGAGACGTTGGCGCGTCCGAGCGAGCGCTTGGTGTACCGCGTGGAACGCTACCCGATGTCCGCGCCGGCCTGGGAGCCGCGTGACGCGTCGGTGACGCTTGACGGCGAGTCCGCACCGCTGCTGCGCTTCGCGACGAATCGCAATATGCTGGCGACCAACTCGTTCTCCACGCCGGCCGGCGGCGTGCACGCCGAGGTGGTGGACGGCGGACGCGGCACGGCGGCGGAGCTCGATGCGCTGGACCTGCGCGGCAAGGTCGTCTTTGCCGAGATGAATGTGGGGCGGCTGTTCACGGAGGCCGTGGTGCGTCGCGGCGCCGTCGGCGTGCTGGCGTACGCACTGCCCGCCTACCTCCAGCCGGAACGCAATCGCCAGTCCATCCAGTTCGGCGGCATCCCGCGCGACACGGTGCGACGTGCCTGGGGCATCGCACTTTCGTACGAGGCGCGGGAACGCCTGCGTGCCGCGTTGACGGCGGCGCGGCAAGCGGGACGTCCGCTGCGCGTCCGCGTGCAGACGGAGGTCGTGTGGACCCCCGATGCGGTCGAGCAGGCCGTCGTCGCCGAGATCCGCGGGAGCTCGCTCGCGCGCGAGCGCTTCGTGTTCAGCGCGCACGTGCAGGAACCCGGGGCGAACGACAATGCATCGGGCGTCGGTGCGCAGGTGGAGATGGCGCGCGTCGCGGCGGAGCTCGTGCGCGGCCGTGCGGTGGATCCGGCGCGCACGATCACCTTCCTCTGGGGCCTCGAGATCCGGTCGACGGATCGCTACATCAAGCAGGACTCCGTGCGCGCCGAAGGCATCCGCTGGGGGCTGTCGCTCGATATGGTCGGCGAGGACACCGAGAAGACCGGCGGGACGTTCCTCATCGAAAAGATGCCGGACCCCTCGGCCGTCTGGACGCGCGGGGACGATCGCCACACCGAGTGGGGCGGTTCGCCGCTGCCCAAGGAGCGCATCGTCGCGCACTTCTTCAACGACTTCGCGCTCGGACGTGCGCTGGAGCAGGCGGCGACGAACGGCTGGGTGGTGCGGACGAATCCATTCGAAGGCGGCAGTGACCACACGCCGTTCCTGGCCGCGAAGAAGCCGGGGTTGCTGTTCTGGCACTTCACGGACCAGTTCTACCACACCGACGGTGACCGACTCGACAAGGTCTCTCCCGCGACGTTGCGGAACGTCGGCATCACGGCGCTGGTCTCGGCGCTCGCGCTGACGACGGCCGACGGTGCGATGGTGCGCGGGTTGGTGGAGGAGCTTCGACGGATGGCAGTCGCTCGGCTCGAGACTGAGGCGGCGCTCTCTGCCGCGTCGCTGCGCAGCGGCGGTGACCGCGCGACCGAGCTCGACATCCTCGCGACCTGGCACGACTACTACGCCGGGGCGCTGGCGGCATATCGGGACGTCCCGGTCGGCGGTGCCGATCCGATCACCGAGGCGGTCATCGTCGAGGCGACGGCGCAGCTGCGACAGGCGCACGACCGGTTGGTGGGCACGTTGCGGTAGTCCGGCGGATCGGCAGCCGACGAGTCCGCGTCCTATCTTCCGCCTATGGCAAAGCTCTCGCATTCGTTTCTGACGCTTGTCGCGCCGCTTGCCCTCGTGGCCTGCTTCGGCGCAGACCCGGACCCCGGTGTCGCCCGCGACCTCGCGGTGCATCGCGCCCGCAGCATCACCGACCTCCGCTACGACGCGCACTTCGACATTCCCGCCGAGAAGGACTCGGCGGTCACCGGACTGGTCGAGATCGCGTTCACGCTGACGGACGACGGTCGCCCGCTCGTGCTCGACTTCCGCGCGCCGGCCGACCACGTGCTGGAAGTCCGGCTCGACGGCGCCGCCGTCGAACCGCGCTTGGTGCCCGATCACATCGTCTTGCCCGCGCGCCTCGTCAAGGCGGGCAAGCACATCGTCAGCGTGCGCTTCCGCAGCACGGACGCGGCACTGAACCGCAACGCGGAGTACCTCTACGCGCTCTTCGTGCCGGATCGCGCGTCCACGGCATTCCCGGTGTTCGAGCAACCGGATCTCAAGGCGCGCCTCCAGCTGAGCCTGACCATCCCCGCCGCGTGGACGGCGCTCGGCAACGGCCCGCTGGTTTCGCGCGACAGCAGCGACGCGGCGCGCCACGTGCTCCGCTTCGCGGAGTCGGAGCCGATCAGCACGTACCTGATGACCTTCGCGGCCGGCCGCCTGCAGCAGGAGACCGCCGAGCGCAACGGCCGGCGGTTCACGATGTATCACCGCGAGACCGACACGGCGCGCGTGCGCCGTAACGCAGCGGCGATCTTCGACCTGCACGCCGCCGCGCTGGCCTGGCTCGAGGAGTACACGGGCATCCCGTATCCGTTCGGCAAGTTCGACTTCTTCGCCGTGCCTGCGTTCCAGTTCGGCGGGATGGAGCATCCGGGCGCGGTCTGGTACCGCGCCGGTTCGCTGTTTCTCGACGAATCCGCAGGCCGCTCGCAGGAACTCGGCCGCGCCAGCCTCATCGCGCACGAGACGGCGCATATGTGGTTCGGCGACCTCGTCACGATGGAGTGGTTCGACGACGTCTGGATGAAGGAGGTCTTCGCGAACTTTATGGCGGCGAAGATCGTCGGGCCGTCGTTCCCCGACGTGGACCAGCGCCTGCGCTTCTTCCAGGCGCACCATCCCGCCGCCTACGGCGTGGACCGCACGCAGGGCGCGAACCCCATCCGTCAGCCGCTCGAAAACCTGCGCGAGGCGGGATCGCTGTACGGCGCGATCATCTACCAGAAGGCGCCCGTCGTGATGCAGCAGCTCGAGACGATGCTCGGTGACACGACGTTCCGTGACGGCCTGCGCATCTATCTGGATCGCCATCGCTTCGCGAACGCGACCTGGCCGGATCTTGTCGCCGTGCTGGATTCGCTGAGTCCGATGGACGTCACTGCGTGGAGCCGCGTGTGGGTCGAGGAGCCCGGTCGGCCGACGTACACCGCGCGGGCTGACAGCGGCACGCTGCACCTCACGCAGACGGATACCTGGCCCGATCGGCACCTGAAGTGGCCCCAGCGGTTGACCTATGCGTTCATCACGGACGACAAGGTCACGCTGCTGCGCGGCAACGTCGCGGGCGACGCGCTGTCACTGCGTCTGCCGGAACCCTTCGCGTCGGCGCGTATCCTACTCGGCGGTGCCGACGGCGTGAGCTACGGTCGTTTCGCGCTGGACTCGGCGTCACGGATGGCGCTGCTCGATCGCGTGCACAGCTTGCCCGAAGCCCTGCATCGCGCGGTCGCCTGGCAGACCTTGCAGGAAGAGCTCATCGCGGGTGCACTTCCACCGCAGGCGTTGCTCGCGGCTACGCTGCGCGGCGTGGAGACTGAGCGCGAGGAGCTGGTCGCATCGCAGGTTCTCGGCCTGCTGCGATTCACGTACTGGTCGTTCCTCGACGACAGC
>CAZYQM010000020.1:7533-14034 GCA_964649965.1 uncultured Gemmatimonas sp.
CTCCCGAACGCCGAAGCCATCCTCGACGAGCAGGCGACGCGGATCACGAATGCCGACCGCCAGGCACGTTTCGCGTTCGTGCGACCGGCACTCAGCGCCGATGTCGCGCGACGCGATGCGTTCTTCGCGACGCTCGCCGATGTCGGCAACCGACGCCAGGAATCCTGGGTGCTCGACGCCGTGGGCTACCTCAATCACCCGCTGCGGGCCGAGCAGTCGCTGCATCTGCTGCGCCCGAGCCTCGACCTCGTGCTCGAGATCCAGCAGACGGGGGACATCTTCTTCCCGCTGCGCTGGATGAACGCCGTGCTCGACGGCCATCGCTCCGCGGAGGCCGCCGAGACGGTGCGGACCTTCCTCGGCGAGCATCCGGACTATCCGCTGCGGCTGCGCGGCAAGATGCTGCAGGCGGCGGACCTGCTGCTGCGGCGCTGAGTCGCGCGGCTGTCATCGGTCCCACGACAGCGCGCGCGGGAAATTCCGGACATCGGGGCGCGACGGAGCGTCGCAGATTTGAAGGGCATCCAGCCGGAGGGGCCCGATGTACCGCGAGATCCTCGTCCCAACCGATGGCTCGCCCCTGAGTGAGCGCGCGCTGCGCTACGCCGTCCCGATCGCCGAGCGACACGGCGCGCGCATCACCCTGTTGCACGTCGTTGCTCCCATCCTGCCGACGATCGCCGGCGGCGGCGCGCCGGTGCGCGATCCCGCCCTCGACGCCGAGTGGGCCGACGAGGACCGCAAAGCCGTCGAGCGCATCGCCAAGCGCGCACGCAAACAGACGGCGGTGCAGGTGGACGTCGTCTTCAGACGCGGTCGCGCGGCACACGAGATCGCCGAGTACGCGAAGGACCAGCATATCGGTCTCGTCGTGATGTGCACGCACGGCCGCGGCGGATTCGAGCGGCTCTGGCTCGGCAGCGTCGCCGACGCCCTGCTGCGCCAGCTCACGGTGCCGACGCTGCTCGTCCGCGCGGCGCGCGGGGCGGCGCTGCCCGAACCGGGCGAGGCGCTGTTTCCACGGGTGCTGGTGCCGTTGGACGGCTCGCCGCACGCCGAGCAGGCCCTGCAGGCGGCGCTCACGCTCGTCGACGACGCGCCGGTGGCCGTCACGCTGCTGAGCGTGGTGCATCCCACCGCGGCGATGGGTGCGAAGGCATTTCCGTCCGACGCGGAGCGTGATGTCTGTGCCAGCTATCTCGAACCGCTGGCCGCGCGGCATCGTGGGGCGGAGCGCAGCATCGAAGTCGAGACGGCGGTGACCGCCAATGTCGGGAAGGCGATCGTCGAGCACGCCAAGCGGCACGAGGTGTCGCTGATCGCGCTGGCGACGCAGGGGATGGGTGGGGTGCAGCGCTTCGTCGTCGGGAGCGTCGCGGACAAGTTGATCCGCACGGCGCCGATGCCGGTGTTGGTGCTGCCGTAGGCAGTGACGACACGGCCCCCTCGGCGCGAGTGCCGAGGGGGCCGTGTCGTCCTGCGCGATCGCCGCGACTAGCGCGTCGCGCCTTCCGCCGAGCGCCGCGCCGGATTGCAGGCCTGCCACGGCCGCGGCTGCCCGTTCGGGCCCGACGGCAGCGGATCCATCACGTCCCGCGGCATCCGCTGCGGATCTTCGCTGGCGACGTACGCGAGCATCGCGACCAGCGTCGCGTTGTTCTTCAGGTCGTACTCGACGACCTTGTCGTACGTGTCACGATCCGTATGCCAGGTCGTGAAGGAGTAGTCCCAAGGCAGCGCACCGAGGTTGAACGCCGGCGCCTTGTGGCAGACGAAGCTGGCGTGGTCGGTGCCGCCCGTCGCCTGGCCACCGGTCGGCTGGAAGCGGATCCACTGCGTGATCTCGCTCGGCAGCTGGCCGAGGTACTGCTCGATGCGGCGCGCGGCGCCGGGGAACGGACCGGCGCTGAGGTTCACGACGCGCCCGGTGCCGTTGTCCTGGTTCCACAGCGCCTGCAGGCCGTTCACGACTTCCGGATGGTCCTCGCTGAACGCGCGCGAGCCGTTGAGACCCTGCTCCTCGCCCGCCCAGTGGCCGACGAGGATCGTGCGCTTGGGATTCGGATACACCTGCCGCAGGATGCGCAGGGCTTCCATCATCGTGACGGTGCCGGTGCCGTTGTCCGTCGCGCCGGAGGCACCGGAGTGCGAGTCGAAGTGCGCCGAGAGCACGACGTACTCATCGGGCTTCTCGCTGCCGCGGATCTCGGCGATCACGTTGAACGTGGGGCGCTCGCCGAGGCGCTCGCTGTCGGTGAAGGCCCGCACACGCGGCGCCTGGCCGTTGCGCGACATCCGGAACAGCAGCCCGTAGTCCTCGCAGCCGACAGCGAACGACGGGATCGTCTGCATCGGCGAACCGAAGACCTTCTGCACGCCCGGATAATTGGACCACTGCGACGTGAACACGCCGAGCGCGCCAGCATCCTTGAGCTTCTCCCACACGCTCTTGCCGCCGCTCATCGCGACGTTCAGCTGGTTCCAGGCGAGCTGCATTTCACGCTGCAGCGAGTCCACGCGCGCGCGCTCCTCGGGCGTGCTGAACTCCGCCCACTGGCCCGGCGAGCGGCAGCTCAGCCGCGGCACGCTCATCAGGAAGAACTTGCCGCGCACGTTCGGCAGCCAGGCGTCGAACTCGGCCGGCGTGGAGATGTTCTCGGGATACGCGACGACGGCCCCTTCGGCCGGCCGGCGCATTCCGGGGCTATAGGCCAGCGCCATCGCCTCGAGCGAGCGCACGCGCGGCGAAATGAGGTCCACGTGCGTGACGCCGCGGCGCCAGCTCTGCCAGGTGCCGTAACGCTCCTTGCGGGCGCTCACGCCCCAGCTCTGGTACGTCTTGAGCAGCCAGTCCTGCGCACGGTCCATATCCGGCGAGGCGGTGAGACGCTGGCCGACGGGGTCGAGCAGCTGCTGCGCCAGCGTCATCGCCTGCGAGCGGTTCATCCCCTCGTCCCAGATGCGCTGGATCGTCGCGTCGCTGGGCGGCGTGCGGCGGATGTAGCCCGGCACGCTGTTCACGTCGATGGGGTCGGCCATCGGATTCCGAGTGCCCATCGGCGGCCGGGCCTGGCCGGCCGGCGTCTGGGCGGCGAGCAGCGGCGCGGCGAGCGCCACCAGCATCAATGCACGAGCGAACACGGACCTCTCCTTGCGAGTGTGGTTCACGACCTGCAATCAGACCTTCACGCTGAGTCCATCAGCCAGCGAACTGCGATACGCCTTCCACGCGGGCACGAGCCCGACGACCGTTCCGGCCAGCACGACGAGGCCGAGGAAGGTCCACTCCGTGCGGCCGAGTCCGGCCATCGAAAGCGCGAATCCGTATCGCGCCTCGACGGGGCCGGCCGCCACCGCCAATCCAAGATACACGAGGCCGACGCCGAGCACGGCGCCGCTCAGCGCCAACAGCGCGGACTCGCTCACGAGCAGCGCGACGATGCTGCGCGGCCCCGCGCCGATCGCCCGCAGCACCGCCATCTCGCGGCGCCGGCTCTCCAGCGAGGCGTACAGGGCGAC
Organism: uncultured Gemmatimonas sp.; assembly: GCA_964649965.1. Taxonomy (GTDB): domain Bacteria; phylum Gemmatimonadota; class Gemmatimonadetes; order Gemmatimonadales; family Gemmatimonadaceae; genus Pseudogemmatithrix. The sequence goes on from CAZYQM010000020.1 coordinate 11,053, forward strand.
GCACATCCCGAGAAGTCCGACGAGCAGCGTGAACAGGCTCACCAGTCGCAGCGCCTGCTCGGCGTTGCCGACGACGTCCCAGAGCTGCGCCAGGGCCACGCCGGGGATGATCGCCGTCAGCGGCTCCGTGCGGTCCTCGTTCATCTCCCGCTGCAGCTGCAGCGTCTCGAAGCGGTTCTTGGTACCGAGCAGGAAGGCGGTGATCGGCGGCTCGTCGTGCACGTGCGCCTCCTGCGGCGGGCCCATCATCAGGCCGCCGCCGCGCTCCTGCTCGGCGGCGTGCATCTCCGTCAGGCCGTCGAGCGTCACGTAGAGCGCGCGGTCGATCGGCGTCGAAGTCCGCGCGATGACGCCGACCACCGTGAACGGATGCACCTCGTGCTCGGCGAAGCTCACCTCGGCGATGCCGTGCGCGAGCACGATCTCCGCGCCGAGCGCGTAGCCGAGGCGCTGGGCGACCTCGTGGCCGATGGCGACCTCGCGGTCCGTCTGCGGCGCGCGGCCGTCCGCGAACGTCACCGACTGGTCGCGGAAGCGGTAGCGTTCGAAGAAATCGGCCGTCGTGCCGATCACCCGGAAGCCGCGATGCGAATCGCCGAGCGAGTAGGGAATCGTCCAGGCCACGGCCGGGTGCGCCTTCCAGCGCTCGTACGTGTCCCAGCTGACACTGCCGGACGGCGTGGCCATCCCGAACACGGTGCTCAGCAACACCTGCGTGGTGCCGCCGCGTGCGCCGACGATGAGGTCCGTGCCCTTGATGGTGCCGGCGAAGGACTCGCGCACGCCGACGCGCAGATGCTCGATGCCGATGAGCAGCGCCACGGACAGCGCGATGCTCGAGACGGTGAGCACGGAGATGGTGAAGCGTGCGCGGAGCGAGCGCCACGCCAGGGAGACGAGGTACATCAGGCCGCGACCCGCACGCTCGCGCGGTTGAGCTGCGCCAGCGCCAGCGTGCGCCCGAAACGTTCGGCCAGCGAGAGATCGTGGCTCACGAACACCAGCGTGCTCCCCGCCTTCTGCACGGAGGCGAAGAGCAGCTCCAGGAAGCGATCGCGGCGGTCGGCGTCGAGTGCCGAGGTCGGTTCGTCGCAGACGATCAGTTCCGGTGCTCCCATCAGCGCGCGCGCGACGGCCACGCGCTGCTGCTGGCCGACGGAGAGCGCTGCGGTCGGCGCGTCGAGCAAGCTGTCGATCTCGAGTCCGGCCGCGAGGCGTGTCGCCTCCTGGTCCGGGTCGGCGCCGCCGAGGCGCGCGCGGCGCAGCCGCGAGAGCCGCACCGGCAACGTGATGTTCTCCCGCACCGAGAGGTACGGAATCAGGTTGAACATCTGGAACACGTAGCCGATGTGCGCGGCGCGGAATCGGTCGCGGCCGGCGGATCCGAGGGCGCCGAGCTCCTGCCCGAGCACCTGCACCCGACCGACGGTCGGTGCGAGCACGCCGGCGATCAGTCCGAGCAGCGTGGTCTTGCCGCTGCCGCTGGGGCCGTGCAGGAAAATCCGCTCACCGCGGGCGATGTGCAGGGCCTGGATGTCGAGGACGTTCGCGCCACCACGATACGCGAAGCGGACCTCGTGGAGCGCGACGGCCGGGTCGGTCACCGGCCGGTGTACGGCTGCATCGAGAGACCTTCGATCGTGTAGCCGACCGACCCGTACGGCGAATCGTAGTTCACGATGCGCAGCGTCCCTTCCATCCAGACGGCGTCGAACAGCGCGAGCTTGATGGACCTGCCGCCCTGCATCGTCACGAAGGCCATCTGGTTCGGCGGCGGCGGCGGCGTGTGCACGCAGGCGCCGTAGTACGGGACGAGGAGGAACTCCGCGCCCTCGTCCTGCGCATCGTCAAGCGGCACGACGAAGCCCGGGATGCGCACGCGCTGGCCGTCGAGCCGCTTGAGCGAATCGGGCGCGACGCGCGTGTCGGGGTTCATCTGGCCGAGCAGGCGCCAGTCCACGGAGACGGCGGCGCCCTGCGCCGTGCGCTGCTGCGCCTCGAGCGTACCGGCTGGGACGGCGAGGAGGACGAGGGCGGAGAGGGCGACGCACGACGCCGCGACGCGGCGGCGGGAGGAACGGATGAAGTCGGTCATCAGCGGGCGACGGTGAATTCGGTGATCAGTTCGGTGCGGTCCCACTGCAGGGCGAGGATGCCGCGACCGCTCTCTTCGCGCACGCTGATGGTGAACGCCTCCACCTCGTGGTCGAGTGCGCGCGCCCGCAGCGCGATGCGACCCAGGTCGCGCGCCTGGTCGTACTGTTGGCCGTTCTGGCCGGTCTGGCGATTGATGATCAGCGTGCCGCCGCCGGCCTCGGGAATCGAGTACAGCGTGTACTCGCCGGCGGGCACGACGAGCTCGCCGAAGCGCAGCTCGCGGTCGGTCTTGAAGTGCGTCGCGCGGTTCGCGCCCGTACGCCAGAGCTGGCCGTAGCGCACCAAGGCGCCCCAGATGTCGCGGCCGCGCTTCATCGGCACGCCGTAGTCGAGCGTGATCGTCGCGCCGAGCACGGTGGATGCACCGCCCCCGCGGCCGGAGAGCTCGCCGATGCCGCGGCCGGCGGCATCGCGTGCGGCGAAAACGCGGGCCAGTGAGGCGACGTCGCTCTCGCCGCTGCGCGTGACGACCAGCGCGCGCGTCGTCGCGCCGGCGTCGAGCGTGCGGATCGCGCCGTCGCCGAGCACGGTGAGGCGCATCGTGCCGCGCGTCGGGTGCGTCACGGTGGCCGAGTCGCGGCCGATGAACGCCAGCGGGAAGCTGGAGATGCGCTGGCCGCTGAGCATCGGCGCGGCGTACTGCGCTTGGTTGGCCCGGCGCATCCGCTGCAGCGCCACGTCGAAGGGCCAGTGCACGAGGTCAATGAACGGCAGCCATTCGGCGGGCGCCTCCACCATCCGCTCCGACGGCTGCGCGCCGCGTACGCTGATGTGCAGCGAATCGCCGTGCTTCATATATGTAGTCGTGCGGCGCTCGGTCCCGCT
>CAZYQM010000020.1:14044-16457 GCA_964649965.1 uncultured Gemmatimonas sp.
CCCGCTGGCGGGGTCAAGGTCCACCACGGTGAGCATCGTCAGGTTGCCCGACGCGTCGAACTGGGCACGGTGCCGCTGCAGCGTCGTGCGCGGGGACCGCGTGACGACTTCCGCCACCAAGGTATTGCCGCTGCGGACCATCTTCTCGACCGATATCGTGTCCACGCCGAGGCGGGCCGTGAGCGTGGCAGGGCTCTGCGCAGCGAGCGCGGCGGGCAAGAACGCGATGAGGGCGAAGGCAAGGAGTCGCATACCTGAATTCTACGCCGGAGGGGCCTCCGACGTTGCCCCGGAGTTCCCTTACATCGTCGCCCGCACGCTGTGCACGAAGGCCAGCTTGGAGTACGCACCGAAGCTCCACGTCCCCGTGGGGTCCTCGCGGCCGAGGACCTCGTCGCGGATCGCGGTGTCGGCCCATCCACGCCGGATGCGCGACTCGATCTCGGCGATCGTCTCCTCGATCCAGTCGGCCTTTGCCCGCAATTGTGCCACCGGGTCCGGCAGCAGCCCGCGATGCGCATCGAAGAACCGCTCCGGCCGCCACGCGGCGACCTCGCGCAGCACGGAGACCTGCTGCCGCACGTCTTCGTCGTGATGCGCGATGCGCAGCTTCACGCCGATGAACAGGTCGCCGCCGAACACCGTGCCGCGCTCGGCGTCCCACACGACGTGGTGATCGCTGGAATGGCCCGGAGTCGGCCGCAACTCCAGGGCGTCGGGCGGCGTGAAGGCGCGAAGCGGTTGCGCGAGCCGACGGCGGCGACCCCAGGTGAAGCGTCGGTAGAGGCCCACGCGTTCCCTGCGACGCATCCACGCGTCGGTCGCGCTTGCGCAGTGCACGCCGAGCCCGAGACGCAGCAGGGCGGGGACGCCACCACTGTGGTCCTCGTGTCCGTGCGTGAGGATCACGCCGGCGACAGAGTGTGCACGGAGGTATCCCGCGAGCTCGCGCGCCGCGTTCGGGAAGCCCGCGTCCACCAAGGTGTCGCGCGTGATGAACACGCTCACGCCGTAGCCGACGAGGCGGCTCCGCCAGGAGCTGAGGCGGAGTTCGCGCACGTCGCCGTGGTCAATGCATTGCAGCATATCCCGAAAGGTAGAAGCGGCAGCGCGCGGAATCGTGCTAGGCCGCGCGCGATTGCCCGGTCAGGTGCATTCCGCTAGCTTTCCCTTAACCGAACAGACCCCTCCGGCGCCCGGCCTCCCCAGGTCGGGCGTCGGGTCTTTTTTCATCCCCGCTCCATCCTTCTTTCCGAGGGCCGCGCCGTGATCGAGGCGCTCAAGCAGAAGCTCACCGACGAAGCCGAGAAGCTGCGTTACGAGCTCAACGTCACGCTCCCCAACGAGATCCGCAAAGCCGTCGAACTCGGCGACCTGCGCGAGAACTCGGAGTACAAGGCCGCGCTCGAACGCCAGCAGTTCGTGCAGGCCCGCCTCGGGCACCTGACGCAGCGGCTCTCGAAGCTCTCGAGCATCGACGAGTCGCAGATCGCGACCGACGCGGTGGGGATGGGCTCCAAGGTCACGGTCGAGGACCAGGACAGCAAGGATCGCGAGGAGTACAACCTCATCTTCGGCGACGCCGAGGACTTCGAGGACGGCCAGGTGACGATGTCGTCGCCGATCGGCCGCGCGCTGCTCGGCAAGAAGGTCGGCGAAGTGGCGATGCTCAAGCTGCCCGGCCGCACGCGCAAGCTGAAGATCGTGAAGCTCGTCACGATCCACGAAGACATCTGAACGCGACGGGCGCCGCCTCGTGGCGACGCCCGTCGTCAGTGTCTTCAGTTCGCGAGGACTGAATCCAAGAGGGCCCGGAGCGCCGGATCGCTGGCGCGCACCGGGCCCATATGCCGCCAGCGCAGCACGCCGTCCTTGTCGATGAGCGCCGTGCTCGGCACGCCGATCGCACGGAAGATCGTCGAGACCTTATCGTCCGGGTCGAGCCAGAGGTCGTAGCTCGCGCCGAGTCCGCGGGCGAAGGCGGCGATCTCGGCCGTGTCGCCGGCGACGTCAATGCTCACGCCGACCACGCGGAACCCGCGCGGCCCGAACTCGCGGTGCAGCGAGTCGAGGGCGGGAATCTCCTCGCGGCAGGGCTTGCACCACGTGGCCCACACATTGAGCATCACCGCCTCGCCCTTGAGATCGGCGAGCGCGATGGGCGTGCCATCCATCGTTTGCGCGGCGTACGCCGGCGCCGGCGCGCCGACGGCCAGCGTGGCGGCGGGTGCGCGCTCGCCGCCGCCGCAGGCGGCGACGGCCAAGGTCAGCGCGACGAGTGCAGGTCGCAACGGTCGCATCCGTCGAGCGACGGCGCGGGTCATTCGACCCTCCGGTACGTCGCGCCGCGCACGACGCTCGGCCGCCCGGGCACCGTCCACGCGAGCAGCAATCCGTCGGCGAGGCGCGCCAT
>CAZYQM010000021.1:0-3398 GCA_964649965.1 uncultured Gemmatimonas sp.
CCTCCGGCGACGGGTGCGCGTCCGCCGTCCGCCGCACGCCCCTCCACGGCACGCCCGTCGCCTGCCGCGCCGTCGCCCGCGCGGCCAGCGGCGCGACGCGGGGGTGCCATCCGCGTCGGCGAGACGGTGAACGGCGAACTCGCCGTCAACTCACCCACGCTCGACGACTCGACGCGCTTCGACGCGTGGACCTTCAGCGGCCGCCGCGGCGACCGCGTGCAGATCACGATGCGTTCGTCCGCCTTCGACCCGTATCTCATCCTCACGCGCAGCGTCGGCGGAGCGCAGCAGAGCGTCCGGCAGGACGATGACGGCGGCGGCGGCACCGACTCGCGCATCGCGCTCGAGCTCCCGGCCGACGGCGAGTACACCATCGTCGCCAATGCCGTCCGCAAGGAAGCCGTCGGCGCGTACTCGCTCGCGCTCGAGACCGTGCAGCGCGTGCAGATCGCCTTCCAGGAAGTCGTGCAGGCCGCCGACCAGCATCCGCGCACGCAGGTCGGCGCGACGCTCACGGGCCGGCTCACGCCGGAATCCGCGCTGCTCACCGACGGTTCGTCCTTCGATGCCTACACCTTCGAGGGCCAGGCCGGGCAGTCCATCGAGATCTCGATGGAATCCACTGACTTCGACGCCTTTCTCGCGCTGGGCATCTTCGGCAGCGACTCGGTGATCGCCCGCGACGACGACGGCGGCAACAACAGCGATGCGTTCATCGTCGCGCGCCTGCCGCGTACCGGGCGCTACGTGATCCTTGCCAATTCCTACGGGCGCGACGCGGCCGGCGCGTACACGCTGGGCATCCGCACCGGCCTGCCCACCGTCGCCACCAACGCGATCCTCGCGCGCGAGGCCACGGCGCAGCGGCTTCGCCTCGGGCAGGCCGTGAACGGCGACCTGCGGCAGACCACCGAGGCGATGAGCGATGCCTCGCCCTTCCAGGTCTGGTACTTCCAGGGGCGGCAGGGCCAGCGCGTGACGATCAATATGCGCGCGGCGGATTTCGACACGTACCTGCACCTCGGCGTCGTCGGCACGAAGACGATGGTCGCCACCGACGACGATGGTGCGGGCGGCACCAACTCCCGCATCACGGCCACGCTGCCGCAGGACGGCACGTATGCGGTGATCGCGAACTCGCTGCGCCCCAACGGTCGCGGACCCTACACGCTCGAGCTGCGCGACGGCGCGACGATCGACTGGCGCGCGATGACCGACCGTGACGTGTTCGCCGCAGCCGACTCGTTCCCGCGGCTCGCGATGGGCCGCGCGGTCTCCGGATCGCTCAGCGACCGCAGCCCGGTGCGCAGCGGCGAGACGCCGTTCGAGGGCTATGTCTTCGAAGGCCGCCGCGGCGAGACCGTGCAGCTCGATATGGAAGCGGCAGGATTCGACGCGTTCCTCACCGTCGGCCGCGCCGGCACGGATTCCGTCCTCGGCAATGACGATGACGGCGGCGACGGCACCAACTCCCGCCTCACGGTCACGCTGCCCGCCGACGGTCGCTACGTCGTGATGGCCAACGCCGTCGGCAAGGACGCGCGCGGTGCGTTCACGCTGCGCCTCACGGCGGGTCGCGCGGCGATCGCGCTCGCGCAGATCCTGGCCGAGCCGCCGAGCGCGGCGCGGATGCTGCGCGCGGGTACGCCCGTGCAAGGACGCCTCGGCGATGCCGATGCGGTGATGACCGACCGCACGCCCTTCCAGGCGTGGTACTACCAGGGCCGTGCCGGCGAGCGCGTCACGATCACGCTGCGCTCCAGCGAGTTCGATGCCTACCTGCATCTCGCACGGCAGGGCGCGACGGAAACGATCGACACCGATGACGACGGCGCCGGCGGCACCGACGCGCAGCTCGAGCTCACGCTCGACCGCGACGGCACCTACGTGATCATCGCGAATATGCTCTCGGCCGGCGGTGCCGGCACCTACACGCTGCAGATCGCCAGCGGCGGCGCATCCGCCGCAGCGACGCCAGGCGGCAAGGTGAGTATGATGCCGAACGCCGGGATGTCGCGCCTGACGCCGCAGGCCGTGCTGGCGATGCCCGCCACGTCCAACACGATCCAGGTCGGGCAGGCGGTCACCGGACAACTGGGACCGAGCAGCCCCACGCTCGCAGACAACTCGCCGTTCGCCGCGTGGTACCTCGAGGGCCGCGCCGGCGAGCGCGTCACCATCACGATGCGCTCGACGGACTTCGATGCCTACGTGCACGTCGGCCTGCTCGGCGCGGGCGGTTTCGCCGCCGCCGACGACGACTCGGGCGGCAACTCCGACGCGCAGCTCACGTTCACGTTCCCCAGCACGGGACGCTTCGTGATCGTCGCCAACACCTTCGCCGCGGGAGCCAACGGCTCGTATCGCCTCGAGGTCCAGTGGGCCCGCGGCGGTGACGAGTAGCGCCCAGCGGCGCCGACAGCCTGCGCTCCACGCCCGTCTCCTCGCTCCACCCTCTCACCCCAATCCCCACTCCGATGTCTCGCGCCACACGCCTCACGATGCTCGCCCTCGCGCTTGGACTGCCCGCGACCCTTACGGCCCAGCAGGGCGGCAAGTCCAATGCCGTCCCGCGTGCGTGGGCGGCCGCCGAAGCCGCCAATTCCCTGCGCAGCGGGGGCAGTCCTTCCGTACGGCCGTTGCCGGTCGGCAGCCGGCAGTCGTCGGCGCTCGACGCCGGCGATCCGACGCTCGACGACGGATCGCACGTGGAACTGTGGGCGTTGGAACTGCAGGCCGGCCAGCAGGTCACCGTCACGATGCGTTCGGGCGACTTCGACACGGTGCTCCTGATGATGCAGTCGGACAACCCCCAGGTCTCCGCCGAGAACGACGACTTCGAGGACGGCTCCACCGATTCGCGGATCACGTTCCGCGCGCCGGCGACCGGCACGTATGCCCTGCTCGCCAACTCGTTCGACGGCGGAGAGACCGGCAACTACACGATTGAGGCCACGGTCGGCGGCGGCGCAAGCGGCGGTGGTGCAGGCGGGCTCGGCGATCTGATGGGCGGTGGCAGCGGCAGCACGCTCAGCTATGGCCAGACGATCTCCGGCGAACTCACCGCGGGCGACCGCACGCTCGAGGACGGCTCGAAGTTCGACGCCTACACGTTCAGCGGCAACGCCGGCGACCGCATCGTCATCACGATGAACAGCGGAGACTTCGACACCTACCTCTCCCTGCGCTCGGCCAACGGCGAAGAAGAGGTCGCGACCAACGACGACCGCGCCGACGGTGACACCGACTCGGAGATCAGCGTCACGTTGCCGGCGACGGGGACGTTCACGATCTGGGCGAACGCGTTCGAGCCCGGTACGCTGGGCAGCTATCGCCTGACGCTGAGCCGTCGCTGAGCCGTCGCTGAGTCGGCCGCGGCATCGACGGCCGCCGTCCCG
>CAZYQM010000021.1:3408-16314 GCA_964649965.1 uncultured Gemmatimonas sp.
ATTGGACCCCTCGCCATTCTGGCGAGTACTGGTGTAGGGTCGTAGGTTGCGCCGTTCCATCCGCGACTCCCCCAGCCCCGATTGAGGATGCTCCTGGAAGCCGCCCGTCGTCTCGCGATCGCCAGCTTCGCGCTCGCCGTCTTGCACCTCCCTGCCCGTGCGCAGGACGCCGACCGCACCCCGTTCGCCGACGCGCGCTACCAGCGCTGGTCCGAGGCCCTGATGCGGGGCGAACGCAGCCAGGTGCTCACCGCGATCGAGCGGGACCTCCTCAGCGAGGCGCCACATCCCTTCGCGCTGCAGACCTATGCCTGGCTGCGGCAGACGGAACCGGAGACGGCGATTCCCGCCGCGATCCGGACGCGTCACGCGGATGCGCTGGCGATCCTCCGCGCCACGGACGCCGAGGGGACCGCAACACGCAACGCGCTGCTCGCCCGCTTCGCCCCGACGCACGCCGTCGTCCGTAGCGATCCGATGGCCGCGTTCCTGCTCGCCTTCTGGGAGGAGCAACGCGGGAATCCCCAGCGCGCGATGGAGTACCAGCTCGCCGGACTCGGCCGTGCACCGTACGCGCTGGCGGCGAGCAACCTGGCGGCCTTCGTGAACGGCGCTCGCCTGCGCGATGCCGCAGCGGCCGACGCGCTGCTCGAGCGCCATCGCGCGCTGCTGGACGGTCCGCTGGGTCTCTATGCGCGGCCGACGCTCGCGCAGGGCCGCACCGACGAACACGAGTGGGCACGCGCGGCGGAGGAATGGCTCCGCCTGTTCCCCGAGGACGCGTACGCCTATCGCCATCGCGCGAGTGCCGCCCGCAGCCGCGGCGACCTCGCGGTGGCGGAGTCGCTGGCGACGCTCGCCGTGGCCCGGCAGCCGGCGGCGGAGACACCGGCGCGCCTGCTGGCCGGAATCCAGCTCAGTCGTCGCGAGCCTGCCGCGGCGGCGGCCACCCTGCGGGCGTACGCAGTGCGCGTCGCCGATGGCGAGCGGCGCAACGAGATCGCCGCGCGGGAGTGGATCACCGCGACCCTCGCCGACGGCGACCGGGCCCGCGCGCGCACATCGCTCGACTCATTGTTGCGGGCCGGCGCCGACTCCGGGCAGTGGGCCGACCTCTACGCGTCGCTCGAGGACGGAAGTCTGCGACGTCCGCAGGCGCTCGCGTGGGCCGAGCGCGCAGTCGCCGCCGACACCGCGAGCCAGAGTCGCGCACAGGCTTTCGTGCGCCTGCTCGAGATCGCCGGTACGCCGGCGCAACGCAGTCGTTGGCTCCCCATCCTCGAGCGGCGCTTCCCCGACCCGACGCCCGCGCTCGCCGACCAGCTTGCCGCACTCGCCACCAGCATCGGCGACGATGACGCCGCCATCCGCATCTACGCGCGCGTCCTCCGCGCGAATCCCGACCTCACCTGGATCTCACTCAACCAGGCGCCGCGCCGCGTGGCGATCGGCGACACAACCATCGCGTATCGGCAGTTGCACCGTGGCGTGTTCACCGGCGGCGCGTTCGTCTCGGGCCTGTACGTCTCCCGCCTCACGGACTGGGGCAGCGCCCTGCACGGTCAGGCCGCCGCGCGCGCGACGCTCGACAGCCTCCGTCGCCGGCATCCGCGGTACGAGGCGCTGTGGACGGAGGCACGCAACCGCAGCAACGACCCCGCGCGACGGGCCGCCCTGCTCGACAGCGCGCGCCGCGCCGTCCCACTGCTCGCGTGGCCGTGGCGCATCGAACTGCTGGAGGCCGCCGAGTGCGCTGACGTCGCGTCCATCGCGCGCTTGGACAGCGCGGGCCGCGCGGCTCTCGCGGACGCGGCGACCCACGAACGCATCGCCCACGCACGCGCGGTGATGGACGCCTACGTCCGCCTCATCCAGCGCGGCCGCGGCACGGCGAGCATCGCCCAGCGTGGTCTCGACGCATCGCGTGAGGCCGAGTCCCTCGGCGCGAGCCCCGTCTCGCTCGGCATCGCCCGCGGCACGCTGCATCGTGCCGCCGGTGACGACTACGCCGCGGCGCTCGCCGAGGAGGTCACGGCCCTCGCGAATCCCGTCACCGAGGCGACACCGTTCTTCACGCGGACCATCGGCGCGCTCGGCGTCGCACGGGCTTACCGTCCGCTCCAACTGGCGGTGGAGCGCGATCCCTACGACAGCTTCCTCGTCAGCCGCCAGCTCTGGGCGCGCCAGCTCTGGTGGGCCAGCGATCCCGTCGGCGCCCTGCGCATCATCGGCGAGATCCGCGAACGTGGCCTGACGATCGACACCGACGAGTACGAGGCCTGGGCCTACGGCCTCCTCGGTGACAACCGCGGCTATTGGCGGGCACGCTATCGCGACGAGACGGCGTTGGGCGCGAGCACGCGGTACATCGGATGGTACGAGGACCTGCGCGAACAGGCCCAGCGCTCGGCGGAGTCGCCGGACTCGGTCGTCATCGAGCCCGACGGCGTGACGGCCACGACCTACCGCGCCGACGGCGTGATCGTGCGACGCGCCGACCATCCGCGCTCCGGCTCGGCGACGCTGCGGCAGGAAGGCGCCGCCTGGGTCCGCGCGACCTACGACACGACCGGCGCCAACCTCACGCGCCTCGAGACCTCCGGCGGCAGCCGCATCGAACTGGCGTACGAGGGCTCGCTCATCACGCGAATGCGCTCCTTCGACGGCGACCGCCTCGACTCCGACTTGCGCTTCGCGTACGGACCGCAGCGCAAGCCGACGCGCATCGCGCTCGAGGGCGTCGGCGCGATGAACGTGAGCTACGACGAGCGCGGGGAGATCTCGCGCGTCACGACGGAAGGCGGGAACGACCAAGAAGTCTCCACGCGCGTCTCGTCGGCCTTTTCGCAACTGACGTCCATCGTACGGTCCTTGAGCGGTCGCGACGCCAATCCGCTGCGCGCACTCGCGCGCGAAGACTCGGTGGTGCAATCGCTCGACGCCCGCGTGGACGAACTGGAAGTGGCGGCCGAGGCGGGCCAGGCGCGCGATGCGGCGGCGCTGCCGCAGGCGCGTCTCGCGCTTGCGCGTCGGCTCGTCGAGCGCCTGCGCGATCAGGTGGGGTATCGGGACCGCGCCCTGGCGGTCGTCGCGACCACTGTCGCGGCCGGTCGCACGGAGGCGCGCGGCCCTGCCCTCGACGCGGCCGTCGCGGCGCTCGATCTCTACGTCACGCTCGTGCGCGAGACCAAGCGCGGCTTCCTCGCGGCCGACGAGTGGGTGCGTTGGCAGGACGATGTGCTCTGGCTGCGTGAGATCGCGACGCGCCGACGGAATCCCGCCGCGGAACCCGCGCAGCGCCTGCTCACGCGCATCGAGCGCGAGCCGCTGCAACTCGCGCCCGCCGCGCGGTGGTTGCCGCGCTCGCCGCTGCGCAATGTCGGCCTCTGGCGGCGGCACAGTACCGCGGACATCACGGCCGCCGCCGCGGGAAGCGCCTCGCTCACCGCGACGGCGATGGGCTGGAGCGGCGAGACCTATGTCGGCACCAGCGACGGCCTCGCGGTGCTGCGCCGCGGCTTCTGGGAGCGCTTCGTCGTGCCTGCCGCCGGCGATGCGCTCCAGCGCTCCGAGCCCGACGTCAGCGGACTCGGCGTACAGGCCGTCGCCGCCGCCGGGGACGACGGCATCTGGATCGGCACCGCGAGCGGCCTCCTGCGCGTGGATGCATCGCTCAGCGCAATCCGCCGCCGCTGGAATGCGGAGGCGGGGCTCGCGGCGTCGAGCGTCTCGCACATCCTCCCGCTCGACGCCGCCGCAGCCGTCGGCGGCACGCGCGGTCTCGACTTCGTCCCGGAAGCCGGCGCACCGCAACGTCTCCTCGCGGCGCCGGTGCGCTTCATCAAGTCGCTCACGGAGCTGGGCATTCCCGAGTTCGCACTCGTCGGCACGGACAGCGGCCTCTACGTGCTCGACCGCGGCGATCCGGGCGATGTGCCGCGGCTCCGGCGCATCGCCAACCTTCGCGCGGACGACGTCGCCCTCATTCCGGGCAGCGCGGAGCTGCTCGCCCTCGTCGGCGGCCGCATCGCGCGCGCGCACTGGCAGATCGGCGACTCCCTCGCGACGGCGTTCACCGCGCTCCCGGGCCAGCAGGACATCGTGCGCAGCCAGACGATCTACGGTCTCACAACGGTCGTCATCGAGGAGGAGGAAGCTGCCGCGATCCTCACCGACCAGGGCATCTCGCTGTATCGCGATGCGCACGTCGAGCACTTCGACATCCCGGACGCGCTCACGGACCGCCGGGCCGGCGTGCTGCAGCTCGCGACGGACGGCGCGAACATCGTCGCCCGCGGCGACCGTGACGTCTGGATCTGGGAGCGCGGACAGGTGGAGTACGCGCTGGGCGGTACCGACGTGCGCGTCGTGCTGCAGCCGCCGGGCTGGACGCAGACGCTGGTGCGCACGTTGGGTGGGACGTATCTCGTGCCGCCGGACGGCAGTCTCGCCGAGGCGCGTCGCATCGGTGCAGGCGGGCGATACGCCGTCGTCGCCGCCGACAGCGGCATCATCGTCGACCAAGGCAATCAGGTCGTGCATCTCGCCGTGGACGGCGCGCGGAGCCGCACGCTCTTCGGTGTGCCGGCGCCCACGAGCATCCAGGACGGCCGCAGCAGCTACGGCACGGGTGTTCGCAGCGGGGAGGTTGCCGGCCTCGCGATCTCCGCCGACGGAAGCGTGTGGGCCGCGCGCGGCGCATCGGTGTTCCGCTGGCAGCCTCGCACTCGCGAGACCACCGAGTTCTCGTTCTTCCTCGACGCCGAGCGCTTCCCGTCGCGCACGCACGACATCGCCGCGCTCATCACGTCGGCCGACGGCCGCGTATTCGCGGCGGGCTCGCGCGAGGGGCATCTCTCGGCGCGTGGCGCACGACTCGAAGGCGGAATGCTCGAGTACCTCCCGGACGAGCAGCGATTCGTCCGCCGAGATTCCCTCGCCACCACGGCCCTGTTCCTGAACGCGACGCCGGTCGAGCCGGGCACCGACATCATCGGCACCACCGCCGGCTTCGTGATGATGCGCGGTGAGCGCGTCACGCCGTACCGCACGATGCAGGATCCGTCGTACGATGCGATGCGCGAACGCCTGCCCGGCGAGTTCCTCGGCGGGCGCGGCGCCGAGCTCGAGGGCAAGCTGTTCCTCTTCGGCACCGCCAACGGCATCGTCGGCTACCACGATGGCGCCTGGTTCGTGCCCGATCGCCTGAATCGCCTGCTGCCCGACGACCATCTCGCCGACTACGGCTCGCGCCACGTGAACGCCGTCGCGGTGGATGGCCGTGGCCGCCTCGTCGTCGGTACGGCGCGCGGCCTGCTGCGCTACGACCCGCGCGGCGCCGACGCACTCAGCTTCCTCGTCGCGCAGGGGGGAAACCCCACCGTCGCGTTCGGGTCGCTGGAGCAACGCAAGCTGCGACGCGAGGCGGAGATCCTGCTCGACGCCCTGCCGCCGGATTCGCCGGCGGCGCAGCGTGCGCGTCAGCTCAGCGCCCAGCGTCGCGCACTCGAGTCCCTGCGCGATTCGCTCGCGCCGGCCGCCGCGGGTCGCGTCAGCAGCGCAGCCGCGGAGGGCGAACTCGCGGCGCTCGACCGCACACCGACGCTCAGCGCGGCCGAGCAAGAGCGCCTGCGCACCGAACTGCAGCGCCGCGAACGCGCGCACAACGCCGCGCTCGCGCAGCTCGAGCGCGACGACCGCGGCCTCTTCCAGCTGCTACAGCTCAATCCGCTGGACCTCGCCGCCGAGGCACGCCGCCTGCAACCGGGCCAGGTAGCGGTGCAGTACCTGCCCTCGGCGACGACGCTGTTCATTCAGGTCCTCACCGCCGACGCGGCGCCGCGGATCGTCGAGGTGCGCGTGTCGCGCGATTCGCTGTTCGCCGCGGCCACGCGCAGCGCACAGGCACTCGCCACCCAAGCCGCGCGCGGCATCGCGCCGGGCGCGGCTGGCGCCGCCGGCGCACGCGACTCCTCCGTCCGCGGCATCGTCTCGCTCGCCGACACCACGCGCTGGCGCCGCGACCTCGCCTGGCTCTACGAACAGCTGCTGCGTCCCATCGAGGCACATCTCGAGGGCAGCAGCCACGTCTTCGTCGTGCCCACGGGCGCGCTCACCTACCTGCCCTTCGGTGCCCTGCGCCGCGAGGATGGCCCAACGTCCCAGTACGCCGTCGAGCGCTACGTGATCGGCAGCGTCCCGACGCTGTACCTGCTGCGCCTCGCCAGCACCGAAGCCGGGCTCGCGCCGAATCCGGGGCTCGTCATCGGCGACCCCGACGGGTCGCTGCCCAGCGCGCGCGCCGAGGCCGGCAGCGTGCGCAGCGCCCTCGGCGACGGCACGCGGGCGCTGATCGGTGAGGCCGCCACGCTCGAGCGGCTGCGCGCCGGCGCCGGCGACGCGCGCGTGCTGCATCTCGCCACGCACGGCGTCCTCGACGCCGCGCATCCCGGCGACAGCTATCTGCTGATGGCCGGCGGCGAGCATCTCACGGTGGCGGACGCGATGACGCTCGGCCTGTCGCAGACAGATCTCGTCGTGCTGTCGGCCTGCCAGAGCGGACTGGGCGGTGAGGGATTGGAGTACGCGACCATCGCCCGTGCGTTTGCCCACGCCGGGGCGCGATCTGTCGTTGCCACGCTGTGGTCGGTGAACGATCAGGCGTCGGAGGCACTGGTGCGCCGGTTCTACCGTGCGATGCGCGGCGGCGACGACGTCCTCACCGCCCTTTCGCGGGCGCAACGCGCCTTGCTCACCGGAAGCGAAGGGGACGGGAGCTTCGACGCCCCTGGATTCTGGGCCGGATACGTGCCCTTCGGCGCGGCGGCGGAACTTACGCCCTGAACGCCATCCTGAAACCGCCTCCGGACTTCTATAGTAGATTACCGGAGCCAACCCCGGCGGCCTGCCGGGGTGTCTAACCCCGTATGCCCCCGATGCGACCGATCCGTACCCTCGTCCCGATCCTCGCCGCCGCTTCGCTCGCCGCCTGCGCCCCGCGCGGCGGTGTCGCCACTGGTCCGGCGGCGATGACCATCGAAGAGCAAGTCCGCGCCGACTCCCTCCGCCTGCCGTACACCGAGGCGGACGTCACCTTTATGACGGAGATGATCGGCCATCACGCGCAGGCCATCCTCATCTCGCGCTGGGTCCCGACGCACACCGAGGACTCCGAGCTCCGCACGCTCGCCGCGCGCATCATCAACGCGCAGAACGACGACATCAACCTGATGCGCCGCTGGCTCGGCGACCGCGACAAGCCCGCGCCGACCGTGTCCGCCGACGGCGTGCTCACGCCGCCGCCCGCCGATCCGAACGATCCGCACGCCGGCCACCAGATGCCCGGCCACGATCACTCGATGATGGCCGGGATGCTCACGCCCGAACAGCTCACCGAGCTCGACGCCGCGCGTGGCGAGCAGTTCGACATCCTCTTCCTCCAGCGGATGATCAACCACCATCGCGGCGCGGTCACGATGGTGCAGACGCTCGTCCGCGACGGTGGCGCGCTCGACGAGACCGTCTTCCGCTTCTCCTCCGACGTCGAGGTGGACCAGTCCACCGAGATCCGGCGGATGATCACGATGTTGCTCGAACGGGGCGGCAGCCCGCCCGAATGAAGTCGTTGCATCTCCCCCAGCAGGATCACCAACAGCAGAGGGTTCCGATGAAGCAGATGTTCCATCGGGCCGCGCTGGCCGCCGCCGCAGTCGTCGTCGTGGCGTGCACCCAGCAGACGGTCCAGACGTCCCCAACCGCCAGCCAGCTGCGCGGCCCCACCGGCACGCGTTTCCAGAACGACGCCCGCGTCGGCCTCTCCGCCGGCCTCTTCGACGCCGGTGTCGCCACCAGCGGAATGCGCATCGTCGCCTCGGCCCGTTCGCCGGAAGGCTTCCTCGGCATCACCAACTCCGACCTCGCCTTCACGGGCAACTACGTCGTCCAGGGCAACTACAACGGCCCGGTGATCTGGGACATCTCCAATCCGTCCAACCCGACCGTCGCCGCCGCAGTGACCTGCCCGGCCTCGCAGAATGACGTCTCGGTGTACGGCAACCTGATGTTCCTCTCCGCCGAGGCCTTCAACGGCCGCACGGACTGCGGCACGCAGGCGCCGACCGGCCAGTCGAACCCGCTGCGCTTCCGCGGCGTGCGCGTCTTCGACATCTCCGACATCCGCAATCCCAAGCTCGTCGCCGGCGTGCAGACCTGCCGCGGCTCGCACACGCACACGGTGGTCGAGAACCCGCGCGACAAGGAGAACGTGTACATCTACGTCTCCGGCTCGGCGGGTATCCGCCCGAGCAGCGAGCTCGAGGGCTGCACCACCGACGATCCGGCGCAGAACCCGAACTCGTCGCTGCTGAAGATCGAGATCATCAAGGTGCCGCTCCGCAATCCGGCCGCGGCCGCGATCGTGAACCGCGCCGACATCTTCACCGGGCTCACCGAGTCGGCGTCGCACGGCCCGACCGAGGCTGAGCGCGTCGCCGCGATCGCCCGCGCCGACTCCGTGCGCCGCGCCGGCGGCTTCGTCGCGACGAACCCGCAGACGAACCTGCCGCTCGTCCTGAACCCGAACTTCATCCGCACCCAGCTCGACTCCATCGTGCGTGCGCGCGGCGGCTCCGGTGCCCCGACCGGCGCGGATAGCACGGCGCTGCGCAACGGCCTCCAGGCCCTCGTCAATCGCCTCGTCGGCGGCGGCGCCCAGCCGGGCGGCCCGATCGGCCGCGGCCAGCAGTGCCACGACATCACCGTGTATCCCGCCCTCGGCCTTGCCGGCGGCGCCTGCGAAGGCCACGGCATCCTGCTGAACATCTCCAACCCCGAGCGCCCGGTGCGCATTGACGCCGTGGCGGACTCGAACTTCGCCTACTGGCACTCGGCCACGTTCAGCAACGACGGCTCGAAGATCCTCTTCTCCGACGAGTGGGGCGGCGGCGGCGCGCCGAAGTGCCGCGACACCGACAACTATGAGTGGGGCTCGAACGCGATCTTCCGCATCGAGAACAACAAGATGGTGTTCGAGAGCTACTACAAGATCCCGACCGTGCAGACGGCGCAGGAAAACTGCGTCGCCCACAACGGCTCGCTGGTGCCGGTGCCCGGCCGCGACATTATGGTGCAGTCCTGGTACCAGGGCGGCGTCTCGGTGTTCGACTGGACCGACCCGAAGAACCCGAAGGAGATCGCCTTCTTCGACCGCGGCCCGGTGGACGCCAACCGTCCCGCGATGGGCGGCGCTTGGTCCACGTACTGGTACAACGGCCAGATCATCTCCTCGGAGATCGCCCGCGGCCTCGACATCGCCGAGCTCACGCCGACGCAGTTCCTGACGCAGAACGAGATTGACGCGGCCAAGACGGTCCGCTTCAACGAGTTCAACGCGCAGGGCCAGCCGCAGCTCAACTGGCCGCCGTCCTTCGCGCTGGCCAAGGCCTTCCTCGACCAGTCCGAGCGCAACGGCTGCCTCTCGGCCTCGCGCGTGAACGAAGTCCGCACGGCCATCGCGGCCGCCGAGCGCACCACCGGCACCGCGCGTCAGCAGGCCCTGCAGTCGCTCGCCGGCACGCTCAACCGCGATGCCAGCAACAGCTGCGACAACAACAAGAACCAGCAGCTCCAGCGCGCGCTGCAGCAGCTGGCCGGCGTGACCATCTCCTAAGGTCCGCCGAGTCGAATGACGCGACGCCCCCGCGACCTCACGGTTGCGGGGGCGTCGTGCGTTCGGCCGGTCCCCGCCGGACGGCCGATGCGCCTGGGACCCATCGCTGACACCTTCGCGCGTTCCGCGCGGTAGAATATTCCGCGACGCCCACTCCACGACCTTACGAGGGCCCCAATGCCACGCCGCGTCTTCTCCGTGCTCACCGCGCTGCTCGCCGTACCGCTCGCCGCCCCGCTCATCGCCACGACGCTCCACGCGCAGCAGGCCAGCGTGACGCCCTTCGCCAAGCTGCTGCAGCGTCCGGTGGACGCGGCGCGGATGCTCGCGCCCGGCCAGTCGCGCGAGAGTACGCTCGACGCCGCCGACGCGATGCTCGGCGACAGCAGCCGCGTCGAGCTCTGGTACTTCGAGGGCAAGAAGGGCCAGCGCGCCCGCGTGATGCAGAGCTCCGGCGACTTCGACACCTACCTGCACCTCGGCCGGCACGGCAGCGAGGAGGCGCTCGCCGACAACGACGACGCGGAGGGCGGCACCGACTCCGAGATCGCCATCACGCTGCCCGACGACGGCGTGTACGTGATCATCGCGAACGCCTACTCCAACGAAGACCTCGGTGGCTACCGCATCGAGTTGCAGCTGCAGGCACCGGCGCCGGGAATGGACGGCCCCGTGACGCCCGCCCGCGTGATGCTACGCGAGGCGCAGCCGACCTCGCGGCTCGGGCTCGGCCAGCGCTTCGGCTCGCAGCTGGATCCGCAGGACCTCACGATGGACGACGGCGCGCCGTTCGAACTCTGGCACATCACCGCCAACGCGGGCGACACGCTGCACATCGCGGTCGAGAGCGCGCAGTTCGCGCCGGAACTCTACGTCGCGCGGCAAGGCAGCGAGCGCATCACCGCCGAAGCGATGGATCCTCGCCGCGCCGCGGTGCGCTTCAACGTGCTGGAGAGCGGCACCTACAGCATCGTCGTGCGCGGCCAGCGGCGCGGCGTCACGGGCAGTTACATCCTCGAGCTGTCGCGCGCGGGGGCGCCGCGTCCGTGAGCTGCGGACGCCGACCGGCGAGGGCGATGCTACCGCTCCGGAATCCCCTCGCAGGTCGGCATCCCCTCTGAGGCGCTCGGCGGAAGCCCACGCGCCTCGCCGACGAAGATGACGCAGCGCCCCGGGCTGCCACCGTATGTGGCCTCCGCAGCGAACGCGATGGTGTCGCCGTAGAGCAGGCGCACGGTCACGCCGCTCGATGCGCTGTACTGCGATGCGATCTGTTCCACGGAACTCGCGTAGATCCGATGTTCCCGGAAGTGGGAATCCTGAACCGTGACAAGATTGCGCAGGTCAGCCTTCATCGTCCCCTCGTAGTAGGGACGCGGCCCCACGCGCGGCGCGCCAGCGACGATGACCAGCAAGGTCATCGGCACCGCCAGCACCGCGGCCAAACCGAACTCGAGCGGGCCGGAGACGCGCGCCTGTGCGGTCAACCGCTGCCGCTTGCGCTCGTCGGTGGTCGTGGCGAGTCGCCGACGCACGCTCTCGAGATGTCGGTAGTAGATCCAGTCACCGAGCAGGCCGTGGGCCAGCGCGAACAGCACGGTCGGGACGAGCAGTCCGGCCGTGAGCGAGACGAGCGCGGCGAGGAAGAATCCCACGATGGGAAACGACAGGCTGAGTCCCGAGAGCACCGGTATCCGCCGGCGAACTCCCCAAAGCGGCGTCAGCGCCGCCTCGGTGTTCCACCCGACAATGGAGCCGCCCTGCGCCAGCGCCTCGAAGCGTTCCTTGTAGTGGCGGTTCCACGCGCGGCCCACCAGAGCGGCCATCTCGTCAAGCCCTGAGGGCGATCGCCCTTCGGTGCTCATCGGCTCGTCTCCGCATTGCACGTGACGCGTGGCGGTGGCATCACGCCGGAATCTGCATCACGGCGCGTGACCGTGACAGCGCAATCGGCCGGATCGGTGCCGCCGGAACTCGCCGTCGCAAGGAATCCGCTCGAGTCCGCCTCGCGCACGCGCACCGAGAGGTTGTACCCGCTGCGCCACGGGATGCGCGTGAGGTCGTCGGCATATCGCCCGTGTACGGCGAAGTAGCGCTCCTGCGCCCGCGCGAGGCTCGCCAGTTCCGCCCGTATGGCGCGTTCGGCGAAGCTCGCCCCGCCAGCCGGCAGCACGCCGCGCAGCGCACGCGGCGACACCGCGAGCACCAGGGCAATCGCCACCACACTGGTACCGACCGCCACCGCGAGCGATTCCTGGAGCTCGCCCCGCGGACGCCACATCGTCAGTGGCCGCCCGAGAGGAACGAGGCCGCCGCCGACAGCGCGAAGCCGAGCGCACAGGCCATCAACTGCGGGCGCGGGAGCTCCCAGGTCTTCTGCGCCTTCAGTTGCGAGAGCATCACAGCGCCGCCGACAAAGAGGAACGACCCCGCCGCCACCGGCACCACGACCTCGGCCGCGTGCGCCGTCTCCTCGCCGAACCACAGCGTGAGCCCCGCGCCGGCGAAGGCCAGCAGGCCGCTCAGCAACGCGTAACCCACCGCGCGTCGCGGACGCGTGCCGTAGTGCACGAACACGCCAAAGGTCCCGATCTCACGCGGCAACTCGTGGGCCAGCATCGCGATGGCCGTCGCCACGCCCGGCCCCGTGCCCGCGAGGAATGCCGCCGCGATCAGCGCGCCATCCACGAAATTGTGCGCGGCGTCGGCCCCGAAGCTCACCGCCACCATCGCGGGATCGTCGAAGGCGCTCAGCGCCGGCTCGCGCGGCGCGGCCTCGTGCGCCGTGTGCTGCAGCCGGTGCAGCAGGCGCTCGATCACGTACGACCCGATGACGCCAGCCGCCACCGACAGCGAGACGAAGCCCACCGACGGATGCCGCTCGTAGGCCTCGGGCAGCAGGTGAAAGACCGCCGCCCCCAGCAAGGCGCCCGCGCCGAAGCTCACCAAGGTCGGCAACAGGCGGCCGAGCGTCCGTCCCGTGCCGGCGAGCACCAGCAGCACGAGCAGCGGCACACCGGTCACGGCGAGCAGGCTGGTGAAAGTCGGGAGCCAAGGAGTCACGTGGGGAACTTACCGAACGCGTAAAGGGGCCGCCGCCTCTGCCGTGCCGCCATCCGAGCGGCTCGATGGCGCTGTCGGCAACAATCCGGGCCATTCGGGAGTAGTTTCTTGCAGCCCCGTTCCCCCCGGAGTCCCCCGATGCGCCTCGACCTCCGCTACGTCCTCCGCAGCCTCCT
>CAZYQM010000022.1:0-2068 GCA_964649965.1 uncultured Gemmatimonas sp.
GCCGCGTCAGGGAATGTATGGCGGGTCCACGGGGATGCAAACGAATCGGGCGGTGCGCACCGCGCACCGCCCGATTCGACCTGCATCTAAATAGGAAGGGCCGCGCGCTACTCGTAGCGCAGCGCGACGATCGGATCCATCCGCGCGGCACGCCGCGCCGGATACACGCCGAACACGAGCCCGACGAAGGCCGAGAATCCGAAGGCCAGCAGCACCGACGACGAACCGACTTCCGTGTTCCAGCCGAGGAACTTGGTGAAGCCGTAGGCCCCACCGGCGCCCACCGCGATGCCGATCGCGCCGCCCACGAGGCAGAGCACCACGGCCTCGATGAGGAACTGGAAGAGGATGTTGATCTTCGTCGCGCCGAGCGCCTTGCGGATGCCGATCTCGCGCGTCCGCTCGGTGACCGACACGAGCATAATGTTCATAATGCCGATGCCGCCGACGAGCAGCGACACCGCGGCGATGCCGGCGAGCAGCATCGAGAACACCTGCGTGGTCTCGCCGAGCGTGTTGAGGAAGTCGGCTTGGTTGCGGATCTGGAAGTCGTCCGGCCGCTCGGGGCGCAGCTTGTGCTCGCGGCGGAGGATCTTCTGGATGTCGGCCATCGTCTCCGGGATCGCTTCCTCGCTCGGCGCGAGCACCGAGATCGAGCGCAGGCGGTTCTGCCCCATCACGCGGAAGCGCGCTGTCTGGATCGGGATGAGGATCTGGTCATCCGGATTGTTGAAGGGCGAGGCTTGGCCCTTGGTGGCGTAGGTGCCGACGACGAGGAACTGGATGCCGCGGATGCGGATGTTCTCGCCGACGATGGCATCGGCCGACTGCAGGCCGAGGTTCTGCCACACCGTGGGCCCGACGACGGCCACGCGCTGCCGGCTCTCGTCCTCGCCGTTGGTGAAGAAGCGGCCGGCCTCCATCTCGTACTTGCGGACTTCGGGATAGTTGGCCGAGGTGCCGACGACCTGCGTGCCGGCGTTCTTGTTGAGGTACTGCACCTGCAGGTTGGACGACATCTCGGGCTGCACGGCGCCGATGACGGTGCCGCGGTCCACGAGGGCCTGGGCGTCCTCCATCGTGAGGCGCGTGCGGACGTCGAAGCTCATCACGCCGCCCGAGCGGGCCTGCCCCGGGGAGATGGTGAGCAACGTGGTGCCGAGCGAAGCGATGCGGTCATTGACGGCCTTCTGAGCGCCGCGGCCGAGGGCCACGACGGCGATGACCGCGGAGACGCCGATCACGATGCCGAGCATCGTGAGCAGGGAACGCATCTTGTTGGCGCGCAGGGCGCCGAGCGCGACGCGAATGGTTTCGCCGATGAGCATCGGAGGCTATCTCCGGCCGCCCGGGCCGGCCGCGGCGCCGCCGAGCGGCGACGAGCCGCCGGTCATCGCGCGCATCCGGTCCTGGTTGGCCTCACGCTGCGCCTGCAGCGCGACGGCGCTGAGCAGCGCGACCTGCTCGCCTTCCTCGAGGCCGCTGAGCACCTCGGTGTAGTCATAGTCGGCGACGCCGAGACGCACGATGCGCGCCTCCCAGCCCTCGCCCTTCTGCACGAAGACGAGACCCGTCCGCGCGCCGTTGCGGGCGGCGCCGCCACGGGCGGCACCATTGGTCTGCGCACCCGGCGCCTGCAGCGTGCGCGGGCCGTTGCGGGCCGGCGTCGGCTGGCCAGCCGGCGCCGCGGCGCCACCGTTGCTGCGGGCGGCTGCGCCCTGCTGACGGGCGGTGCAGGCGCGGGCGACCATCGCGTCCACGCCGAGTTCGGTGTAGGCGGCGCGGACGCCTCCCATCAGGGCCTGGCGATCCGCGTCGGGGTTGCGCATCGCCGCCTGCAGCGAGTCGAGGCGCTTGGCGACGGCCGGCTTGGCCGCACGGGCGTCAGTCACGGCCTTGCACTGCGCATCGGTGACGTCGGGCATCTGGAAGCCACCCTGTCCGCCCTGACGGCCACCCGGGGCCTGCGGAGCGGAGAAGTCGGCGTAGCCCGGGCGCGCCTGCGCGCCGCCGGCCGGCGCCGCACCCGGCGCGCCACCCTGCGGACGGCTACCGCCGTTCATTCCCA
>CAZYQM010000022.1:2078-10864 GCA_964649965.1 uncultured Gemmatimonas sp.
TTCCCATCGGGGCGCCGCCGCCGAAGCCGCCGCCCATCGCGCCGCGGAGCTGCGCCTGCACGCTGTCCACGTCCAGGCCGAGCAGCGGCGCCACCTGCGCGACTTCGCGCACGGAGCGGATCGCTTCGTTCGGCACGGCGATGACGTTATCGCGGCGATCCGACACGATGCTGACCTCGCCGTTCATACCGGGGAGGAGCAGGCCGTCGCGGTTCTCGAGCGAGACGAGCACCGGGAACATCGTGACGTTCTGCTGCACGACGGCCTGCGGCTCGATCTTCTCGACCGTGCCGCGGAACGGGCGGTCGGGGAAGGCGTCCACCGTGACGGTGGCTTCCTGGCCGGCCATCACGCGGCCGATGTCCGTCTCGTTGACCAGCGCGCGGGCGCGGACCTTGGTGAGGTCGGCCATCTGGACGATGGTCGTGCCGCCGCCGACGGCCTGCGTGCCGGACTGAATCACCTGGCCGAGCGCGACCGGCTTGGCGATGATGGTGCCGCGCACCGGGGCGACGACGCGCGCGTCGTCGAGGCGCTGCTGCGCGAGGTCCACGTTCGTGCGCGCGCGGACGATCTGCGACAGCGCGTTCTGGTAGGTCAGCCCCGCCTGCTCGTTCTCCTGCGCGGTGATGATCTGCGCGCGGAAGAGCTCGTCGGAGCGCTTCTTGTTCTGCTCGGCGACCGCGAGAGACACCTCGGCGGAGGCGAGGTCCGCCTTGGCCTGGTCGAACTGGTTCTGCACGTCACGCGTGTCGAGCTGGACGATCAGCTCGCCCGGGCTGACGAGCGTGCCCGTCTCGACGGGCATCTCGATGATCTGACCCGAGGCGCGGGACTTCACCTCGACGACGTTGATCGGCTCGATGATGCCGGTGGCTTCCGCCTGGACGACGATCGTGCGGCGCTCGATCGGGACGGTGGAGATGCGGAGCGGCGCAGCGGCCTTCTTGCCGCAGGCGGCGACGAGGCCGAGGGCGGCGAGGAAGGCGAGGGAGAGGCGGCGGGGAGACACAGGGACCTCAGGAAATGAAGAGCGAAAAGACGGGGAATCGTTGAAAGGGGAACGGGGAAGGGTGGAGGGAGCGCGTCCCGTTCACCCGTCCCCGTTTCGCGTTACTGCAAATCCCGGCCGATGAGGGCCTCGATCTGCGCCTTGGCCGTGCGGGCATCCAGGCGGGCCTGGATGAGGTCGCGACGGGCCTGGTCGAGCGTGGTCTGCGAGTTCAGGACGTCGAGTAGGGTCGAGGCGCCGAGGGCGTAGCGCTCCTGCTGCACGCGGAGGTCTTCCTCGCCGGCGGCGACGCTGGCGAGCTGGATCTGGACGCGGGCCTCGGCGGTGCGGAAGGCGCCGAGCTGCTGGATCATCAGCTGGCGCGCGTTGAGGCGGGCGTCGCGGAGCTGGACTTCCGCGTTGTCCTCGGCGACCGCGGCGGCGACGACCTGCTGCTCGCGGTTGAGGTTGTTGAAGATCGGGAAGCTGATGCTCAGCGAGGTCGAGATGTTGCGGTTGCGCTGGTCGCCGAGGAAGCGGAAGCCCGAGTCGGCAGCGGCGAAGCTCCAGCCGAGGCCGGCGGAGAGCGTCGGCAGGTAGGGCGTCTTGGCGGAGCGCGAGGACTGGCGGGCGGCGGCGAGCTGGGCCTGCGCCTGCTTCACCGCGGGGCCCTGCTCGGCGATGCCGAGCAGTTCGACGTCGGAGAGCGAGATGCTGCCCGTCTCGGCGGTGTCGTCGGCCGCGGCGGTCACGATGTAGGTCGTGCCGACGAAGCGCGAGAGCGCCGCGTTGGCGGTGGCGAGCGAGTTCTCGGCCTGGAGGATGGCGAGGCGGGCGTTGCCGACCTGGATGGACGTACGCAGCGAGTCGGAGCGGGTGGCGGCGCCGGCCTGGACGCGGGCGGTCGAGGCGCGGAGCTGCTGCTCGGCCTGCTCGAGCTGCTTCTCCGCGGCGGCGCGCTGTTCGCGGGCGGCGAGCACGTTGTAGTACTGCTGCTTCACCTGGAGCGCGACGTTGAACGACTGCGAGATCTCGGTGGCCTCGGCGGCGTCCACGTTGGCGCGGGCGGCCTGGAGCTCGAAGTAGCGGCGGCCACCGTCGAAGATCTCGAGGCTGCTGTTGAAGCGGTGCGAGCCGCGCCACGGCTGGTCCGTGGAGACGACCGTATTGAAGTCGGGCACGAAGCGCGAGCCGTCCTGGCGCGAGACGCCGGCGCTGAAGTTGAGGCTGGGCAGGAAGGCCGCGTAGCGCGAGCGCACCTGCGCCGCACCGGTGCGCAGCGCGTTGCGCGCCTGCACGGCGGCGGGCGCGTTGCGCCGGGCGAGGCGCACCGCCTCGTCAAGCGAAATCGGCCGCGCATCCTGCGCGACCGCCGTGAGAGGGAGGGCCATCAGGCCCGCAGCCATCATCGAGGTGAACACCGCCTTCATTGCCGCTTCTCCTGGCGCCGCGCTTCTTCGCGTTCGCGCTGCATCTGATCGTAGGTGGCTTGCTGCTCGGGAGTGAGCAGTTGCCGGATCCGCTGACGGGCCGCTGCCCCGAGGGAATCGAGCTTGGGGCGAACGGGGGCCATCACGCTGTCAACCTGGCGGTTACGGTCATCGAGGATGGAATCGAGCTCGAGCCGTTGCGTGGCATCCATCCCGAGGTCGTCGGCGAGGCGGGCCCGCATCGCGCGGACATCACCCCACTCCCGCTCCATCCGCTCCCGAAGGAGCGCACGGTCCGCAGCCGCACCTGCCGCAGCCCCCGCAAGGAAGACCGCAAAGAAGAACGCGACGGCGTATCCGTTGGTTCGACGCATCGTCCCCGCCGTTCGTTAGTGGTCCGTGACGGCGCGCAGGGTTGCCTGCGCGTCCGGCGGCACCAGGCCGCGGCGGGCGAAGGTCTGCGGCGCCGACCGGCCGGCCGGCGTCTCGATGACCGACTCATAGGCCATCCGCCGCTCGAACGCGCGCTCGCGGAGGAACACCGACGCGGCGACGATCAGCGTCAGGCCGGCGGCGATGAGGCCGAACTGGTAGGCGCGCTCCGAGAGCGCCCACCAGGCGCGCGTCTCGCGGCCGCGCTCGAGGTGCGCGAGGATGCGCTGCTCGAGGCCGGCCCAGTACGAGGCGTCGGACGGGGGGGCGACGATCGCGCGCAGTTCGCGCGTGAGATCGTCGTCGCGGACGAGTTGGGGTCCCTGCGGGTGCTGACTCATAGTTGCCTCAATGCGCCGAGGATCTGGCGCAGCTGTGAACGTGCGTAGTGCAGGTCGGAGCGGGCCGTCCCTTCCGGGATGTCGAGCATCTGGCCGATCTCCGCGTGCTTGTAGCCTTCCACGTCGTGCAGCACGATGACGGCGCGCTGCCGGGCGGGAAGGGTGTTGAGGGCCTCGGCGAGACGGGCGCGGAGCTCGCCTCCCTCGGCCGGATCCCGGAACGGCGACGACACCGTCTCGGGCAGTTCATCCGCGTCGCGCACCTTGCGGCGGCGCGTCACGTCCAGTGCGGCGTTGGCCACGATCCGGTGCAGCCAGGCCCCGAAGGCCTGGTCCGGCAGGAATCGGTCGATCGCGCGGTAGGCGTGGAGGAAGGCCTCCTGCACCGCGTCCTCGGCGTCCTCGTGGTTGATCACGATCGCCCGCGCCACCGCATACGCCCGACGCTGGTGGCGCCGCACGAGTTCGGAGAACGCCGCCTGCTCCCCGCGCTGGGCGGCGAGGACAAGCAGCTTCTCGTCGGCGGGCCGTTCAGTCACGGTCCGCCGGGAAGCACCCTGCCAGGCAAGGGCGATCGAGGTCATACCAAACGCTCACTGGTCACGCTCTCCTGTACGCGAAGCCGGCCTGCGGCGTTGGACGGCCGCGGGGGGAATCCGGCATTGGACAGCACGGGCCGTCCAAACGTTACGCGCCGACGTTTCCGCGCAGGCCGATCTCGTCGGCGCGGGCACGCATTGCCTCGATGACGAACGCGATGTGGGCCTCGAGTTCCACCCCGAGCTCCTGGGCACCGAGGAGGACGTCCTCACGGCTCACGCCCCGGGCGAAGGCCTTGTCCTTCATCCGCTTCTTCACGCTCGATGCCTCGAGGTCCAGCACGCTCTTGGACGGGCGCACCAGCGCGGCCGCCGTGACGAAGCCGGCCATCTCGTCGCACGCGAACAAGGTGTGCTCGAGCCGGGTCTCGCGGGCGACGCCGGTGAACTGGGCGTGGCCGAGGATGGCCTGGCAGATCTCCTCGGAGACGCCGAGGCTGCGCAGGTGCCGCACGCCCTCGCTGGGGTGCTCCGCGTCCGCGGCTTGGGCCTCGTTGGGATAGCGCTCGTAGTCGAAGTCGTGCAGCAGGCCGGCGACGGCCCAGGCCTCCTCATTCTCGCCGAAGTGCCGAGCGTAGGCGACCATCGCGGCCTCGACGCTCTTCATATGATTTCGGAGGGACGGGTTGGTGGTCCACTCTTCCATCAGTTTGAGGGCGGATTCGCGGTTCATCGGTCGGGAGGGATGGGGGAGTGGGGTGGCGGGGGACGGTGCGGCTAACTCCCTGTCAATCTAATGGTTACGGGCTCTGCGCCTAGCGACGGCGGTGGGTGCAGATGGACCTGCGTCCGAGGCAGAGGGGATTTCCCTTACAGAAAGTCCCGCATAGCTCTGACTTCCGAATGGCCCGGAAATCACGAGTTTGTTCCTCGGCCCACCCCCCACCGGCCGCGCGGTCGGTGGCGCACACCCCCCATCCCGCGGAGCCGGGTAATGAACACGCACGTCGAGACCTTTTCCTACGATGACGCCATCGTCCGCAAGTTCTTGTGGGCGACGATCATCTGGGGAATCGTCGGATTCACCGTCGGGCTGCTGATTGCGCTGCAGCTCGCGAATCCCTGGTTCAACTTCGACATCTCCTGGCTGTCCTTCGGGCGCCTGCGCCCGCTGCACACGAACGCCGTGATCTTCGCGTTCGCCGGCAACGCGATCTTCACGGGCGCGTACTACTCCACGCAGCGACTGCTCAAGACGCGGATGTACTCCGACCGCCTGAGCAGTTTCCATTTCTGGGGCTGGCAGGCGATCATCGTCGCCGCGGCGCTGACGCTGCCCCTGGGCTTCACGCAGGCCAAGGAGTACGCCGAGCTCGAGTGGCCGATCGACCTGGCGATCGCGGTGGTCTGGGTGGCGTTCGCGATCAACTTCTTCGGCACGCTGGCGCGGCGCCGCGAGCGGCACATCTACGTGGCGATCTGGTTCTACATCGCCAGCATCGTGACCGTGGCGCTGCTGCACATCTTCAACAACCTCAGCGTCCCGGCGGGCTGGCTGAAGAGCTATTCGCTCTACGCCGGCGTGCAGGACGCGTTTATGCAGTGGTGGTACGGGCACAACGCGGTGGCGTTCTTCCTCACGACGCCCTTCCTCGGCCTGATGTACTACTTTATGCCGAAGGCCGCCGAGCGGCCGGTGTTCTCGTACAAGCTGAGCATCCTGCACTTCTGGTCGCTGGTCTTCCTGTACATCTGGGCCGGCCCGCACCACCTGCACTACACGGCGCTGCCGGAGTGGGCGAGCACGCTGGGGATGCTGTTCTCGGTGATGCTGTGGATGCCGAGCTGGGGCGGGATGGTGAACGGCTTGCTGACGCTGCGCGGCGCCTGGCACAAGGTGACGGAAGAGCCGGTGCTCAAGTTCTTCGTCGTCGCGATCACCGCGTACGGTATGAGCACCTTCGAAGGCCCGATGCTCTCGGTGAAGAGCGTGAACGCGCTGGCGCACTACACGGACTGGATCATCGCGCACGTGCACACGGGCGCGCTGGGCTGGAACGGCCTGCTGACCTTCGGCATGATCTACTGGCTGGCGCCACGCCTGTTCCAGGCGCCGCTGCATTCGAAGAAGCTGGCCGAGGTGCACTTCTGGATCGCGACCTTCGGCATCCTTCTGTACGTGGCCAGCATCTACTCGGCGGGCATCACGCAGGGCCTGATGTGGCGCGCGTTCGACGAGACGGGTCGCCTCGCGTACCCGGACTTCGTCGAGACGGTGATGCAGCTGATGCCGATGTACTGGGTGCGCGTGGCGGGCGGCACGCTGTACATCATCGGCTCGCTGATCTTCCTCTATAACATCGCGATGACGTGGAAGGCGCGGCCCAAGACCTACGAGGTGCCGCAGGTCTCGGCGCCGCCGCTGGCCAAGGCCTACAGCGAGCACGTGGTGCCCGAGACCGGCGGCCTGCTGAGCCGCTTCTCGAACCTCAACTGGCACCGCCGCTGGGAAGGCCTGCCGCTGCTGTTCACGGTGATGACCGTGCTGGCGGTGGTGGTGGCGTCGCTGGCGGAGATCATCCCGACGTTCCTCATCAAGAACAACGTGCCGACGATCGCCAGCGTGCATCCGTACACACCGCTGGAACTCGCGGGCCGCGACCTCTACATCCGCGAGGGCTGCTTCAACTGCCACTCGCAGATGGTGCGGCCGTTGCGCTACGAGACGGAGCGCTTCGGCGAGTACTCGAAGCCGGGCGAGTTCGTCTACGACCATCCCTTCCTGTGGGGATCGCGGCGCATCGGGCCGGACCTCGCGCGCGTGGGCGGCAAGTATCCGGACCTCTGGCACATCCGGCACTTCCAGGAGCCCAAGAGCATCGTGCAGAACTCGATTATGCCGGTGTACAAGCACCTGGAGGAGCGGCCGCTGGACTTCGAGTTCATCCAGAAGCGCGTGGATGCGATGGTGATGCTGGGCGTGCCGTACGGCGAGGCCGTGCAGCGTGCGCCGGAGATGGCGCGTGAGCAGGCGGCGCAGATGGCGGCGGCGATCGAGTCGCAGGGCGGGCCTCCGGGCCTCGCCGACAAGGAAGTGATCGCGCTGGTCGCCTACCTGCAGCGCCTCGGGCGCGACATCAAGACGCCGGCGGTCTCGGCGAACACCGTCACGACCGTCGCCCCGGAGGTGACCCCGTGAAGCTCGTGGACGTGATGAGTGCCTCCGGGCTTTCCGGATATGCCATCGTCGCGCTGCTGCTGTTCTTCGCGGCGTTCCTGATGGTGCTGGCGATGATCCTTGCCCCTGGCTCTGCGGCGCGGATGGCGCGCGCCGCGCAGCTGCCCCTCGACGACGACACGCGGTCCCCGCAGGGGACCGGGAGCACCAATGGCTGACCAAGGCGACGACAAGCTCCTGGGCCACTCGTACGACGGCATCCAGGAGTACGACAACCCGATGCCGCGCTGGTGGGTGTGGGTGTTCTGGGCGACGATCGTCTTCGTGCCGCTCTACTACATCCTCCCGGCGCCGTTCGGCGAGGGCGAGGGCGCGGTGGCGCAGTACGAGGCGGACGTCGCGAAGCATCAGGCGTCGCAGCCGGCGCAGGCCGTGGCCACGGTGACCGACGACGATCTCGAGGAACTCGCCGAGGACGACGACGCCCTCGAGGACGGCAAGGCGGTGTTCGCCGCCAACTGCGCGGCCTGCCACCGTGCGGACGGCGGCGGACTGATCGGGCCGAACCTCGCGGATGACGCGTGGATTCACGGCGGGTCGCCGACGCAGGTGCACCACACCATCGCGGTGGGCGTGCTCGAGAAGGGGATGCCGCCCTGGGAGCGCATCCTCAAGCCCGAACAGCTCAACCACGTGACGGCGTACGTGCTCTCGCTCAAGGGCACGAACCCGCCGAATCCGAAGGCGCCGGAAGGCACGCCCGCGACCACGTCCGATCCCGCGAGCGGGACGTGACCGCCCCCGTCGCCAAGGGCCGCGTCCTCGCGACACTCAACGAGGACGGCTCGCGCCGTTGGATCCGCCCCAAGCCCTCACCGGGCAAGTGGCTGATCCGCCGGCGCGTGGTGGCCTATGCGCTGATGGCCTTCTACCTGGCGTTCCCGCACCTGCGTTGGAACGGCAAGCCGTGGATGCTGCTCGACCTGCCGCGGCGCGAGTTCACGTTCTTCGGCAGCACCTTCCTGCCCACGGACACGCTGCTGCTGATGCTGCTGTTCGTGAGCGTGCTGGTGTTCATCTTCCTCCTCACCGCGCTGTTCGGCCGCGTGTGGTGCGGCTGGGCCTGTCCGCAGACGGTGTGGATGGAGTTCCTGTTCCGGCCGATCGAGCGCTTGGTGGAAGGCGGATACACGCAGTCGCGCGCGCTGGACAAGGACAAGCAGCACTTCGTGCCGCGGCGCCTGCTGAAGTACGCCATTTACGGCGTGCTGGCGGTGGTGCTGGGGAATACGTTCCTCGCGTACTTCGTCGGCGCGGAGTCGCTGTTCCGCTGGATGACGCAGTCGCCGTTCGAGCATCCGACGCCCTTCCTCGTGATGGCGACGGTCTCGCTGGGCGTGTTCCTCGACTTCACCTGGTTCCGAGAGCAGACCTGCATCGTGGCCTGCCCGTACGGGCGCTGGCAGTCCGCGCTGCTCGACAAGCAGTCGGTGATCGTCGCCTACGACGTCACGCGCGGGGAGCCGCGCGGCCACGGCGCGGGCGCACGCCCCGGACTCGGCGACTGTGTGGCCTGCAACGCCTGCGTGAACACCTGTCCCACGGGCATCGACATCCGCGACGGCCTGCAGATGGAGTGCATCCACTGCACGCAGTGCGCGGACGCCTGCGACGCGATTATGGAGAAGGTCGGCAAGCCGAAGGGACTGATCCGCTACAGCTCGCAAGACGCGCTGGCTGGCAATCCGCCGAAGTTCCTGCGCGCGCGCACGGTGCTGTATCCGCTGGTCTTCACGCTGTTCTTCGGCGCCTTCCTCGTCACGCTGGCCACGCGCTCGACGGCGGACGTGACCCTGCTGGGGCCGATCGGCGCGC
>CAZYQM010000022.1:10874-11703 GCA_964649965.1 uncultured Gemmatimonas sp.
TGTACGACGGGCTCGCCGCGCTCGCCGCCTTGAAGGCGCAGGCCTACGACATCGCGTACCTCGATGAGCCGGGGGCCAACTTCATCGCGCCGGAGAATCCGCTGCGCGTGCCGGCGGGCGAGACGGTGACGACGTCGGTGTTCATCGTGCAGTCGGCCGAGCGCTTCACGGCGGGCGAGCGGCGCATCCGCCTGCGCATTGACGACAACGCGAAGTTCGAACGTGAGTTCACCTGGCGCCTGCCGGGGCCGGTGAACGGCACGACGCTCCCGGAGGCCCCGTGAAGAAGGGTTGGCAGTGGCCGGTGCTGATCGGCCTGGCGCTGGCGTTCACCGTCGGCGTGAACGTGG
The DNA here is from genome assembly GCA_964649965.1 of uncultured Gemmatimonas sp. Classification (GTDB taxonomy): domain Bacteria; phylum Gemmatimonadota; class Gemmatimonadetes; order Gemmatimonadales; family Gemmatimonadaceae; genus Pseudogemmatithrix. The sequence goes on from CAZYQM010000022.1 coordinate 11,225, forward strand.
TGATGCTGTTCGCGGCGGGGTCGGATCCCAACGGTACCGTCGTCGAGCAGGACTACTACCGCAAGGCGGTGGAGTGGGATCGCACGATGGCGCGTCGCGCGGCGAGTGCGGCGCTGGGGTGGAATGCGTCGGCGACGTTGGGGGCGGCAACGACCGCCGACGCCGCGCCGCCCGACGCTGAGGGCGGTGCGTCGCAGCGGGCGTCCCGCGCGCTGCGCGTGGAACTGCGTGATGCGTCCGGCACAGCGATTGCCGACGCCGACGTGAGCGCGACGTTGATCCACAATCGCGAGGCGTCCACGCCGGTCGCGATTGCGCTGGAGCCCGTCGGCGACGGCAGCTACGCGGCATCGGCGGCGCTGACGCACAGCGGCCAGTGGGAAGTGCGTGTCGTCGCGCGCCGCGGCACGGAGCGCTTCGAGACGTCGCTGCGCGTCGAGGCGCCGTAGGCGTGTTCGCGCTCGCCAGCTCCGTCTTCG
>CAZYQM010000022.1:11713-16297 GCA_964649965.1 uncultured Gemmatimonas sp.
AGCGCGCATTGCGCCGGGATGTGCGGCAGCTTCGCCTGCCTCGCGTCCGGTGGGGATGCGTCGCAGGGGCCAGCCGTGCTGCGCTCGACCGCGGCGTACAACTTCGGCCGTCTGCTGAGCTATGCGACGCTGGGTGCGCTGGCCGGAGCGGCGGGGGCGGGATTGAACGCCGCCGGTGAGATCGCCGGCCTCGCGCGCCCGGCGGCGATCGTGGCCGGCGTGCTGCTCATCCTGTGGGGTTTAGCATCTCTGCTGGCGGCACTTGGCCTGCGCATTCCGCTGCTCGATGTTCCGCCGGCGCTGGCCACGCGCGTTGCGCGGGCCGTGCGCGTGGTACAGAATCGCCCGCCGGCCGTGCGCGCTCTGATGATCGGCGCGCTCTCGGCGGCGCTCCCCTGCGGTTGGCTCTACGCCTTCGTCGCGACCTCGGCCGCCGCGGGTACGGCGCTTGGCGGCGCGACGGTGATGGCCGCGTTCTGGCTGGGCACCGTGCCGCTGCTCGCCGCCGTCGGGCTGGGCGCGCAGCGCCTGCTCGGGCGCTTCCGCAGCCGCCTGCCGGTGGTCACGGCGAGCGTACTCGTGATCCTCGGCGTGCTCACCGTGGCGGGACGCTTCACGCCGCCCGTGCACGCCGCCGACCCTGCCGCCGCCGATGGGCAGCACGCTCACCACTGAGCTCACGCTCGGCGCCACCGCCGACGCGCGCTGCGCCCACTGCGGCCTTGAGGCCACGGCGGGCGATGCGCGCACGGTGGATGGCGCCACGTATTGTTGCGCCGGTTGCCAAACTGCGGCGAGCATCATCAAGCAGAGCGGGTTGGGCGGCTTCTACGCCTTGCCCGAACGGCGCGCGAGCCGCGTCGCGCCCAGCGGACGCAGCTACGCCGAGTTCGACCACGAGGCCTTCCACGCCGCGCACGTGAAGACGCTGCCCGATGGCCTGCGCGAGGTGCAGTTCTACCTCGAGGGCGTGCACTGCGCGAGCTGCGTGTGGCTGGTGGAGCGCGTGCCGATGATCGTACCGGGAGCGGTGCGCGCGGAACTGGACGTGACGCGCGCGGTCGCGCGCCTTGCCTGGGATCCGGCGGCGGTCTCGCTGAGCACGTTGGCACGTGCTTTGGACCAGCTTGGATATCCGCCGCACGCCTTCCGCGGCCATCGCGCCGACGAGGCGCGCAAGGCCGAGGAGCGGGCGATGCTCACGCGCATCGGCGTCGCGGCGGCGATCGCCGGCAACGTGATGACGATCGCGCTGGCGCTGTACTCGGGGATCTTCAGCGGGATGGAGCGCGAGTTCGAGCGCTACTTCCGTTGGTTGAGCTGGGTCCTCGTGACGCCGGCGCTCGTCTGGCCGGGCCGCACGTTCTTCACGAGCGCCTGGCAGGCGCTGAAGAACAAGCGTTTGCATATGGACGTGCCGATCGCGCTGGCGCTCGCGCTGGGCTACGTGCAGGGCGCGATCAACACGCTGCGCGACGGCGGGCCGATCTACTTCGACGCCGTGGGCACGCTGATCTTCCTGCTGCTCGTCGGCCGCTACCTGCAACATCGCGCGCAACGTTCCGCGGCGGACTCCGCCGCGCTGCTGGGGGCGCTGTCGCCTGCGACGGCGCGCGTGGTCGAGGGCGACGAGGTGAAGGAAGTGCCGAGCGAGGCCGTGCTGCCGGGAATGACGCTGGACGTGCGCCCCGGCGACACGCTGGCCGCCGATGGCACGGTGGTGCGCGGGACGTCGTCGCTGGACCTCGCGCTGCTCACTGGCGAGTCGCGGCCGGTGCGCGTGGGCGAAGGCGAGCAGGTCTTCGCCGGCACGGTGAATCTCTCGGCGCCGCTGCGCGTGTACGTCGAGGAGGCGGGCATCACCAGCCGACTCGGTCGGCTCCTGCGCGACGTGGAGGAGGGCTCGCGCGAGCGGCCGCCGGTGGTGCTGCTCGCCGATCGCATCGCGGGATACTTCATCGCCGTGGTGCTGGTGCTCGCGGCAGTAACGGCGACGATCTGGTGGCGTGCGGACGCGTACTTCGCGATTGACAGCGCGATCGCGCTGCTCGTCGTGACCTGTCCCTGCGCGCTGGCGATCGCGACGCCGCTGGCGTTCACCGTGGCGGTGGGGCGCGCGGCTGGGCGGGGCATCCTCGTGAAGCGCGCGCACGCACTGGAGACGCTCACGGGCCGCGGCACGATCTTCCTCGACAAGACGGGCACGCTGACCGAAGGACGGATGAAGCTCGAGGCGTATGACGGGCCCGCGGAGTTGCGCGGCGCGATCCTCGCGCTGGAGCGGCATTCGCGGCATCCGGTGGCGGCGGCGTTCGCGGAGGCTTGGGCGGACGTGGAGCTGCCGGAGGTCGCGGAGTACGAGGAGACGCTCGGCGGCGGACTGCGCGGGCGCGTGGACGGGCGTGAGATCGTGATCGGGCGGCCGGAGTGGGTGCGGGCGCAGATGGCTCGCACTCACGCGGCAGCGGAAGCGGTGGCGGGCGCGGCCGCAATGTGGCCGGACTCCGCCGCTCTCGACGCGCGGAGCATCGCGCCGTTCGATGCACGACTCACGCCGGTACTCGTCGCGGTCAACGGCGCGATCGTCGCGCGCGCCGGTTTCGGCGACCCGCTGCGCGACTCGGCGCCGACGATGGTCCGCGACCTGCAGCGGCACGGCTGGCGCGTGCGGCTGCTGAGCGGCGATGCGCCGGGCGTGGTGCAGGCGGTGGCGCAGGCCCTGGGCATCCGCGCCGAGGACGCGGAGGGCGGCGCGAGCCCCGAGCGCAAGCGCGAAGCGATCGCCGATGCGCGCTCGCAGGGCACCGTGGTGATGGTCGGCGACGGCGTGAACGACGCGGCGGCAATCGCGGCCGCGACGGTGGGCATCGCGGTGCGTGGCGGCGCGGAGGCGTCGATGGCGGCGGCGGACGTGTATCTCGCGCGGCAGGGCGTGGGTTCGTTGGGCGAGCTCTTCGCCGGCGCGCGGCGCACCACGAGCGTGATCCAGCGCAACATCGCCGTCGCCTTGGGCTATAATGCGATCAGCGTCACGATGGCGATGATGGGCATCCTCGATCCGCTCTTCGCGGCCGTGCTGATGCCGCTGGGCTCGGTGACGGTGATCCTCGCCACCTGGCGCGCGACGACTTTCCCGAAGGGGGCCGCGTGAGCGTGCTGTTCCTGCTGGTGCCGCTGGCGATCCTGCTCGTCGCGATGTTCGTCGGGGCCTACGTGTGGAGCACGCGCACGGGGCAGTTCGACGACCTGACGACGCCGGCGATGCGGGTCGTGCACGACGATGCGCCGGCTACGCCGAAGTCGCCGCCGCCCGAAGCGCGTTGACGATTACGGCGATATCGATCGCCTCCTGCACCAACGCGCCCGCCGTCGGCGGCAGGTAGCCCAGCGCCGCCACCACCATCCCGGCGGCCGAGAGCGCGAGCCCCACGCCAATGCTCTGCTTGGCGATGCGCACCGTGCGCTGCCCGATCGCGACGGCTTCCTCGACGCGCATCACGTCGTCGGCGAGCAGCACCACACCCGCGGCCTCGGCCGAGATGCCGCCGCCGTGCGCGGCGAGCGCGACGCCCACGGTCGCCGCGGCGAGCGCCGGCGCGTCATTCGTGCCGTCACCGACCATCAGCACGCGCCGTCCCTCGGCTTCGAGCGCCTTCACTGCGGCGACCTTGTCCTCGGGCAGTTGATCGCCGCGGGCCTCGGTGATGCCGACCTCGGCGGCGATCTTCTGCACGTTGTCCGTGTGGTCGCCGCTGAGCAGGAGGACGCGCGAGAGGCCGCGTGCGGCGAGGCGCGGGCCGAATTCCTCGAGGCCCGTGCGCAGGCGATCGGCGTAGCGGATGACGCCGAGCGCGTCGTCACCGACGGCGACGAAGGCGCGCAGCCCGCCGTCCTGGCCGCCGTGGAACTCGGCGATGGCGCCGGCCAGCGCGGGGTGCCGTTCGCTGACGATGGAGCGCTCGCCGACGGTGACGCGACGCCCTTCGACGGTGCCGCTCACGCCGCGGCCGGCGTACTCGGTGATCTCACTGGCGCGGGGAATCACGAGGTCGCGGTCCCGCGCCTCGGACACCGTGGAGCGCGCGAGCAGGTGCCCGCTGCCGACTTCGATGGCGGCGCCGAGTCGCAGCAGTTCGTTCGCGTCGAGGCCGCGCAGCGATTGCACGTTGGCCACGGCGGGGCGACCGATGGTGAGCGTGCCGGTCTTGTCGAAGACCACCGTATCCACGCGCGAGAGCAGCTCGAGCGCGCTGCCGTTGCGCACGACGATGCTGCGCCTCGCCGCGCGGTTGATGCCGCCGATCACCGCGACCGGCGTGGCGATGATGAGCGGGCAGGGCGTCGCGACGACGAGCACCGCGAGCACGCGGTCCACGTCGCCCGAAATCCACCAGGCGATGGCGCAGGCGGCGAGCGTCAGCGGCGTGAACCACACGGCCCAGCGGTCGGCGAGGCGCTGGATGGGCGCCTTCTCGGCCTGCGCACTGCGGACGAGGTCCACGATGCGCGCGTACAGTGATTCGCGCGCGGGGGCCGTGACGCGCAGCAGCAGCGGGCTCTGCAGGTTCACCACGCCGGAGCTCA
>CAZYQM010000023.1:0-14569 GCA_964649965.1 uncultured Gemmatimonas sp.
ATCTGCTCCTCGGCGATGCCCGGCCAGAGCACGATCGTGCCGGGGATGCGTTCGCGGATCATCAGTTCCTTCACGGAGAGCGCGGCGGCGATGTTCACCGCCTGGCCGGTGTTGTGGCCTTCGCCGTGGCCCGGCGCGCCGGCGACGAGCGCCTCGTTGTACGCGACGCCCGGCTTGTTGTTCGACTGCGGGATGCCGTCCACGTCGGAACCCATCGTAATCACCGGACGCGCACCGGCAGGGCTGACCCAGCGGGCGATCCAGGCGCTCGGCATTCCCGCATAGCCGCGCGTGATCTGGAAGCCGTTCTGCTCGAGGATGCCGGTCAGGTAGCGCTGCGTCTCGAACTCCTGGAAGCCAAGCTCGGAGAACGAGAAGAGATGGTCGATGATTTCCTGCACCATCTTGGCGCGGCCCTCGACGCGGGTGAGCGCCTCGGCCTTGAGTCGTTCGAGGCGGGTGGAATCGGCGGCTTGGGCGCGGAGACTGCCGGCGCCAAGCGCGAGGGCGGCGACGGCCAACGCGGCGCGGCGGAAGAGACGGGACATCAACGGGCTCCTTGGTGGGGTGAGACTCCTCAGGCTACGCAGGAACGCGGCGCGGGGTTGAGCGCGAGGCGGGAAGCGGCGAACGTCAGGGCAACGCCGCATCCGTTCAACGCGTACCTATAAGATGAAACTGTCCATCCTTTCCCGCCGCCTCCACCGCTGGGGCGCGATCGCCGTCGGCCTGCCGTTCCTCATCGTCATCGCCTCCGGCCTGCTGCTGCAGGTCAAGAAGCAGCTGCCGTGGGTGCAGCCCGTGGAACAGCGCACGGACGTGCCGGTGCCGGGCCTCGCCTGGGAGACGATCCTCGCCGCGGCGCAGTCGGTGCCGCAGGCTGCGGTGTCGGGCTGGGAGGACATCGATCGCCTCGACGTGCGCCCGTCGAAGGGCATCGTGAAGGTGATCACGAACACGCGCTGGGAGCTCCAGCTCGCGCTGGCCGACGGCGAAGTGCTGCAGACGGCGTACCGCCGGTCGGATCTGATCGAGCAGCTCCACGACGGCTCGTTCTTCGGCGATCCGGCCAAGCTGTGGATCTTCCTGCCGAGCGGCATCGTGGTGTTCGCCCTGTGGCTGACGGGCATCTACCTCTTCTTCCTGCCGATGCTCACCAAGCGGAAGCGCGCACGCCTTGCGGCGGACTCGCGTGCGGCGATGCTCGCGATGCTCATCGCCGGTGCGATGTGGGCGACGCCGGTCGCTGCACAGTCCGCGGCGCGGGGTCAGGGACAACCCTACGTCCCGGGCGCGACCTGGGAGCGGAGGGCGCCGTCCGCCGCCGGTGTGGACAGCGCGAAGCTCGCGGCGGCCATCGCCTTCGCCGTGCAGAACGAAGCGCGCGCGCCGCGCGATATGGAGGAGAGCCACTACCGTAGCTTCGGACGCGAGCCGTTCGGGCAGGGCATCGGTCCCTTCAAGCCGCGCGGCGAACCGACGGGCGTGGTCCTGCGCGGCGGCTACGTGATTGCGAGTTGGGGCGAGCCCGACCGCGTGGATATGACGCACAGCGTCACCAAGAGCTTCCTCTCGGCCGTCGTCGGCATCGCGTTCGACCGCGGGCTGCTGCGCAGCGTGGACGAACCGGTGTGGATGTCGCAGGCGCCGACCTACGCGCTGCGTCTCGACGCGCCCTCGCAGCCCGGCGCGACCTACGGGCAGTCGATGTTCATCGATCCGTGGAACACGCCGCACAATCGCTCGATCACCTGGGACCATATGCTGCGTCAGGTGAGCGACTGGGAAGGCACGCTCTGGGGCAAGCCGGAGTGGGCGGACCGTCCGGCGCAGGACGCGAGCACGTGGACGACGCGCGCGCGTCGCGCGCCGGGAAGCGCGTACGAGTACAACGACGTGCGCGTGAACGTGCTCGCGCTGGCGGCGACGAACGTGTGGCGCCGTCCGCTGCCGGAGGTGCTGAATGAGTTCGTGATGACGCCGATCGGCGCGACGCGGACCTGGCGCTGGAACGGTTACGACAACGCGTGGATCACGCTCGACGGCCGGCCGGTGCAGGTGGTGAGTGGCGGCGGGCACTGGGGCGGCGGGATGTTCATCAATGCCTGGGATATGGCGCGCTTCGGCCTGCTCACGCAGCGCCGCGGGGTGTGGGGCACGCAGCGCATCCTCTCCGAGGAGTGGGTGCGGCGTTCGCTCACGCCGACCGCGGCGCAGCCGACGTATGGCTATATGAACTGGTTCCTGAACACGGATCGGAAGTGGATGCCGAGCGCGCCGGCGTCGGCGTTCGGACACGTGGGGAACGGGACGAACCTGGTGTTCGTGGCGCCGGAGCAGGATTTGGTGATCGTCGTGCGGTGGATTGAGAATCGGGCGGTTGATGAATTCCTGGGTTTGGCGCTGGCGTCGTTGCGATGATTGAACGGCAGCTGTGAGCTGTAAGCTGTAAGCTGTAAGCTGTGAGATGTGAGAGGTGAGAGGTGAGAGGGGTGCCCTGGCTCACGCACGGGAGAGAATGATGAATCATCGGTGGGCTGGTTTCCTGTTCCTTGCGGCATCTCTCTTCGCAATCCGCGTTGAGGCGCAGGCGCCGCGTGAGTGGTCGCTGCTGATCACGGGCGGGACCGTGGTCGATGGCACGGGCGCGGCGCGCTATTCCGCCGACGTGGCCATCGCGGGCGATCGCATCGTGCGCGTGTCGCGGACGCCGCTGGACCGGTCGCGCGCGGCGCGCGTGATCGACGCGCGGGGACTCGTCGTCGCGCCGGGCTTCATTGACTTGCACGCGCATCTCGAGCCGCTGCTCTCGATGCCCGATGCCAAGAGCGCCGTGACGCAGGGCGTCACGCTCGCGCTCGGCGGGCCCGACGGGTCAGGACCGTTCCCGCTCGCCGCCTACCTCGACTCGGCGCAGCGTGCGGGCCTCGGGATGAACGTCGCGTATCTCGTCGGCCACAACACCGTGCGTCGGATGGTGATGGGCACGGAGAACCGCGCGCCCACGCCGGACGAACTCGCGCGGATGGTCGCGTTGATCCGGCAGGGTATGGGCGACGGGGCGTTCGGCATCAGCACGGGTTTGCGCTACGTGCCGGGCTTCTACTCCAAGACTGACGAAGTGGTCGCGCTGAGCCGCGCAGCCGCGGATTCGGGCGGCATCTATACCTCGCATCTCCGCGAAGAGGGACTCGGCCTGATCGAGGGCGTCGCCGAGGCGATCACCATCGCGCGCGATGCGCGGATTCCCGTGGTGCTCACGCACCACAAGGCCGTCGGCGCGCTGATGTGGGGCAAGACGGCCGTCACGCTGGCGATGGTGGACTCGGCGCGTGCCGCCGGGCTCGACGTGATGGTGGACCAGTATCCGTACACGGCGAGCCAGACCTCGCTCGCGGTGCTGATTCCACCCTGGGCGCTCGCCGGCGGGCGCGATGCACTGCGTGCGCGACTCGCGCAGCCGGCGCTGCGCGACAGCATCGAGCGCGGCATCGTCGAGTTGCTGCGCACCGATCGCGGAGGCGGCGACACGCGTCGCGTGCAGTTCGGGTCGGTGAGCTGGGATCGTTCGCTCGAGGGCAAGACGCTCTTCGATTGGGCGGAGCGCCGAGGTGTCGGGCCGAGCCTCGAGGCCGCGGCGAAGCTCGTGCTTGAGGGCGAGCTCAACGGCGGCGCGTCGATGGTCTATCACATCATTGATGAAGGCGACGTGCGGCGCGTGATGCGGCATCCGCAGGCGATGGTCGCGAGCGACGGGCGTCTCACGCGCCCCGGGCAGGGCGTGCCGCATCCGCGCGCCTACGGCACGTTCCCCCGCGTACTCGGGCACTATGTGCGCGAGGAAGGCGTGATCTCGCTCGAGACCGCCGTGCACAAGATGACCGGGATGCCGGCCAAGCGACTCGGGCTCGACGGACAGCGTGGGTGTCTCGCGCAGGGCTGCTATGCGGACATCGCGATCTTCGATGCGGCGACGGTCGGCAGCCCCGCGACCTTCGAGAATCCGCATCAGTACGCGACCGGCGTGCCCTACGTGATCGTCAACGGCGTGCCGGTGGTGGATGGCGGCGCGTTCACCGACGCGCGTCCTGGCCGCGCACTCAAGCGGTCCGTGAAATAAGGAAGGCCCCCGACGCCAGAATGACATCGGGGGCCCTCAACTCGCTGGTGAAGTGTGGGGTCCGGTTCGTCGCTGCCGAAGCAGCCGGATCCACCGCTTCTTCCCGTGACGTGACGGCCCGCACGGGTGCTGCCCTGTCGGACATCTACGGTCGTCGCCAGCGACCTCACGACCGGCAACCGGGTTCGAACGGCCCTGTTGCAGTTCCTCCGACGGCGTCCCGCGGGAGGATTCCGTCCACGCACCAGCCGTCGCGTGAACGCAGGACGAATACTCACCCGCCAGGCGCTGGCCACAATGGCAAAACCCCCGACCTGACGGTCGGGGGTTTTCCGTAAGCGCGCGCTACATCCGCGGCCGCTGCGGCTTCACGTACTGGTCGAGCCAGTTGAGCATCTCGAACAGCGTGTGCCCCACGCTCTCGCGCGCCGCATAGCCGTGCGACTCCGCGGGCAGCTGGATGTAGCGCGCCGTCCCGCCGTTGCCCTTGAGCGCGGCGAACATCCGCTCCGACTGGATCGGATACGTGCCGGTGTTGTTGTCCGCCATCCCGTGGATGAGCAGGATCGGCGTCTTGATCTTGTCGGCATACGTGAACGGCGACATCCGCTCGTACAGGTCCTGCGCCTGCCAGTAGCTGCGCTGCTCGCCCTGGAAGCCGAACGGCGTGAGCGTGCGGTTGTACGCGCCGCTGCGCGCGATGCCGGCGCGGAACAGCGACGTATGCGCGAGCAGGTTGGCGGTCATAAACGCGCCGTACGAGTGTCCGCCCACCGCGATGCGCTGACGGTCGGCCACACCCATCTCGACGATCTGGTCGATCGCCGCCTCGGCGCTGGCCACGAGCTGCTCCACGTAGGTGTCGTTCGATTCCTTGCCGTCCATCGCGACGATGGGCATCGTCGGATCGTCCATCACGCCGTAGCCCTGCAGCAGCGCGAAGAGGTGCGACGACCCGCCCGGCCGCGTGAAGCGGTACGGCGAACCGATCACCTGCGACGCGGCATCAGCCGAGCCGAACTCGCGCGGATAGGCCCAGAGCAGGAAGGGAATCGCGCCGTCACGCGCCTTGTCGTAGTTGGGCGGCAGGTACACCGTCGCCTGCAGCTGCACGCCGTCCTTGCGTGTGTAGCGCACCACCTCGCGCTTCACGTTGGCGAACTCCGGCGCCGGATCCGCGAAGCGCGTCACCTGCATCGGCGCGATGCGCCGTACGAGGTTGCGGATCCAATAGTTGGCCGGCTCCGTCTGCGACTCGCGGCTGGTGAGGATCTCCGTACCGCGCGCGTCGAGCACGTCCACGACGCTCTCGTAGTACGGCGCCTCGGAGCGGAAGAGCCGCTGCGTGCGTCCGTTCGCCAACTCGTAGCGATCAATGAACGGCCGGTCGCCCTCGGGCGAGGCGCCCGTGCCCGAGAGGAACACCGAACGACCGTCCGGCGTCAGGCGCAGCACGTTCTGGCCGAGTGCGTTGCGCGTGGTGAGGAAGTTGCCGGGGTCGCCATAGCGGTCCTCGCTCGAGCGCTCCCAGAGCATCCGCGGCGCCGTGCGGCCGCTGGGGTCGAACACCCAGACGCGCGCCTTGCGCTCGCGCGAGTGGCCTTCGCGCGCGATGGCGAGGTCGGCGCGGGCCCAGGTCACGCCGCGGGCGCGCCACTCGGTCTCGAGCAGCGTGCGCGCTTCGCCGCTGAACGGCGCGTCGAGCGCGAGCAGGCGATCGCGCTTCGCCGCCTCACGCGTCGGGTCGCCGCCGTCGAGCGCTTCCACCCAGGTGAGCGTGGCGGCGACATCCGCGCGCCACGACGGATTGCGCGGGCCGACCTGCGCGGCATCGCCGCCCCAGGGCACGCGCTCGATCAGCGGCCGCGAGGCCAGCGTGCGGGCGACGCTGCCGTCCGGACGCCAGACTTCGATCTTGGTCGGGAAGTAGCTCAGCGGCACGGAGTAGCTGAACGGCCGCGCCAGCGTGGTCACGAGGATCCACTGGCCGTCAGGGCTGGGATTCACGTCGCTCACCATCGAGGGCGCACCGACCATCGTCGCCGCGCCATCGAGCGCGAAGCGCACGAGCTGGCTGGTGGCGTAGTGTTCGAACAGCGCCTCGTCGTGCGGACTCTTGAGCAGGTCCTGGTAGGTCGCGACGCGATCGGAGCGTCCGGACAGGGCTTCCTGCACGATCGGCCCTTCCGGCACCGTTGGCGCCGCAGGTTCGGCGCCACGACCGTCGGGAATCGTCGTGCAGACGAGCGCCGCGTCGGTCATCCAGCTGCAGGGCGCGCCGAGCACGGCATTGAGGTTGCGCGTGCTCACCTGGCGTGCCGTGCGCGCAGTCGGATCGGCGACCCACAGCGTGAGTGCGTCGTCCGTGCTCACGACGAAGGACATCAGCTTGCCGTTCGGCGACCACGACGGGTAGCTGATGCCCCCGCCGGCAGGCAGCTGCATCTGGATCGGCTGCGCCTCGCCACCGCGCATCGGCTTCACGCGGATGCCGCGCGAGGGATTCTGCCGCGACGGGCCGCTGGTGCGCGGGTTCAACCGGATGCCGGCGAGGCGATACTCCGGCTCGGAGATGGTGGCGATGCTCGGCAGGCCGGGCCGCTCGAGCATCACCAGCAGCGACTTGTCCGGGCTGGTGAGGACCTGCGGGCGCGCGGGCGCATCGAGGATGCGCGCGACGGCGGCGGGCGGCTGCTGATAACCCTGCTGTGCGGCGACGGGCGCGACAACGGGCGCAACCGCGGACGCGAGGGCGATGAGCGTGAGCGCAGCGGTGCGTGCGCTGAACAGACGTTGCGTGGAGACAGACACGAACGCGTACTCCGTGGTAGGGGTCTGCCCCAAGATACGCCGATGCGTGGCTCGGCGTTCGACTAGAACTCGATGCTGAACCCGATGCTCGGCAGCAATCCGATGCTCGTGTTGCGCAGCACGACCTGGTCACGCTGGTCCCACTGCAGGCCGGAGACGTTCTCGCGGCAGTACACGTTTTGGATGTCCACGTAGCCCACGAGCTGCACGCGGCGCAGGCTCCAGCGGCGATCCACGCGCACATCGAGCGCGTGGAAGACGGGCAGGCGCTCGCCGCCGTTCCACTGCGTGAAGTCCTGCTGGCCCGCGTTCGGTCCGCTGGTGATGAACGGCGTCGTCGGCAGCCCGCTCGCGATGCGGAACTTGCCCGAGAGCTCCCACGTGGGATTCGGGCGCCAGCCGAGCACGACGTTGCCGATCGCGCGCGTGTCGAAGCTGCCGGGACGCGCCACGCCATCGGCACCGTCGAAGGTCGTGCGCGCGACGCTCACGCTCGCGAGGCCGAAGACTGGGATGTCGCTCAGCTGCTTCTGCACGAAGAGTTCGGCGCCGACGGAGCGACCCTTCGCCGTCGCGGCGAGCGGCTCGAGGCCGAAGGGGATGTCGCTGGTCACGTCGTCGAAACCGCTGGGACTGAGCACCGCCTGCGGGCGGAACACCCGTCGCGGATACTGCGAATAGCCCTTCGCGTAGACCTCGAACTGCAGCTTCACGTCATCGCGCAGCAAGTGCTCGATGCCGGCGACCGCCTGATCCGCGCGGAATGGATCGAGTAGCGCGTTCGAGGGATCGCCGACGAGCCAGATGAAGCTCGGCGTCTGCCAGTAGCGACCGGCGCTGGCAGTCAGCGCCGTGCGGTCGGTGAGCGCGTAGCGCAGGCCGAGCCGCGGACTCGCGCGCATCGTACCGTCGAGGAATCCGTAACGATCGCCGCGAATGCCGAGCGTGGCGCGCAGCTTGGGCGTGGCTTGGTAGGCGATCGAGCCGTACAGTGCCTGGCGATCGGCGGTGAACGTCGTGTCCACGCTCAGCGGCTGCGGCGTGCCCGAGGCATCGGTGCGCAGCGCGCCCGGCAGCAACAGGTCGTAGGAGAGATCGCTGGCGTAGCGCGCTACCGCGCCGACGTTGAGCTCGGTGCGCGCGGTCGCCTGCAGCGTGAGGTCCGCGCGCAACGACTGCTCGCCTTCGGTGCTGAACGCGCGGAAGATCGTGTTCGGCGGGTTCAGCGAATCGTTCTGGATCGTCTCGAAGGACGTCCAGGTGCGGCCCAGCGTGAGGTCGAAGATCCCGCGCGGCACGAGGCGTCGCCACGTGAGCCCGGAGAAATACTGCCGCTGCGAGGGCGCGGCGACGCGCGAGTTGTCGTAGCGCTGGTCGGCCTCGTCGTTGAAGAACGTGACCGTGCCGTCGGCGCCGATGAACAGGAACGACAGCTTGTCGCGGCTGCCGATGTCTTGCACGGCCTTCACCTGCAGGTCGCTGTAGGCCGGGACGAAGCCGAAGCCGGCGGCCTTGAAGAGCAGGTCGAGATAGCTGCGGCGCGCACTGATATAGTAGGAGCCCCGCTCGCCCAGCGGCCCTTCGGCGACGGCGAATCCGCCCGTGGCGGAGAGCGTGAACTCGCCGCCGAACTCGCGGCGGTTGCCCTCGCGCAGCGTGATGCTCGTGACGGACGCCGTGCGGTCGCCGTACTTGGCGGCGAATCCGCCGGCCGAGAACGTCGCCTGCTCGACGGCGTCCACGTTGATCAGCGAGAGCGGACCGCCGGTGGACCCCTGCGTGCCGAAGTGGTTGATGTTCGGCACCTCGATGCCGTCCACGAGGAAGAGATTCTCGAACGGCGCACCGCCACGCACGACGAGGTCGTTGCGGCCCGGCTGCGTGACGCCCACGCCCGGCAGCAGCGCGACGGCGCGCACGACATCTTCCTGCACGCCGGGCGCGCGACGGATCGCCTCCGCGCTGAGCGTCTGCGTGGAGGTCGCCGCCTCGACGGCCGGTGTGAAGTACGCCGCGCGCACCTCGACGGCGGCGACGTCAATCGGCGCCGGCAGCAGGCGGATGGCCAGCGTCGTCGGCTTGCCGCTGCCGACGACGACGTCAGGGATGATCACCGGGCGATAGCCGATCGCCCGCACCTGCACGCGCCAGACACCCGGCGCGACGCCGACGATCGCGAAGCGCCCCTGCTCGTCCGCGACGGCGCGGCGATCGGCGCCTTCGACCACGAGCTGCGCGCCGGCGATGGGTTGTTCGGTGCCGGAGGCGACAACGGTTCCGGTGATGGTGCCGCTGGGCTGGGCGAGCGCCGTGGTGAAGGGCAGCGCGAGAAGGGCGAGCAGGAGACGCATCTCTGACAAACTCCGCAGCGGCGGCTTCGGTCTCGGTGCTTCACGCCCAGCCGATCCCCTGGCCGGGACGGCGGTCGGCGACGCCTAGAACGCCGTGCCGAAGCTGAGGCCCAATGAAGGGAAGAAGCCCTTGTCCGGGTACGCGGACTCGACCGTCCCCAAACCATACATCGGCGTCAGGACGGCGCGGAACACGAACCGTCCGTCCGGCTTCTGATACCGATAGCCGAGGATGCCCGTCAGCGTCGCGAACCGCGTCCGCTCGCCGCCGTCGAAGCTCGAATCGAAAGCCCGCCTCCCGCCGGTGACACCGATGCCGGTCTCGAGCCGATGGTTCCCGTCGCCCTTCACGTGCGACATCGTGACGGGAACGGTCGAGTAGTTGATCGTGCCGGCCCCGAAGGAATCGTCGGCGGACCAAGCGCCGATGCCGACGCGAAAGCGGAACGCGCCGAGTGCGCGTTCCAGGTTGGCGGACCACACGCCGCCGCTGCCAAGCAACTCCACGTACGCCGCGTTCTGTCCCGGTTGCGTCTGCGCCGCCCCACGTGTCGGGATCGTCGAAGCGAGCAAGGTGAGACACAGTGCGGACGCGACGCTGCGCATATCGGAGCCTGAGAGGGGGTGGTCGATTCCGTGGCCGAGAATCGCGCCGAAGCTCTCTCCGCGCAATGGCCAAGACCCGTCGGCCTAGGTGTAATGACCTAGCACGTTGTTGACAGGTAGCGCGCGAGTTTCTGCGCTGGGGTAAGGTCGCCGAGGGCGCTGTGGCGCCGCTCGGTGTTGTAGAAGGAGAGATAGTGCGGGAGGGCGCGGGTGCGCCACCCGGAGCGCGCGTAGGCGCGGTCGTAGGCCCACTCGGCGAGCAGCGTGCGGATGAAGCGCTCGGCCTTCCCGTTGGTTTGCGGGCGATAGGGTCGCGTGAAGCGCTGCCCGATCCCGAGCGCGAGCGCCTGCTCGCCGAAGGGCAGCGCGCGGTAGCAGCTGCCGTTGTCGGTGAGCACCCGCTCGACCGGGATGCCGAGCGCGGCATACCACGCGACGGCGCGCGCGAGGAAGCCGGCGGCCGTCGGCGCCGTCTCGTCCGGCAGCACCTCGACGTAGGCGAGGCGCGTGTGGTCGTCGATCGCCACGTGCACGAACTCCCAGCCGCGCCCGCGCGCGCGGCGCGTGTAGTCGCCGTGGATGCGGTGCCCGACGACGCCGATGCGGCCGAGCTTCTTCACATCGAGGTGCACGAGCTCGCCGGGGCGCGCGCGTTCGTAGCGGACGATCCGGCGCGGCGGCTCGACCCGCGGCAGCCGCCCGAGCCCCAGCCGGCGCAGCTCGCGACCGACGCTCGAGAGCGGCAGCCCCGTGTGCTGCGCGATGCGCCGGCTCGACCAGCGTTGGCGCCGGCGCTTGAGGATCTGCCGGCGGTAGCGGCGCTGGAGGCGCGTCGGCGAGCGGTGCGGCCGCGACGAGCGGGTCTCGACCGCGCCCGAGCGGCGGAGCCACTTGTAGATGGTCTGGCGCGACACGCCGAAGGCGCGCGCGACCTGGGCCACGGGCACGCCGCACCGCACGCGGCGGCACGCCTCCCGTCGCGCATACGGGGTGAGCCGTGCATTCTTGTGGGTGTTCACAGGGCCTCTGGCGTTGCCGGTTGAGTGTCTCGACAACCCCAGCTTGGTGCCGCTACGCCCTGTGAACAACCTCCTGAGTCTTTACACCTAGGGCACGACGGGGAGGCCCGCCTCGATCGCCAGCGAGATGCGGTCGTGGTTGGCGACGCGCCCGCCCGTGACGACCACGATGATGTTGTTGTTGCTGACCATCAGCATCGGCGGTGCGAAGGGCGTGACCTGCCCCGGCGGGGCGGCCGTCGTCGCGTCCAAGGCGTCGGAGACGCGACGCCGCGACGCGCTGTCCGGATAGATCCAGGCGTACAGCGTGCCGCCGCCGGCGAGCAATCGCAAGGGCTCGGCCTGCATCCACGGCGCCTCCGGCGCGGGCTCCGGATTGGCGCGCGGCGCCACACCGGCACGGACGAGACGGTCCATCAGATGGGCCTCGGTCCAGCGTCCGTCACTCGGCAGGGCGGCGGCGCGGCGAGCCGTGGTCTCGGCCACCGCCATCTCCTGGCGGGCCACCTGCTGTTCGGCCGCCTGCCGCGCCTCGGGGTCGCCGCAGGCGGCGATCGTCACGCAGGCGATGAGCGTTAAGTTGCAGCGATGCACGACGAACACGCTCCTGTGCGGACCGAGCCGGTCCGCGTGGACAAGTGGTTGTGGGCCGCGCGCTTCTTCAAGACGCGGTCGCTGGCCGCAGACGCGGTGGATGGTGGCAAAGTGTACGTGAACGGCGACCGTGCCAAGCCCGCCAAGGCCGTGAAGCCCGGCGATGAGCTGCGCCTGCGCCTCGGTCCCTACGAGCACATCCTCATCGTGCGGGGCACATCGGAGCGGCGCGGGCCGGCGCCGGAGGCACAGCGCCTCTACGAGGAGACCGCCGCCTCGCGCGAGGCGCGCGAGAAGCTGCACTGGCAGCTCACCAAGGCCGCGCCGGCCATCGACCCCGCGCCCGGCCGGCCGACCAAGCAGGACCGTCGCGCCCTCGAGCGATTCCGTCGGCGCTGACCGTCGCGGCCGGCGCGCCGCACCAGTGGCGGGAACCCCCACTGACTCGTTAGCATTCGCTCTCTGAACCTCCTCACGTGGAGCCGAGTATGTCGAACAGCGGGACCGCGTACGATCCGAACAAGCTGGGCTGGGGCTTCGCCGCGGCCATCATCGTGCTTGCGATCGTCGCCAACGTGGCTGCGTTCTCCATCCACAAGGCCACCTACCAGAAGCCCGACAAGCCGAAGGCCGAAGCCGCGGCGCACTGAGCCGTCGGCGCCGATCGTCGGTCGCCATAGCGTGAAATGAGAACGGGGCGCGGATCCTTATCGGATTCGCGCCCCGCTCTCATTTCCCGGCCCCGCGTCGCTCAGTTCTTGTGACGGAACGTGATGCGGCCGCGGCTCAAGTCGTACGGCGAGACCTCGACGGTCACGCGATCGCCCTGAAGGACCCGGATGCGGAAACGGCGCATCTTGCCGGCCATCGTCGCGAGCACGTCGTGCCCGTTCGACAGCAGTACACGGAAGGTCGCGCTCGGCAACACTTCGCTCACGGTCCCTTCGAGTTCGATCGCTTCTTCTTTCGCCATAGTGTCGGGTTGGAGTGGGAACCCCTCAATCTAGCCTCTGGGGCGGCCGAGATTCAACGCCACGGCCAGCCTTACTCACCCGCCCGGGCCGGCCCGGCGTCACATCCCCGGGCGCCGGTGGCCGCCCGTTCGAGCAGCGCCACGACCTCCGCAACCGTGCTCGCCCCGGCGTCCGCGGCATACCAGGCGGCCTTGCGCTCCGCGAACGCCGTGGTGCCCCCGCCCGCCCCAGCCTGCAGGGCGATCGCCTGGAGGGCGGCAGGCCGCTCGATCCAGCAGCCAGCCTCGTTGCCCTCGGCGTCGAGGATGATGACCGTAGGCGTGGCGGCTCGCCCGTCGGGCGTGCGCCGCGCCTCCATCAGCGCCCGGCCCTGCGAGGGCGAGAGCACCCGCATCTCGAGCTGCGGTACCTGTGCCACCAACTGCGCCAAGAACGGGATGGTGTTCACCGAGTCGCTGCACGAGTCCACGGCGACGGCGAGCAGTCGCCAACGCCCCGGCAGTGCGCGGGCACGCGCCACGGCGTCGGCCGGCGCGAGCGGCCGCGCGGCATTCTCCAGCCATTGGGCGCGCCGGGCGCGCGCGGCGCCGAGGAACTCGGTCCACGGCTGCCCAGCGTCGTAGAGGGCCACGAGCGTCGAGTCGGCACCTGCGTGATCGGACAGGTCTGCGCAATGCGCGGGCGGGACGGCCAGCGCGAGCGAGAGCGTCAGGGCGGACAGGAGCATCGAGTTCCTCGGTTGCCGGGTCAGCGGGGAAGATGCCCGCGCACGGTACGCCTTGTAAACGGGCACGCGTGGGGATTAGGCTCCGCCAATGGACCCGCTCGAGTGGATCGCCGCCGCCTTCGGCGTCGTCAGCGTGTGGCTCAGCACCCGCGAACACATCGCCAGCTGGCCGACGGCGCTGGTCAACACGGCCCTGTACTTCGTGGTGCTCGGACGGGCCCAGCTCTACGCGAACGCCGGACTGCAGCTGTTCTACTTCTCGCTGTCGCTGTACGGCTGGTACCAGTGGAAGTACGGCGGCGCGACGCACACGGGCGTGCAGGTGAGCCGGACGTCGCCGCGGCTGGGGCTATGGCTCGCGGCGCTCGCGGCGTCGGGCACCGTCGCGCTGGGCCTCGGGCTCTCGCGCTTCACCGACGCCGCCTCTCCCTGGCTCGACGCCGGCACCACCGCCGTGAGCCTCGTCGCCCAGTGGATGCTCACGCGCAAGCTGCGGGAGAACTGGGCGGTGTGGATCGCCGTCAACGTCGTGTACGTGGGGCTCTACGCCTCGCAGGGACTGTGGCCCACGGTACTGCTGTACATCGCGTTCTTCGGTCTGGCGATTGAAGGCTGGCGCTCGTGGGGCCGCACGCTGGCGACTCGCGAGGCCTCCGAGGCCGCAGCGTGACGGCGCGTGGCGCGGGCCCGGACCGCACGCGGGACGTCGTGCTCATCGGTCCCGAGAGCAGCGGCAAGACCACGTTGGCGGAATCGCTGGCCCGCACGTTCGCTGCGCCGTGGGTGCCGGAAGCCGCGCGGCGATGCGTCGAGACCGACCCGACGCCGCTGTCCGCCGCGACCGTGGAGCCAATCGCACGGCTCGCGATGTCGCTGGACGATGCGGCGCGGGCCAGCGCGCCACCCCTGCTCCTCCACGATACCGACCTGGTGAGCACGCTTGTGTACGCGCGGCACTACTATGGCGCCTGCCCGTCGTGGATCATCTCCGAGGCGCGGACGCGGCTCGCCGATCTCTACCTGCTCTGCCTCCCCGACCTCCCCTGGGAGGCGGACGGCGTGCGGGACCGTCCGTCGGCGCGGACGCAGCTCTTCGCGGAGTTCCGCGAAGCCCTCGATGCCTTCGGGGCGGCGTATACCGTGATCGGTGGCGTCGGGGAGGCGCGTCAGGCGGCCGCCGAGGCGGCCATCCGACGGCGCCTGCACATCACCTAGCGCGGCGGCCAGTCCGCGGCGGCGCGTGAACCAGGGTTGCACGCAGCCGATCGACGGGGTGTAGACCAGCGCGATGCCCAGCCCCAGCCCGACGCCGTAGGCCAGCGTCACCTGCGTCATCGAGCCGGCGACGCTGCCGGCGATCAGCGCCG
>CAZYQM010000023.1:14579-16189 GCA_964649965.1 uncultured Gemmatimonas sp.
GCCCTGGGCGTGGAAGGCGCCTTGGTCGGACTGGGAGATCCAGTTGTTGCGCCCGGTGCCGGTATCGAAGCCCATCTTCAGGGTGACCGGCGCATCCGGCACGAGGCCTTCGACGATCGGCTTCATCACCGGATACGGCGCGGTGCCGACCGCCCAGAGGGAGCCGTTATCGCCGCGGGCGACCATATCCATATTCACGTTCGCGGCGATCTGCGCGAGCGGGACCGGCGGGTTCGCGACGAAGGCGCGCGCGCCGAGCAGGCCCATCTCCTCGGCGTCGAAGAACGCGAAGATCAGCGTGTGGCTGGGCCGCTGCCGCTGGAAGTGCGCGGCCATCTGCAGCAGGGCGGCCGTGCCCGAGGCGTTGTCATCGGCGCCGTTGTAGATGTTGCCGTTGCGCACGCCGACGTGGTCGAAGTGCGCGCTGACGACGATGACGCGGTCGGGAAAGCGCGTGCCGCGCACCTGCGCGACGACGTTGACGCCCTTCACCGAGTCCGGACGGTTGCGCCGCGGCATCGCGAAGGGCTGCTCGTAGGACGCGCCGACGGGCGCGAGGCCGAGGCGGCGCATCTCACCGACGAGGTAGGCGCGGGCCTTGGCGTTCTCCGCCGTCATCGCGGCGCGACCGGCCATCGAGTCGTGCGCGAGGCGGAAGAGGTCGCCGATCAGCTGCGCGGAGTCGAGCGCCGGGATGGCGCGGGCATCGGCCGCGGGCGTGGTGGACGATTGCGCGCCGGCACAGGCGACGAGCGCGGCGGAGAGGATGATGAGGGGGAGGCGCATCAGGAGAAACTACTGGACGAATGACGGAAGGCGAAAGATGGAAACGTCGGGACCGCGGGCATCGGGGTGGAACGCAGACGGCGGGGAGGAGCCAAGCTCCTCCCCGCCGTCTGTCCTGCGGCGTATGCGTCGCGTCTTAGAACGCGAGCACCGCCTCGATCATAAAGCCGCTGAACTTGCCACCGTTGCGGGTGTCGGCGGCGCCGACGAAGCCCTTGTACTCCTGGTTGACCCACTCGGCCTTCATCAGGAGGCTCGGCGTCACGTACCAGCCGCCACCGAAGTTGAGGCGGGTGACGTCAGCGTCCGGCGCGGCGGTGCCGAGGTCGCCCGTCACGTTGTTCCAGCGGGCGGCGACGTAGAGGTTCTCGCTCTGCCCGAAGCGGTACACGCCTTCGGCCATCAGCTGCGTGACTTCGCGCTCCGCGGTCTCCGCGGCGCTGCGGCCCTTGGCGACTTCATACATCCCGAAGAACTCGGCGCCACGGAACTTCACGAACGGGTTGATCATATAGCCGTTCATCTTGTCCGTGAACCCTGGGTTGATGCGGCCCGAGGTGAAGTTGGCCGATTCGGTCGCCGTGGTGTTCTCGAGCACGTAGTAGTAGCGCGAGCCGGCGCGGTCACCCGAGTAGATCGAGTTGCTGATCGACGAGCTGGTGGTGCGGTACGAGCCGCTGAGACGGAAGCGGAGGTCGTCATTGAGCTGGCGGTCGAAGCCAAGCTTGGCCATATAGGCCGGAGCACGGTCATCCGGCGCGTCCACGCGGCCCTTGATCTCACCGCCCGTTGCGGCGACGACGCCGAACAGGCCGTTCTTCTGC